>DATKMK010000108.1:0-3631 GCA_035541895.1 Binatia bacterium | reverse complement strand
GCGGACCTGTTGGCAGACGCGGCGGCCGGCAAGCTGCCGCCGGTCGCGTTCTACAAGCCGCAAGGCAACCTGAATCAGCACGAGGGCTACACGAACCTCGACGACGGCGACGAACACCTCGCCGCGCTCGTTGCGAAACTGCAAGCGAGTCCGCAATGGCCGCACATGGTGATCGTCGTCACGTACGACGAGAACGGCGGCGTGTGGGATCACGCGCGGCCGCCGAAGGGCGATCTGCTCGGCCCCGGCACCCGCGTACCGACCGTCATCATTTCGCCGCTCGCGAAAAGACACTTTGTCGATCACACGCCGTACGACACCGGATCGATCCTTCGCTTGATCGCGCATCGATATCGGTTGCCGCCGTTGCGCGGAATCACTGCGCGTGATGCTGCGCTGACCGAGCATCACGAACGGCCGCTGGGCGATCTGACGAATGCGCTCGACTTGTAGGCTCGACGACGAGTGGACTTGGACTCGCGGTCTCAAGCGATTGTCCGCGCATATCCCCGACAGATCGAAACATCGAGGATCCCCAACAGAGGCGCTCGTTGCATCATGCGACTGCCGTTGTGTCCGGCCGGTTTAATCCCCGACGGCGGGCGGCAGCACCCGCCGAGCGACGATCACGAAAGAGACGAGTGTCCAGCGTAGACGCAAGACGAACGGTAACCGTCTGAATCGACCGACTAGAGTCGTGCTACGTCGCGACACCATTTCCGAACCCCTCTACTCTAGGGGCAGCATCGCACAGCAATGAGTCGGGTGAACCATGGTTTCGCACACACATCGCACGCACCGATCAGGTTGGTTGCGCGCGGCCGTCCTCGGCGCGAACGACGGCGTGCTGTCGATCTCGAGCTTGATGCTTGGCGTGGCTGCAGCGAACGCGGGTTCGACGAGCGCGATGCTGCTCGCGGGCCTCGCCGGCCTCGTTGCCGGCGCGTTATCGATGGGCGCTGGGGAATATGTCTCCGTCAGCTCGCAAGCCGACACCGAACGCGCGGACCTCGACACCGAACGAAACGCGCTCACTGACGACTACGACGCCGAACACGCGGAACTACGCGACATTTACGTCGCGCGCGGTCTCGACCACGACCTCGCCGCTCGGGTCTCGCACCAACTCATGGCGCATGACGCGCTTGCTGCGCATGCCCGCGACGACATCGGTATCACCGACGCGCTGACCGCTCGCCCGCTGCAAGCGGCGGTAGCCTCGTCCGTTAGCTTTGCGCTCGGCGGCGCGGTTCCGTATTTGGCGGGACTCGTCGCTCCCGAAGGAGTCCACATTCCCATCATCGCCGGCGTTTCTCTCACCTCTCTCGCACTGCTCGGCGCACTTGCTGCGCGCGCAGGGGGCGCTCAGATTTTACGGGGAGCGGCGCGCGTGCTGATCTGGGGCGCGTTGGCAATGTGGATCACCCTAACGGTCGGCGAATTGTTCGGCGCGGCGTCGTAACCGATTCGACTCAACCCAGCCCGAGGATGACTTCAGGAGCCGAAGTGGCGAACATCGGCTCGGCGATCGCGTCTTCGCCATCGTTCAATCCTTGGGGCTGAAGGGATCATCGATGTCGTCCACCCGCCGTCGACTCGTGCTTGCTGCAGTCGCAGCCGTCCTTGCGGCCGGCGGTTGCGCTTCGAAGATTGCTTTAGACCGTGCAGTGATCGCGTACGACACGACCACTGCCGACAGCGTGTCGAAGCAGTTGCTGCTCAACATCGCTCGAGCGCGCCACAACGAGCCGATGCATTTCACCAACATCTCGAACATCGCCGCGACCTACAAGTTCTCGGTCAACGCTGGCATCGGCGGGGCATTGACCGGAAACAACGGGAATCTCCTGGTTCCGTTGCTCGGAAGTAGCGCGGAGGAAAATCCGACCATCAGCATCGCGCCGATGCAAGGCGAGGAATTCACGCAGCGACTGCTGACGCCATTCCAGGAGCAGAAACTGACGCTACTACTGCGCCAAGGCTACGACGTCGACTCGCTGCTGCGGCTGATGGGTGCGGAAATCCGGCTGGAAGAAGAGTCCGGCAACGTCACTGTGAATCACAATCGTCCCGCCGATCAGGCGGGCTATGTGGTTTACCGTCGCATCATGTCGCACCTGTCGGCCATCCAAGATCGTCACGCGCTGTATGTCGAACCACTGCACTTCCAGATCATGTGGACGGTACCGGAGGACGCGATGACGCCCGAAGCATTTGCGTCGACGTACAAGGATTTCTCATTGGCCTACGACGCGGCTCAGCGCGTCTACCACGTGACGAAGCGGGTCAATGGCCGCGTCATGATCTCCAACTACGATCCATCGGTCTTGACGAACGAAGAACGCGTGCGCCTGCACGCAGAGGCCGATGAAGCGCCCGCCAACGACATTCTGTTGGACATCCGCGCAGGCCACATCGGCGGCGAGTATCCGATGCATGGTCGTCTGCGGTTGCGCAGCTTCCACGAGATCCTGACCTTCATCGGCCGCGGCATGGAGGAAGAGCCAGAGTTCGACGTCCCGCCGGACGCGCGCACGCCCGCCGTCGGTGAAAACCCGGTGCACGCGTTGGAGATCGTGGAGACGCGGGATCAGCCACCGGAAGACGAACTCTCCGTGAAATGGCACGAGCACTACTACGCCGTCCAACCGCAGAGTGGCTATCAGTGGAACATGAAGGCGTTCAGCCTTCTGTATCAGTTGTACCAGATGAGCGTGTCGACCGCGGAGCAGTCAGGGCCGGTGATCTCGATCTCGAAGTGAGGTCCTTTGTCGGTCCGGTTATCGCGATGCGGCTCAGGAATTTCGCGACGCTCGGCATTGCGGACGGGACTGTCGAAACGCAAAAGAAGGGCGTTGCAACATCCCGAGCGCGATTTGAAGAGGCGTCTTTCTACTTTGCACCGGAAGCAACCGCGCATGCGTGATCGAGAAGCTCTTCGCCCGATGCGCGATCGTCCATGCTTGCTGACGCATGACCGGCGAGCACCACGAAACCGTCTTGGTCGCCAAAGCGCGCGCCTATTACCACGATCGTCTCGTGCGCCATGTCATCGCGTGCGGCCGGAACGCGCCTCGCCACCAGAACGAATGGATTAGCGTTCCCAAGCTCCGGTTGTTCCACGCGCATCGCCATGTAGGCATGGCCAACCAACGGCGCCGGAAACCGAGCCCAGGTTTCGCCGACCGCATCCATGTGTTCGCTCAGCAGCGCACGAACATCCGGGCGAACGCAGTCGATATGGATGTGCAACTGGTCCTGCGTGCGCCCGCTGACCGAGTTGATCGCCTAGCCGATTGCGTCCCGCGGCAATGCACGGCCCGCACGCTCCTCGACGAAATGACGCGAACGCCAGGCGGCGTCCCAATAATTCGGAGCGGCCGGATCGAGAATCTCGGGACTTTCGATGCCGGAAATCCGCTCGGTCGCTATGAGCAGGAACTGGGTCTTGCCGACGCGGTCCTTCAGGATCGCGTAGCCGCCGGGGACATCGACCTCCACGCACGGGGCCGGGTCATGGTTCTGTTGCTGGTGCGGAACGCACAGGTCGTGCGCGATATGCCACAGCGCATCCGGGTCCGCAGCAGCCAGCGTTAGCGTGGAGCTGAAGGTCAGCACCAAGTCGACGGCA
>DATKMK010000107.1:0-10121 GCA_035541895.1 Binatia bacterium | reverse complement strand
ACTCTGCGCCGAGATGTGCGGCGGGGCGCAGAGGGTGCTCGAGATGTCGGTCGAGTACGCCAAGGTGCGCGAGCAGTTCGGGCGGCCGATCGGCAGCTTCCAGGCGATCCAGCACAAGTGTGCCAACATGCTGGTCGAGGTCGAGAGCTCGAAGTCGGCGACCTACTACGCGGCCTGGGCCGTCGCGAACGACGTCGCGGAGGCCCCGCTCGCAGCGGCGATGGCGAAGGCGTACGTCTCGGACGCCTACCGCCACACGGCCGGCGAAGGGATCCAGATCCACGGCGGGATCGGGTTCACCTGGGAGCACGACATGCACATCTACTTCAAGCGTGCGAAAGGCTCAGAGGTCACCTTCGGCGACGCGACGTGGAATCGCGAGCTGGTTGCGCAGGTCGTGCTCGATCAGCCGGAAGTCGCGGCGGCGAGTTGAAGAACGGAGAATCGTGCGATGGACAACAGCGCGATCGGCCGCACCGGGCAACCGGTGACGATGGTGGTCGAGTTGGGCAAAGTGCGCGAGTTCGCCCGGGCGATCAAAGACGACAATCCGATCTACTCCGACGAAGCCGTGGCGAAGCGCGAGGCCGGCGGCATCATGGCACCGCCGACGTTTCTGATGACGCTCGGTTTTTGGGACGACGGCCGCGGCCGGCCGAAGCTCGACATGGATCTTCGTCGTGTTCTCCACGGCGAACAGGAATTTGAGTATCTAAAACCGATCTATGTCGGCGAGGTGCTCACCGCCGTCAGCAAAATCGAAAACGTCTTCGAGAAGGCGGGCTCGCGCGGCGGCACCATGAACTTTGGAATCACCGCCACCGAGTTCCGCAATCAGAAGGGTGAACTGGTGGCGATCAGCCGCTCGACCGTCATCGAGACCGGACAGGTGGTGAAGAAGGACTAGCGATGAGCGAACGCAAGCAACTCACTTTCGACGCCGTGAACGAGGGTGACGAGATTCCCGCCTTCGTCGCGAAGAACCTGACGCGCACCGATTTGGTTCGGTACGCAGGTGCGTCCGGCGATTTCAATCCGATCCATCATGATCAAACCTTCGCCGAAGGCGCCGGGCTTCCGACCGTGTTTGCGCACGGGATGTTGAACGCCGGCTTTGTGGGAAAATGCGTCACCGACTTCGTCGGGGTGCAGAATCTGCGGCAGTTCAAAGTGCGCTTCGCCACCCGTGTCTGGCCGGGCGATACGATCACCTGCAAGGGAAAGGTGACGAAGAAGTACAGCGCCGATGGTGCCCACATGGTCGAAGGCGAGGTCCAGGCCGTCAATCAAAAGGGCGAGGTCGCGATTCACGGCAGCTTCAAAGCTGCCCTGCCGGTCCGCTAGTTATCGGGTACGCGCGGCATCACGCGCCGCGCGTACTCGTACACACCCCAACCGATCCGTCCGTCCCATTCGAAGCGTGCCGGTCCGAACGTGATCCGCGCGTGCGCTCCACCGCCGAGCGGACGCAGGATCGGCATACGCGCCAGCGGGACGGCCGTGACCGGCAGCGCGGGTGGGGTGAGGTGCAAGTGAAATCCCGCCGGCGTGTACGCGTCGCCGTCGTGCAACATCGTCACGTGTCCCGATGGTGCCGGGTGGCGGCGGCCCGCAAACACGATCGGCCCGGTGAGCGCCGAGTCTCCCTCCGCGGCCCGAACGTTGAGCGCCGTATCGCGATCGAAAACCGCGGCGAGGTGCGTGCGCGCCGCATGCCGACCGGGACCGCGGATCGCAACCGCTGGATCGAGAAAGCCGCCTGCGTCAACGGTGATGACGCGATCGTCGATCGCGATCGTCCCGCCGAACTGTCCCGGACGAGGTTCCGTCGATTCGCCGTCTGCCGCCCCGCAATAGTGTAAATTCGCCCGGACGCGCACGAGTGTCGACGCGGCGAGCGCGGCTTCGAGATCGAGGTACAGGTCCGCATCCCCAAGGCGCGAGGCATATCCGTCGAAGCAGAGCGCGAAGCCTCGTGGCAGTGGCTCGAAGATGAGACCGCCGACGGCGCTGCGAGCCCCCGGCTCCTCGCCGGTGAAGAGCGCAATCTCTCTTCCGCCGAGAAACAACAGCAAGCGCCCGGCTGTGCCCGAACCCATGGGGGTGATGCTGGTGAACAGCGTCACTCCGCTCGTTGGCTCGTGAACATGAAAGCCCAACGGGCCGACGGGCGGGGAGGGGGGAATCGGTGGGGTGCTCCAGGACGACAACGGAGCTGGCTTTCCGAACGCTTCGACTGCGGCATCGTGCAACCCACGTCGGAGTGGTCCCGGCCAGCGCAGCGGAATGCCCAACTCGAGTTGTACCGCGTGCAGCCGCCTTGCGCTCGCCCAGGTTGCAAGTTGGCGGACGTGTGGGTGGTTGGAATCGGCGAATCGCACGGTGAAAAGCTGCAACAGATTGTTGCGATGCGCAGCCGGGTAACGTTCGCCCACCGGGGTTGCAATGCCCGCGGCCGTGCAGAGCGCGCGAAAGCGTGCGACGGCGCTGTGCCAATAGTCCGGAGTAACGCTGAGTTCCGCCTGCCCCAAGGGTTCGAGGCGCTCCCCTTGCTCGATTGCGCCGACGCCGAGATCGCACTTTGGCTGACCGGTGTTCCAGCCGTGCACGATGAGAACCTGCGCGCGACGATGCCGTGCGAGCACCGCAGCGATTTCGCCGACAACCAAATCGAGAAACCACGGCGCGCGTCGATGGACCTGGCTGATGCGATTGAGGTCGAGCTCGTTGCGATCGCACCCGTCATTGATGATCGCCGTGGCGTCGAGTGCCGCGGCCAAATCGTTCGTCACATCGGCGGTGTGCAGATCGTTGACTTTTCGTTCCGTGGGCGCGGCCGGATCACCGATCGCACGGCGGCCGCCGTGCGGCGCGATCAGGATGACATCCGACGAGCCGCGGCGGACGCGACACCACCGGGGTGTGAGAGCAATGGTCACGACCGGATCGTTGTAACGCGCGGCCAAAACGGGGTCCAGATCGACCGCGGCGAGGCCGGCGTTGAATCTTCGGTGTCCGTTTTGTCCACCGTGCCCGGGATCGTACACTGAATCCCCATAGAAAACTCGGGTAATTCCTGGATAAGGGCGCTCTTCCTCTAGGTGGCAGAATTGGTTAGAAAGTTGTTGTTCTAGTGGTGGCACGAGAGACTTACCAAGGAACCACAGTTGAGGGAGGACCATATGCGAGCTGATCTACGATTGAAGGACTTGCGCGGGCGGGAGAAAAGCCCGAGCAAGTTGATGAACGTGAAGATTCCGGCGCACGTCAGCGATGCAATTCAAAATGTCGCCAAACAGTTGGGTGCATCGAAGACGGAGGTGGTGATCGCGCTGCTGAACGAAGGGCTGGACATCACCTCGCAGCAGCTCAAAGGCTGGAAACCGCCGAAGAACACGGCGCCACCGCCGAAGCGTGTGTGCTCAGTGAAAGGGTGCGGGAAGGCGTACGTGGCGAAGGGATACTGCGCCAATCACTACCAAGCCTGGCGCCGCGGAAAGCTTGCCGCCGCGTAGTCGTTCGTGACGCGGGATTGTGCGTCGCTCAGCAATAGTGCGAGCGACGCTTCACCACGATCTCCCGTTCTAGATAGAAGATATCGCTGCGTTCCCACCCGCCGTCGTCGCGCCGCTTCGGCTTGTATCCGTGGAGGGTCGTGGCGACGATACCCAGATCTGGTCGACCAGGATAATCGCGTTTGGTGCGAATATCGGTGTACGCGAACGCGGTGTCGCCGGCGAACAGCGGTCCGGTGTGACGGCCGGTCGTGTAGACGAGATCGGTGAGCGCGTTGTCGGCGATGTCTGGGCAGGACAATCCGAGACAGAGATTGAACGGAATGCCGCCGAACACGACCAGTTGGCCGCCAAGGAACTTGCTGGGATTTTGATCGATGAGGTACTGGTTGCAATGCACCTGCGAGGTGTTGTCGAGCATCGCGGTCAACGCGATGTGTTCCGTCGTCATCGTGCGGCCGCGAGAGTGCTCGATGGTATCGCCGGGTGTGAAATCCTCGAAGTACGTGTCGGCGCTGCTGAGATGCGCCAATTCGCCGTAGCTCCGCGCCGGGTCGTAGGGCGGCAGCCACACGTTCACTTCCACCTCAGGAGCATCAATTGACGCCTCGCGTACCTCTGCGTTCGGGTCATCGGTCCATACTTGCACCTTGCGTTCGTAGGTGAGGACGACCTCGCCGTTTTGGTTGCGACCGGTGGTTTGGACGTGGACAACACCGAGATTCTTGTCGCGGCTTGACGGCTTGACGCCGAGGACCAACGACGTCACTTCGATGGTGTCGCCCAAATACACGGGGACACCGAAACGCATGTTGATGTATTCGAGATTGGCGCGAGCGTTTTCCGAGATGTCTTCGACGGTTTGGCTGAACACGGTGATCATGACGAGCCCCGGCGGCATCACCATGTCGTTGAAGCCATAGCGCTGCGCGTATCGCCGGTTTTTGGCCAGCGGGTTGGTCGTCATATCGAACGCGGAAAAGGTGTTGAACAGCCCCTCGTTGAGGGTCTTGCCGACCTTGTGGTGAAACACGTGACCGACACGAAAGTCTTCGAGGAAGTTTCCCTTCTTCTTGTGAATCACGGCCATGCAGGAGCTCTCCGTCGTTGAGTGGGTGGGACTGCGAACGCAGCGGCGAATCATGGCAAGCGGTCCGAATCGTGTCAACGTGGCACGTGGCGATGTCGTTGACTGTCGGCGGATGCGGGTAGTAACCGGAGAACATGCGGAACGACGATGGGCCGTGAACGAACGGTGATGAGTGGATTGGCGGATCTGAGTGCGGACGCGATCCGCCTGTTCGCCGAAGCCATCGAGAGTGTCAGCCGCGAGATGCGTCACAACGTGCCGCCGCCGCGCGGGGCACCCTTTTATGCACTCGACTATGCGCCGGGAGATCTCACCCCACTCGACGTGCTGAGTTCGCGCGGCATCTTCCGCAAATATGAATCCGCGTTGCACATCGGTGCCGGTCTCGGCGCCCCCGCGCGCTGGTGGGCGACTCACTTCGGCTGCAGCGTGCTCGGCATCGATATTTCCGTCGCCATGGCCACCGTGGCCGGCCGACTGACGCGGCGGGCGGGTCTCGCCGGTAGTGTGCGCTTCGTTGCTGCGGACGCCGCGACCATCCCGGTGCGGGACCGTGTTTTCACCCACGTGTGGGCCGGCGACGCGATCGGCGCAGCCAACTCACCGGCGGCGCTCCGCGAAGCCTGGCGAGTCTTACGCCCAGGGGCGCACTTCGGCTTGCGGGTGCTGGCCGAGACGCCTCGCGATGAGGAGGAGTGGTGTCGGCGTATCGCAGCGATGGGGTTTGTCGATGTGGTGGGGCAACCGGCTGCACGCCCACAGATCAGCCAGGTTGCGCAGCTCGCGCGCCGCCGGCTGGATCGTCGTCTGCGCGAACTTGCCGACCCGCTCGCGTCGCGGCTGTCCGGTGCCTGCCAGCAAGCCTACCAGCGCGCGGAGGGCGTCGAGCCGACGATCGTGGTCTTTGCTCGTCGTCCGGCGTGATTCGATGGCGGACACATCCGACACGCTGGTCACGCCGTCGGTCCGCGCACTCGGCAATCGGACTGGACGACCGCTCGCGAGCTCAGTAAACTATACGTGAAAGCTGTCTCTGTATGCGCTGGAGTCCTCTCGTCGGTCGTGGTGTGTTGTTCTTGAGCATGATTGCCATGACCGCTCTTGCGAGCCGAGCGCAACCTGCACCCGGTGGCGAAGGTTCGCCACCAAAGGATCTCTCGGAGGCAACGGATGTGGCCCCCGACCAGGTGTCTCGGTTGCCGTGTCCGAGCATCATCCGTGAGGTGGACCTGGTGGACCAGCCCGCCGATCCCGGCCGGATCGGTCGCCTCCTGCACCAGAACGCGGCGTGGGTCGAGCGGTGCATGGTGACGTACGGGCGTCGCGTCGCGAAGCCCGCCCCGGTGGATCTTGACGCCAGGGAAGACATCGACGAAATTTGGGAGTCGTCCGAGCCCGAAGAGATTGGCCGCGAGGAGGCCGGTGCTGAAGGTCTGCCCGTAAAAACGCCCAAGCCCGGGCGAGAACTCAAACCGTTAATACCAGGACTCGATACTCCCTGATTGTTACCGAGCCGTCTGGCGCGTTGACACGTCGCCGACATGCCAATATCAGGCTCCTCCATGGCCACCTTGGTATTGCTACGACACGGTGAATCGCAGTGGAATCTGGAGAATAGATTCACCGGCTGGGTCGACGTTCCACTGACGGACAAGGGACGGGAGGAAGCCCGCCAAGCCGCCGAAAAACTGCGCGGTATCCACTTTGACCGTGCATACACGTCGGTGTTGCAACGAGCGATTGATACGCTGGCGATCGTCCTCGACGTGATTGGACAAGCCGGCATTCCGATCGAACGAGATCAAGCGCTGAATGAGCGTCACTATGGCGATCTTCAGGGACTCAACAAGGCCGAGACCGCCAAGAAGTTCGGCGACGAACAAGTCCGCCTCTGGCGTCGCAGCTACGATGTCGCGCCGCCGGGCGGCGAGAGCTTGAAAGACACGGCCGCCCGCACGTTGCCATACTTCGAAGGCAAGATCGTGCCCGACCTGAGGGTGGGAAAGAACGTGCTGGTGGCCGCCCATGGCAACAGTCTCCGATCGATCGTCATGCAGCTCGACCACCTGTCGCGCGAACAAGTGCTCGAACTCAATCTGGCGACGGGTGTTCCGTTGGTCTACGAATTCGACTCTCACATGCGACTGGTTTCCAAGCGCGTGTTGGACGATTGACAATCAACCTGGCAGGCTTGGGATCAGTAACGAACTCCAACGACCTCGCGGATCCCCATGGGTGATCGACGACCTTGACCCCCGCACACCCCCATGGTACCTCCGTCGCTCCCACATGGGCGCGAGCCGTTAGCTCAGGTGGTAGAGCATCTGCCTTTTAAGCAGATGGTCGCTGGTTCGAGTCCAGCACGGCTCACTGCAGACGCTATCTGAGGACCCCTTTCGCGATCACGTCGCCCAACGTCCCCGTCGTCTAGCCTGGCCCAGGACACCGGCCTTTCACGTCGGCAACACGGGTTCAAATCCCGTCGGGGACGCTTTATTCCACAAGGGTTTTTCGGCCGTCACGGGAAAGGTTTCACCAAAGGTTTCACCTCTTCGGATTTTGGGTCCGGAAACCTGTGCAGGTGGAGCGCCCAAAAGCCTGAGCTGATCTTCGGCCCGGTGCCTCAAGAACCGCCCATACCGCTGCTCGACCATCGCGACTGACGTGCCGCAGTACTCGGCGATGAACTTGATGTTGAGCCCCTTCGTCAGCGCCGTGCTGATGAACGTGTGCCGCGTGGCGTAGAACTTCCGGTGCCGGACACCGGTTTCGTCCATCGCCTTTTTCCAGCAGCCTTTCGGCCACTCACTGTGGTTGATCGGTCCACCGTTTTTCGCGTTCACGAACACATAGGCGTCACGAGCGTTGCTCTTGTACTGCACAAGGGTTTTCAAAATCTCTCTGACCTCGGGCAAAAGCTTGATGGTCCGCTCGCTGTGCTCGGTCTTCGTCGCCGCTTCGCTGCCGAGGTATCGCGACGTTTGGATCTCAAGCAGGCCGTGGTCGACATCCACGTTTGCCACACGCAGCGCAACGACCTCGGAAGGACGCATGCCGGTATGGAAGAGCACGTAGACGAACGGGAAATAGAACGGCCGGTTCTCCAGAAACCATTCGAGGAGCTGGTCTCGCTCCGACTCCGAAAACGGGTCGGGCTTCGGCTTCTTGGCACGGTCCCAGAGGAGTGCCGCGAATGGGTCGCTCTCGATCAAGTAGTCGATGGTTCGCGCATCGCGTACCATCGCGCGAAAAGAACTGTCGATGATGTTGCGAACCGTTTTCGGTTTCAGACCCGAATTTACGAGGCGTTGCCGCAGGTCGACGAGTATTCGTGGTTTCAGGTCGGCGAGGGGAAGTTCTCCCAACACCCGTTCACCCTTGCCATCCAGATCGACCACGGTGCCCAGGATATACCGAGTGAAGCATTGCCTGTAGTCTCGCTCCCGCGCGACGCGGATCAGCGGAGGCTTTTGCTGCAAAATCCATTTCTCGTAGTACTCGCGGATCGTAACCGGCTTTGTTGGTGTCGGTTCGACGGCTGCCAATTCCGCGCTGAAGTCGGCAGCGTGGTTGCCTTTCGGGAAGAAGTGCAAATAGCGATCGCCGGTGAAGACGCCGGCCTTCATTTCCGCCGTGATCAAGTCGGCGATCTGCTTGAGTTTGCGCCGGTTCTCCGCCGTGTCGCGAAGGCCGGTGCCCTCCCACGACCGCCACCCGTTCCAGATGACGTTCAGAGCAAGGAAGCCGTGCCGATTTTTGCGGACGCTACAGGCCATGGCTCTGGTTCCTCATCAATGCGGGGTTGAGGTTGGAACGTCGTGAGCCGGCAGTCTCCTCCATAACCGAAGCGATGACATCCTTGTCCTTGCCTTCGAGCCAATCAGTCAGTGCCTCCCGAATGAATCGAACGCGAAGGCCGCGGGGTCGCGAGAAGTGGACGTTCTCCCGCAACACGCCCTCGCCCATGAGGTTCTGCATACGCTTCTTCGAGACGCCAGCCAAGTCAGCAGCTTCCTGCAGGGTCAGATAGGTGCGGTTGATGTGAGCCCCGGGCGTTGCACGGAGTCGGTCGTTGTCGGATTTCATTGCTGGCCTCCGGTTCCCTGCGCTTCGCGTACCGTTGCGTTGCAGCCTCCGGTTGACCAGCCAGGAAAGGGGCCGCCAACTCGTTGCTTTACGCGCAGGTCGATGAGCAATCCGAGGCCGCTGCGCCATAGAGCTTCAACACGCTGGGTGCCGTGGGCAAGCAACAGCGACCCGCACCCTGGCCCCCCGCAGTGGTTGCTCGGGGTGGCCGGCGACACAAACGGAATGCGACCACGGGTGAAGCAGCCTGCGTCGGCACGTGTGACGTACGTGTGGAACCACTGTGTATCCGTACGGGCGAAGATCAGGGCGATGCCGTTTCGGTGTTCGCAGAATCGCTGCAGCCAGCGGTCAATCCCGGGGCCATAGGGGGGATTCATCCAGACGCGGCCGTGCCGATGATTGTCAGGATGGTTCGTATTCATTGGGGGTCCGGATGGGGGGATGTATGCGCGGCGTCAGCCGCGCATGGCCTCGATTCGGCGCGCGAATTCGCCGCGGGCCCTTCCTTACCGTAAGGAAGGTTTGCGAGGGTCCGTAAGGAATAGCGCGTCTCGCTGGTGGCGGCCTGCCAGATGTTGACGCCATGTCGGTTAAGGTCATCGAAGCTTGCGAACCAGACATTGGTGGAGACCGCCCGCGGCGCCAGGACTGTACGGTAGCGGGCCAGCCAGGCGGGACTGTGACCGACGACGAGCACGATAGGATTCGTCCGACTCGAGGCACCGCTACGGTGATACGATGCCGCCCAATAGCGCAGCAGCTTGCCGGCGAAGCGACGAGGGGCGCGGGTGTGGTGCTCGACTTCGAGGGCGAAAACGCGCTCGCCGATATCCAGCCAGTTAAGTGCGAACAGCGCGTCGGGAATGTTACGCTGACGACTATGTACACGCAGCTCCCAATCGGAACGCCACCAAGCGATGACGCCACCGGTGTCCGGTAGGTCCATTGCGAGGACGACGCGGATCGAATTGATGGCGAGCAGATGGTCGAGTTGCCCGTCGAGCGTTCGCGGGCAGGTGATAACGCCCGCGGTCTCCGGCGATGCTGTCGAGCACGTTTCCAGAACGCGACGACCACGTGGCGTGATGGCGTAGACGTTGTCCGTGTTCAGGTTCCGCAGCCAGACGCGGACGACGCCGGCATCCAGGAGCCGCCGCAACCGCTTATTGGCTGCCGCACGTGACCCGTCGAAGAAGAGGTCTGCGAGCTGTCGCGTGGTGAGGAAGCGCATTTTGCCCAAGGCCTCGATCAGCCATTCATCGCGAGGAGTCCGGCGCGATCGGTGTCCGTTCGGCTTCCCACACGTGCGTCGCGTCCGCCGGCGCGGCGGTGGCTCGTGATGGTGTTGTTCGTGGTGTTGCTGATCAACCATGAGTTGGGTTCCTCAGCCCGACACCGCAGTTCGCGCACGGGACGTACGGTGGCAC
>DATKMK010000106.1:0-5890 GCA_035541895.1 Binatia bacterium | reverse complement strand
TACTAACGGGCCGACTCTCGCGCACCGCGCAATGGCCATTATGATGGGGCGGCACGCGAGTGGATGGAGCGTGTCCGTGGCAGATGTGGTCATTTCCTACGATAGTGCCGATCGCGCGATCGCGGAGAAGATTGCAAACGGATTGATTTCCCGCGGGCTTACGGTCTGGTGGGATCGGCACATCCAGGCGGGAGTCAGGTTCAATCAGGAAATCGATCGACAGCTCGCCGCTGCGCGAGCGGTCATCGTGTTGTGGTCCGCCGCTTCAAAAGATTCGGACTGGGTTCACGACGAGGCGCAACTCGCTCGCGACACCAACAGACTGATACCCGTACGAATCGATTCGACGCTGCCGCCGCTCGGTTTTCGTCAAGTGCAGTCGCTGGACATGCACGATTGGAACGGCGATCCAAATGCGGCCGCCTTCAACGCCTTGTTGTCCGCGTCGCAGCGGCATCTGGGTGAAGGAAAGCCCGTGAATGAGCCAACTCCGCAAGTCATACCACTGCGGAGGAAGCTGGCGAGTGCTTGGTATGTTGCCGGCTTGGCCGCAGTGGTGATCGCCGTGCTCGCGTTCTTCGTCGTGCAATCGCGTGTGAGTAGCCAGGCGACGACGGATGTAGACCGCGGCCACGCGAATCCCGGCGATGCGACGTCAAGCGGTCGCGTCACGAGTGAAAAGGACGCAGGCGTAGTCCCATTCGCCGATCGTCCGGCCGTCGCGGTGCTGCCGTTCGAGAATCGATCCGTGGATCCGAAGGACGCGATATTCGCCGATGGGCTCGCCGACGACCTGATCACGCGCTTGTCGAGCTGGCGCGCGTTCCCCGTCATTGCGCGCGGCTCGAGCTTTCGCTATCGGGGCAACGTAGACCTCAAGCGCGTGGGCAGCGAGCTCGGCGCGCGCTATGTCGTGCAGGGCAGCGTGCAGCGGGCCGGCGATCGCATCCGCATTTCGGTTCAGCTCGTCGATACGCAGTCGACCCAGAACCTGTGGAGCCAAACCTACGACCCCGGTGTGGTGGACGTGTTCGCGGTGCAGGACGAGATCGGCGCGACCGTCGCCGCTTCGCTCGTCGCTGACCTCACGCGCGCGGAAAGCGAACGCGCGCAGCAGCGCGGGATGAAGAATCTCGATGCCTGGGGTGCGTACATGCTTGCGGTGCAACGGCTGCTTCGGCTGTCGCCAAAAGACAACGCCGAAGCGCGCGCGCTAGCCGAGCAGGCACAGAAGCTAGAGCCGCAGTCGGCATCGGTGACAGCGCTCCTCGCGACGACATACAGCAATGAAGTCTTCTTCGTGTGGACCGACTCACCCGCATCGAGCGTAGAGCAAGCCCTGCACTGGGCGCGTCTCGCCGTCGAGTTGGACCAGGCCAGTCCAGATGCGCATTTGGCTCTGGCCGAAGCACTCACGGCCAGCGGGGATATGCAGAACGCCATCGTTTCCGCTGAGCGCGTCATCGAATTGAACCCAAGTTCACCCCGCGGGTGGTCGCAGATCGCGTGGGCCAAGTACCTTGGCGGGGATCCCAAGGCGGGCATCGCGGCAATGGAGCAGGCGATCCGTCTCGATCCCCAGAGCGACGGAACAGCGCGCTACTTCGAGTTGCTTTCGGAGGCGCACTTCGATGAGGGCCAGTGCGAGGTGGGACTGGAGTGGGCTCGAAAGCTCGTGGCGGCACGACCCGACTTCGCTTGGGGATACATCGATCTGGCGATGAACGCGGTTCAGTTCGGCCGCGTCGATGACGCGCGTGCGGCCATCGTCGAGGCGCGACGGCTGCAGCCGAATGTGTCTCAGGCGTTCGTTCAGCAAGGCTACGTCGTTGTGCGTCCGGAGTTCGACGCACGACGCAACGCTGCGTTGAGTCGGGCCGGCCTCGACTGAATTCCGTGAATGACCTTGTGATCGGTTTCTGAACTGCCGGCTGCAAGTGAAATTCGGGCCTCGATGACCCGCCCGTTAGCGCTACCCCGCTTTGAAACACAGGTACTGGGGGAAATCGGAACAGATCCTGCGCACCGCGCAGCTCGCCCTAGCGATACGGATTTGCGTAGCATTTGGCGCGCGGCCAGGTGCTTCATGAGAATCTCGACAAGCTGCTTAGCGCCTTGCCTGCCCCGAGACGTTGAATGAAAACGGGCTGTTGGAGCTTTGATTCGACGGCGTGCCGACCAAGTCTCGATCTGACGGTGTGCGAAAGAGTTGGGAATCGACGCCCTGAACCCGAGCGGCTCTTCGCCCTCGGCGCCCGTGGTCACGATCGGCAATCGGCACACGGTACGCCGGTCGACGTGAAGAAGTGTCAGAACCGATTGAACGCAGCCCGCTGTTCGCGCACTCCCTCGTGCTCGCCGAGGCTGCGGACGCAGAGCCGCTGCGCACCTTCCGCGTCGTGCGTCAGGCCGGAGTGAACTGGGGGAGAAGCAGGTCGCTGTCGTCGATCGCTTCGAATTCGACGCGAACCGGCATACCGACGTACACGGCTGCGGAATTGCAATTGACGATGTTGCTCGTCATGCGCGGGCCCTCTGCCAGTTCGACGATCGCAACGACGAACGGACACTGTTGGGTGAAGACCGCGTGGGGCGGGCGGTGGACCACCGTAAAGCTGTACACGGTTCCCGCGCCGGAGACGTCTTGCCAGCGCAGTTCGCACGCGCCGCACGACGGGCAACGCGCACGGGGCGGAAATGAAAACAGTGCACAACGCTCGCAGCGCTGGAGCGCGAGTCTGCGCTCGCGTGCTGCCTCCCAAAACGGACGCGTCAGCGACGAGGGTGCGGGGATCAAGCGAGTGCTCAACGTTGCGCTCCCAATACCAGGCCCACCTGTTCGGCAATGATCCCGCCATTGCCATGCACGTAAGCGGTGTGGAGATCGGCGATCTGACGTGCACCCGCTCGGCGCTGGAGTTGCCGCACCGCCTCGGTGACGTGACTCATGCCGCCGGCCATGCCGGGCTGGCCGAAGGAAAGCTGGCCACCATGTGTATTGAGGGGAAAGTCTCCACGAAAGGTCAGATCGTGCGCCATCACGAAGGCGCCGGCCTCACCGCGTTTGCAGAACCCGGCCTCCTCCAACGTGAGCAGCACCATGATCGTGTAGCAGTCGTAGAGCGACGCGAGCCCGACGTCCGCGGGCGCGACACCCGCCTGGCGAAACGCGGCGCGCGCCGCAATGCCGATGCCCGTCGCATCCAATCGCGGCGCCTGTGCGAACGACGAATGCGTCACGGATTCGCCGGCACCGAGAATCCACGCCGGACGTTGTTGCGCTGCCGCGACCTGATCTGCCGAGGTCACGATCAATGCAGCCGCGCCCGCGGCGGGCATCACGATCTCGAGCATGCGCAGCGGTGCGCAGATCATTTCCGATGCGAGCACCTCGTCGATGCTGAGAGCTTGATCGTAAAAGATCGCCGAAGGATTGGCGTTCGCATTCGTACGTTGATCGACCGCAACCTTGGCGCGTTGCTCGGCACTCAATCCGTACTCGTGCGCGTAACGCGTCGCAAGCATCGCGTAGCCGACGTTGGCACCGATCAGACCGTACGGGTAGTCGAACTCCGCCGACGGCGACCGGTCGTGCGCGATGCGAAGCGAGCGTGGCGCACGACTCGCTTGCACGGGCTCACCAACGCGCGTGGGTCGCGGCCGGCGCGTGGTGGCCGTGACGCAAAGACAGTTCGTGCACATGCCGGCCTGAATCGCCGCGGCGGCGCGCCAGACCATACCGGCGCCGGTGGCGCCGCCAAGATCGACGATTTCTGCAAAGGTTGGTTGCAGGCCCAGGTATTCGGCGACGGTTGCGGGTACGAATCCCGGTAACCCGCCCATCGGGTGGACGATGAGGCCGTCGATACGGGCGCGCGCGATGCCGGAATCGGCGATCGCCTCGGCCGCCACACCGCTCGCCAGCTCGAGCAACGTTTCCTCGCCCGAGTAGCGTTGCGGTGGCCGTTCGGCGAGGCCGACGATCGCTGCGGCGCCGCGCAACGACATCAAGCAGCCTCGACGGACTGACGGTATCCGGCCGGCACGTCGATTCCCCAGAACTTCGCCGCGTTCAAACCAAGCACCTTTGCGCGTTGCGCATCGGTGAGCGAAGCCATCGTGCGTTCGATCGCGGCTGCGGAATGGGGCCAGGTGCCTTCGTGGTGTGGGTAGTCGTTGGCCCACAGGCAGTTGTCGATGAGATCGTGTTGGACCGCGAGTGCGAGTCCGGATTGGTCTTCGCCGAAGCTCGCGAAGCCCTGCCGGCGGTAGTAGTAGCTCGGCGGCTCGGCCAGATCGGGCGACACCCACATCCGGTGCTTGAAGAATGCTTCGTCCATGGCTTCGAGCAGCCATGAAACCCAACCGATTCCCGCTTCGATCGTGGCGAACCGCAGCCGAGGATGCCGTTCGAGCACACCTGATGCACAGAGGTTCGCGACCGGTTCCTGACTGGCGGCGCAGCAGTGCACTGCGTAGTTGATGACTGCGCCGCCGGGTCCAGAGGCCGCGCGCGGATCGCGTCCCGTGGAGACGTGGATTGTCAGCGGCAGATCGGTGTCCTCGATCGCCGACCACAACGGTTCGAACTCGGGTTGGTTGTAGTTCTTCTGATCCATTCCGGTCGGGCCGTACTGCGGCTTGACCGGAATCGTGATGCCCTTGAAACCCAACTTCGCAACGCGCTCGACTTCGGCGACTGCCGCCGTGACATCGAGGGTGGGAATTTGCGCCATCGGCAGTATGCGGCTGCGATGAGCACCGAATTCCTCGTGCGCCCAATCGTTCCATGCCCGGCACATGGCCATGGAAAAGCCCGGATCGTTGGTGCCGAAGGCATGAATTCCCTTGTTCCCGAACACGATCTCGACGTCGACACCGTCGCGATCCTGATCGGCGATGCGCTCCGCGACCGTCCGGCCGGTGCGATTGCGTTCGATGTCTTCCGGGCCCCAGTCGGTGGTGTCGGTCTTGATTTTCCAGGGCCGATTGCCCTCCGTGACGATGAAGCTCTGGCCGTCGCGCACTTCCAATCTGGGTAAGCGTTTCAAGTATTCGGGTTCGATGCGTGACTTGACCCAGTCCTTCGGCTCGTTCGCGTGGCAATCCGCAGACACGATGAAGTATTTGTTCGGGTCGCCCGGCCGGGCGGTCCGCCACCAACCCGCCGCGCCCGGCGTCGCGCGTCGCCTGTTCATGGTCTCGTCGATCGACGGCATCACTTCCTCCGGTCCTATTGGGGAACAAATCACGTTCGAAGCAAGTAAATAGTGCACTACTTTTTCCAATCGGTACACTACATGAGCGGTCTCTCAATGCAGCTGACCTCTCAACGCACCTAACCTCTCAACGCAGCCAACAACGGGGTCGTCAATCCAGCATGCGTTCGAACGAACGAAGTCACCGCGCCTCGACGCGGGTCGCGCGCGAAATCGTCAGCGAGATTCGCGATCAGGCGTTGCGTCCCGGCGCGAAGCTCGCGCCGGAGCGTTTACTGATCGAACGTCATCGTGTGTCACGGGCGACGGTGCGCGAAGCGCTGCGCTATCTCGAGCTGCAAGGCGCGCTGCGCATGAAATCGGGTCCGAAAGGCGGTCCGGTCGTCCACGAGCCGAGCGTGGGGCATCTCGCAAGCGCGCTGTCACTACAGCTTCAATTCGCACAGGCGACGTTCCGATCGGTGCTCGACGCGCGGCGTTCCATTTATCCCGTGGTGGTGGCCGAGGCAGCGCAACACGCGACGGCCGATGACATTGCCGCTTTGCGGGCGAGCCTGGTGCGACTCCGCGCAGCCGCGAGCGACTCTGCGGCGACCGCACGCGAGGCGCGCGGCTTCTACGAGCTTGTGGCGGCCGCGTCGAAAAACGTCGTGCTCGGGTTTCTCGTCAAC
>DATKMK010000105.1:0-33956 GCA_035541895.1 Binatia bacterium | reverse complement strand
GCGCGTATGGAAAGAAGCGCAGGCCGCGATCGCGTCGGTCTCACAGCAATTGCCCGCCGAGGTGCAATCGGCGTTGCAGCACTCTCCGATCGCGGCGAGCGTGGACGAACTTTTGAACTAGGTCGAAAGCAGCGGCGCCTTACGTGCTCTCGCCGTGCGCCGGTTCCGGCGGCTGGCTCTGCTCCCGCTGGCGTTGGTCTTGCCACTGCTGGAACGCGGGCCGATCCCACAGCGTGATGGCGGTGCTGCTGAGTTCCCGTGCGCCTTCATCGCCGAGCCAGATGAACCGGACCGAGAAGATGCTCTTGTCGTCCTTCCAGCCGTAGATCTGGTGCGTGCGGCCCTGTTTATCGCGCTCATTGGTTCCATTGAGGCTCGGCGTCCCGTAGCGCGTCATCAGCTCGTTGAGAAAATCCCAGACGTTGGGGCCGATGTCGCGCTCGTAGGCGATCGACACCACGCGGTCGCGCACCAAATAGAGTTCGAACTTGCTCGGTGAGCCGACCGGGGCGGCGGTCGGGTCGCAGACGCGAAACCCTTGCGGGTTGTCGTGACAGTCCAGCTTACCGATCTTCTGTTGCGCTTCGTCGAAGGTGACGCCGAGCGTGACGCCGGCCACGTCGCGCGGCAGCGGCTCGGTCGCCACCGCGGCGGTGGCAACGGCGGCCGTTGCCTGCGCCACCGGCGCGGTGGCGGCCGGCGTGGTCGATTGCGCGGACTGCGACGGAGGCGATTGCTGGCACGCGGTGAGCGCCGCCAATACAGCGGCGAGCGCCAACCGCCGCTGCGCGAATCCCCTCACCCTGGCCCTCTCGCAGAGGGAGAGGGAGACCTGTCTGCAACTGAAAGCGGTCATGGCCGCAGCCGTTCGAGCATGCGCGGAAACGGAATGGTCTCGCGGACGTGATGCAGGCCGCAGATCCATGCGATCGCGCGCTCGATGCCCATGCCGAACCCCGCGTGCGGCACCGAACCGTAGCGGCGCAAATCGAGGTACCAACTGAAGGCCTCCGGCGGCAAACCGTGCTGTTGAATCTTGCGGGTCAGCACATCGAGGTCGTCTTCGCGCTGGCCGCCGCCGATGATTTCGCCGTAGCCTTCGGGCGCGAGCACGTCGACGCACAACGCTACGCGCGGATCGGCCGGGTCGGCCTTCATGTAAAACGCCTTGTTCTCGACCGGATACCGATGCACCATCACCGGCCGTTCGAACTCCGACGCCAGCGCGGTCTCTTCGTCACCACCCAAATCGGCGCCCCACTCGACCGGGAATCCCTTGCGTTTGAGCACGTCGATCGCTTCGCCATAGGTGATGCGCGGAAACGGCTTCTGCACGTGCGCGAGCTTCGCGAGGTCGCGCTCGATGGTTTCCAATTCACGCCGTCGATTCGCGAGCGTGCGTTGAACGATATAGGTGACGAAGTCTTCCGCCAGATCCATGTCGCCGGCGAGGTCCATGAACGCGACCTCCGGTTCGATCATCCAGAACTCGGTGAGGTGCCGGCGTGTCTTCGACTTCTCGGCGCGGAACGTCGGGCCGAAGCAGTAGACCTTGCCGAACGCCATCGCCGCGGCCTCGGCATAGAGCTGGCCGCTCTGCGTCAGATACGCTTTCTCTTCGAAGTAGGCCGTCTCGAACAGCGTCGACGTGCCTTCGCACGCCGCCGGGGTGAAGATCGGCGCATCGACCAGCGTGAAGCCCTTGCCGTCGAAGTAGTCGCGACAGGCGCGAACGATCTCGCTCCGGATGCGCAGGATCGCGTGCTGGCGCGACGACCGCAGCCAGAGATGACGGTGATCGAGCAGGAAGGCGACCCCGTGCTCCTTGGGGGTGATCGGGTAGTCGTGCCCCGGCTGAATCACTTGCAAGTCGCGGACCCTGATCTCGAACCCGAGCGGCGCGCGTGCGTCGGCGCGCACCACGCCGGTAACGATCAACGACGACTCCTGCGTGAGATGATCGGCGAGTGTGAATTGTTCGGGGGGTACGTCATTCTTGAATACGACGCACTGGAGCACGCCGGTCCCGTCCCGGACTTGCAGGAAATGCAGCTTGCCGCTCGAACGTTTGTTGTAGAGCCATCCGCGCAGCGTCACCTCCTGGCCGTCGTGTTGCGCGATGTCCTCGATGTACACGGTCGCCATCGTGACTCAGGCACTACCACAGGACAGCGCGCGACCCAACGCGGCGACTTGCAAAGGGCGGCGCGCCGGGCCAATCTCGCGCCACCGAACAGGAGAAACATCGATGAACGTGATCACGTTGCTTGGGCGTGTGCTGCTTTCGGCGATCTTCGTGCTGTCGGGACTGGGCAAGATCGGCAATTTCAGCGGCACGCAGCAGATGATGGCGCAACACGGCATGCCGTACACCGCGCTGTTCTTGATCGGGGCGATTTTGGTGGAGGTCATCGGCGGACTCTCGGTTCTGGTGGGTTACCGCGCCCGCGTCGGCGCCATCGCGCTCGCGCTGTTCATGATCCCGACGACGCTGATTTTCCACCGCAACATCGGCGAGCAACTTCAGATGATCATGTTCATGAAGAATCTGTCGATCATCGGCGGGCTGCTGATGGTTGCCGCCCATGGCTCGGGCAGCTTCAGCCTGGATCGTCGGACGATCGCGGCGGCATGAGCGCGGAAGGCCGGTTTGCCAGTGCCAAACCTCTTTGGTAAGTTTCTGTCACCTGCTGTCCGCGCGGCAGGAGTTCCAGGCACGATTCAGAAAGGAGACGTCTCATGGCTGGCGGAAAGACGTTCAAGCGAGACCAGAAGCGTCGAAAAGAAATGGCCCGCAAGCTCAAGCAGGAAGAAAAGCTGCGCAAGAAGGCCGAGCGTCGTGAAGCAAAGAAAGAGGGCGGTGACGCAGATGACGTCGAAAACATGGAGCCGCTGACCGGGCCGGTCACGCCGTCCTACTAATCCGAGCCTGACTCTCAACGGGGATTGCTGCGCCGACCCGGCGGCGCCCACTGGTTCGATCGCATCCGAGGCTTACTCGCCGAGCTTGGTGAGATGCTCCGGCGTAAACCATTCATCTGCGAAGTCGCGTACGAAGGTCTCCCGCGTGTAGCGGCCGGTCGGCGTGGCGCGATGCTCGCGCTCATTCACCCCGCTCATCAAAAACGCTGACGGTGCCGCGAAGCGGCCGTCCGCCGTCCGTCCCCAACCGGTTCCGCAGAAATTCGTCTGAAACTGCTCGCCGGCCTTGGTGTACCCGAGCTTGTAGTAGGCGTGATACAGCTCGCGGTCGACGTAGAGCACGATCTTGCCCATGTCGTAGTACGGATCGCGGGGCGTGCCTTCGACGATCCACACCGGACGGCGCACGAACACGTTGTCGAGCGTGAGCCACGGCGCGCCGCTCGCCCCCGGCACTTCGTAAACCGCCCGATTGTACGGGACGTCCATCGTCCAGCGCTCGCCGGTGTCACGCCGCAGCGGTCGCGCATATGGTGAATCCGTGCCGAGCGGCCCGATGACCTCGCCGGCTCCGATCAGGTGCCAGGTGAAGTACTCGACTTTGCCGTCGTAGCAGTCGGCGTCATCGCCGTAGACTTCGTAGCCGGGAATGCGCTCGCCACGGGTCGAGGTGCGGACCCGGCGCACGCGTCGAATCGACGGCAAAAACGCCCACACCTGATCCCACGTCGTCCAGTCGTTGAAGCGCCACGTCAGCACACCGACGCCTTCGACGTCCTTGGGCTCGACCGCGGCGGCGAGTTGGCGCGACTCGGTGTTGTCGGGCAACGTCGGCGGCGGCGGGGTCGTGGTTCCCACGTAGTACTTGTACGAGAGAAAGATGCGCACCGAGCGGAGCACATCGCCTTCGCTCGTCACGTCCGCCAACGAGAAGTAGTGGATGGCCCCGTCGCCTTGCATCAGGCGCAGGCGATAGTTGTGAATGATCTTCGCGCCGGCCTGCGCATCCGACGCATCAACCGACGGAAACGGCAAACCGAAGATCGCCGGCGGCCGGCCGTTTCCGCCGCTCGCCTTGAGTCCGCCGGTCTCAGCATCGATGTCGTACTTGCCGGCGTTGGCCGCGCTCGCCTTCCAGAAGCGGTCGGTGTAGTTCGCACGAAATTGTCTCTCGTCGACGGGCACGACGCGGAAATGGTACTCGCCGCTCTTCACTCGCTGAAACACCGGCTCAGGTAACAGCGCGCGGTAGCGGTCGGCGTTGTCTTTGGCGAGCGTGAAGGCGGTCTGCGGTTGATCGCCTGCATTGCAACGCGCGGGCGCGAGCAACGCGACGACCGCCGAGGCGCCGATCACCAGGGCACGAAGTGACATCCCGATGCGGACCATAGCTTGCTCGACCACGCAACGCACGCATATAGTTCGCGCTTCGAGAGGAGAGATTTGTGATGCGTTCACACCCGCTTCTTCGCTTCGCCGCATCCGCGCTTCTGCTGCTGTCGTCGATGGCACTGAGCGGCTGCGTATTCATCTCGGCCGCGATCAGCCCGTTCGGCGGGCGCCCCGAGCCGCTCGAAGAGCGCGTGGTGAGCGGCCAAGGCAAGGACAAGGTCCTGCTGATCGAGATCTCGCGCGTCATCACCGCCGAAGAACAAGAAGGCAGCTTCGGCCTGCGACGGCGGGAGAGCACCGTCGCGAACGTCGAAGAGCAATTGCAGCAAGCGGCGCAAGACGATCGGGTCAAGGCGATCGTGCTGCGCGTGAACAGCCCGGGCGGCACGGTCACCGCCAGCGATGTGATCTATCATCGCTTGATGGCGTTTCGTGACCAACGCCAGGTGCCGATCATCGCCCACTTCGGCGACATCGCGACCTCGGGCGCCTACTACGTATCGCTCGCCGCCGATGAAATCGTCGCCAGCCCGACGAGCGTCACCGGTAGCATCGGCGTGGTGATGGCTGGAATCAATCTCGAAGGCTTGATGAGCAAGCTCGGCGTCACCAATCAGACCATCAAGTCGGGCGAGCACAAGGATATCGGCTCGCCGCTGCGCAAGATGACGCCGGCGGAGTTGGCGATTCTGCAGCAGGTCCTCGACCAGATGCGCGACCGCTTCGCCGGCTTGGTGCGCGAGCGCCGGCCGCAGTTCGCGCAATCGGACCAGGTCGACGCGTTCACCGACGGCCGCATCGTCACCGCCGACCAAGCGCTCGATGCCAAGCTGATCGATCGCATCGGCTATCTCGACGAGGCGATCGCCGTCGCCCGCGGCCGCGCGCGTCTCGAACGCGCGCGCGTGGTAATGTACCGCCGCTCGAGCGAACCGGCGGAGAACATTTATTCGCACGCCGCGCTGGCGGCGCCGCAGGTGAACCTGGTCAACGTCGATCTCAGCGGGCTGCTGCCGAGCCACGCCGGATTTTTGTACCTCTGGATGCCGGGCGGCTACTGATGAGCGCGCGCAGCTCCCGCTCCTTACGTCGCATCCGCCGCGCTTCCGCTGCTGAGCGCTCGTGGTCGTAGCCGAGGAGATGCAGCACGCCGTGAATCAGCAACGTCGCCACCTCGTCGGCGAGTGTCGTGCCGCGTTGCGCCGCCTGCCGCGCGGCGGTATCGAGTGAGATCACCACGTCGCCGAGCTGCGCCTCGTCCCCCGCCACCCGCGGCCCCTCGCGCATCGCAAACGCGAGCACATCGGTCGGCCGATCCTTGCCGCGATAGTCACGATTGAAGCGGTGGATCTCCTCGTCGTCGACGAGCGAGACGGTCAACTCGGCGGCGTCTTCGTCGAAGCTGGACAGAATCTGCCGCGCCCACACGTGAACCGCAGCGGCGGACACTCCGTCGCAGCGACGAGACAGGTGAACGGCGATCGGCATCAGCCGCCCAATTCCTCCAGCAGGGCCTTGGCGTCTTGCAGATCGCGCCAGTGGAGGACCGTTTCCCAGATGAGGGCGAACGCCGGGCTGAACGAATCATCGAGCCGGCGCGCGAGAGCCACCGCCTCGCGGGCGCGCGCGAGTGCCGCGTCGGGCTGGCCGAGGTACCAAAGATTCCACGCGCACATCTGCGGGCACTGATGCTCCAGCGCGGTTCCGCACTCGCCGCAAAACGTTTTCCCGGCCGGGTTGTCGCTGCCGCAGCCTGGGCAGGTCATACCGGCGATGTCTGGCACTTCCGGCGCCGTGCCGTCAACGACTCGTGACCGTCAGAAGACCGAAACTAGGTGGACGGCTTCTCGCCGTTGGGCGTCCGTTGCTCGCGCGCGGTCTCGAAGCGATCGTAGGCGCCGATGATGTCTTGCACCAGGCGATGGCGGACGACGTCGCGCTCGCTGAAGTAACAGAAGCGGATGTCGTCGATGCCGGAGAGGATGACTTGCGCTTCCTTGAGTCCGGAGGCCTTCCCGGTCGGCAGATCAATCTGGGTCACGTCACCGGTGATGATCGCCTTCGAGCCGTAGCCGAGACGGGTGAGGAACATCTTCATCTGCTCGGAGGTCGTGTTCTGGGCTTCGTCGAGGATCACGAACGAGTCGTTGAGCGTGCGTCCGCGCATGAACGCGAGCGGCGCAACCTCGATGACGCCGCGTTCGAGCATCTTCTGCGCGCGATCGAAGTCGACCATGTCGTGCAACGCATCGTAGAGCGGGCGCAGGTAGGGGTTCACCTTCTCCGCCAGATCGCCCGGGAGGAAGCCGAGCTTTTCGCCGGCCTCGACGGCGGGGCGCGTCAGCACCATGCGCGCGAACTCGTTCTTCATCAGCCCGGCGACGGCCATGGCCATCGCCAGATAGGTCTTGCCGGTGCCGGCGGGGCCGATGCCGAACACGATGTCGTAGTTGCGGATCGCGTCGATGTACGCCTTCTGCGCCACGCTCTTGGGCGTGATCACGCGCTTGTGCGCCGAGATGTAGATGGTGTCGAGAAAGATGTCCTTCAAGCGCGCGCTGCGATCGCGGCTGAGGATGCGGATCGCGTAGTCGACGTCGCTCGGGTAGACCGGGTAGCCGCTCTCGATCACCACGTAGAGCTGCTTGAGCACACGCGCGGCGAGCTCGCGTTGCACCTCGTCGCCGCTGACGAACAGGGTCTGCCCCGCGCTACCGATACGCACGCCGAGCGCGCGCTCGATCGCCTTGAGATGCTCGTCGTTGTGACCAAGCAGTGCGTGAAACAACTGGTCGTCGTGAAAGCGGACTTCGAGCGCGTCGGCGGTGTCGGTCGTCGCCACTATTCGCGGCCCCCGATCATCTCACTCGAACATCGCGCGCGCGGCTTTGAGCGCGTCGCCGATCCTTGCGGGATCCTTGCCGCCGGCTTGCGCCAATTCGGGACGGCCGCCGCCGCGCCCGCCGACGATCGGCGCGAGTTGGCCGATGATCTTGCCGGCGTTGACCTGCTTGGCGAGGTCCTTGGTCACCGCCGCGAGGAGATTGACCTTATCGTCGGCGCGGCCCGCCAGCACGACCACGCCGCTGCCGAGTCGTTCGCGCAGCGCGTCGGCCATTTCGAGCAGGCGTTTGCCGTCGACGCCTTCGACCTCGGCGGCGACGACTTTGAATCCCTCGCGGCTGGCGAAGGCCTGGCCGATCAGGTCTTGGCTCTGCGAGCCGGCGACTTGCGTCCGCAGTTGTTGAAGCTGGCGCTCCAGCTCACGCTGCTGGGCGAGGAGTCGCTCGACTTTCTCGGCAACCTCGGTCTCGTTGCCTTTCACCAACTCGCCGAGCTGGCGCAAGGTCAGCTCATGCGAGCGAATCGCGGCGAGGGCGCCGGTGCCGGTCATGGCTTCGACCCGCCGCACGCCCGCCGCCACGCCGGTTTCCGTGCGGAGCTTGAACACCCCGATGTCGCCGGTGCGCTGCACGTGCGTGCCGCCGCACAGCTCCACCGAGAAGTCGCCCATCCTCACGACGCGCACGCGATCGCCATACTTGTCGCCGAAGAACGCGAGGGCGCCGCGTTTGATCGCCTCGTCGTAGGCCATTTCGTCCGAAGTCACGAGTGCGTTCTCGCGAATGTGTGCGTTGGTCTCGTCTTCGATCGCAATAACGGTTGCGTCGTCGATCGCGTTGGGATGAGTGAAGTCGAAGCGCAAGCGATCGGGCGTTACCAACGAGCCGGCTTGCCGGACGTGGGTGCCGAGGCGCTCGCGCAGGACCGCGTGGAGGATGTGGGTCGCCGAGTGATTCAACCGCGCCGCTTCGCGCCACGCGTGATCAATCCGCAGGCGCACGCGTTGGCCGCGCCGGAACGCGCCGCGGCGGACCACGCCGACGTGAACGGTCAGATCGGCGCGCGGCTTTTGCGTGTCGGTGACCTCGATCAATGCGCCGTCGGCCGCGGTGATCTCGCCGTGATCGCCGACTTGACCGCCCGACTCGCCGTAGAAGGGCGTCTCGGCCGTGATGACCTGGACCGCGTCACCCGCGCGCACTTCGGCGTGCTCCTCCGCGTTGAGATAGAGCGCAAGGATCTCCGACTCGTGCTCGATCACGCGGTCGCCGACGAAGCGCGACGCGAACGCGCCGTGCGACACCAGCGCGTCGGCGCCCGCCTTGCGCGCGTCGCGACCGCGTTGGCGCTGCTCGTCCATCGCGCGGTCGAAGCCGGCACGATCGATCGTGACCGCCTCTTCGCGCAGGATGTCTTCGGTCATGTCGAGCGGAAAACCGTAGGTATCGTACAAGCGGAAGGCGACGTCGCCGGGCAACACCGTCGCGCGCTGGGTTCGCAACCGTGCGCGCTCCGCGTCGAGCAACGTCATGCCCTTGTCCAAGGTCTCGGCGAATCGTTCTTCTTCGGTGTGGATGACGTCTTCGATGTAGCTGTGGCGCTCGACGATCTCCGGGTAGGCCTGCCCCATTGCTTCGGCGACGGCCTTCGCCATGTGCCAGAGATAGGGTTCGGTGAAGCCGAGCTGGCGCGCGTGGCGGGCGGCACGGCGGAGAATGCGGCGCAATACGTAACCGCGCCCCTCGTTCCCGGGCACGACACCGTCGGCGATCATGAAGCTGAGCGCGCGCGAGTGGTCGGCGAGGACGCGGAACGCGAGGTCGTCGGCGTCGTTCTTGCCGTACTTCCGCTTGGCGTGCTCCTCGGTGAAGCGGATCAGCGTGCGAAAGAGATCGGTGTCGTAGTTCGAGCGCACGCCTTGCAACACCGACGCGACGCGTTCGAGGCCCATGCCGGTGTCGACGTGTTTGGACCGCAGCTCTTCGAGTGTGCCGTCGGCGGCCCGGTTGTACTGAATGAAGACCAGGTTCCACAGCTCGATGTAGCGCGCGCAGCCGGCGTTGACGGCGCAGTGATGGCCGGCGACGTGTTGCCGATCACACGCGTCGGCGCCGCGATCGATGTGAATCTCGGAGCACGGGCCGCACGGACCGGTCTCCCCCATTTCCCAGAAATTGTCCTTCTCGCCGAAGCGCAGGATACGATCGCGTCCGATGTCGGTCTCGTTGCGCCAGAACTGATCGGCTTCGTCATCGCTGGTAAAGATGGTCGCGTACAAGCGCTCCTTCGGCAGCCCCCAGTCCTTCGTGAGCAGCTCCCACGCCCAGGCGATCGCGTCCTTCTTGTAGTAGTCGCCGAACGACCAGTTGCCGAGCATCTCGAACAACGTGTGGTGATAGGTGTCGCGTCCGACCTCTTCGAGGTCGTTGTGCTTGCCGCTCAGTCGCAAGCACCGCTGCGCGCTGGCGGCGCGCAAGTTGGCGCGCGTCTCGTTACCGAGGAACACGTCCTTGAACTGGACCATCCCGGCGTTGGTGAACAGCAGCGTCGGGTCGTTCTCGGGCACCAACGAAGAGCTACGCACCACCTCGTGACCGCGTTGGCGGAAGAAATCGAGGAAGGCGCTGCGGATCTGCGCACTAGTCATGCTGTCGTGTTCCTAGCAGGGAATCCGGCCGATGGCGACCGAGCCGGCGAGCGGAGCGGGAGGAGGTGCAACGGGTCAGAAGCGTTCGATCTCCATCTTGTTCGAGCGGGTCGTCTCGGGCTGCTCGGCGGGTTGCTCGAAATTGTCCCAGCGGTTGTCGCTGGTCGACGCGATGCCACGGACCTTGAGGGCGAAGTCGGCCGGGTTGCTCGCGTTCTGCAAGGCCTCGTCGTAAGTAATCATCCCGCTGCGGTAGAGCGCCATCAGCGACTGATCGAAGGTCTGCATGCCATACGCGGTGTGGCCTTGGGCGATCACTTCGCGCAGATCGCGGGCCTTGACCTTGTCGGCGACGTACTCGCGCACGCGCGCGCTCGACACCATCACTTCGACCGCCGGCACCATGCCTTGGCCATCGGCGCGCGGAATGAGTCGTTGGCTGATGACGCCTTTGATCACGCTCGCCAGAATCAGTCGGGCCTGCTCGCGCTGGTGATCCGGGAACGCGCTGATCACGCGGTTCAAGGTTTCCGGCGCATCGAGGGTGTGCAACGTGCTCATCACCAGGTGGCCGGTTTCGGCCGCCATGATCGCGGTCTCGATGGTTTCGAGGTCGCGCATTTCGCCGACCAGGATGACGTCGGGGTTCTGGCGCAACGCGGCTTTCAGGGCGGCGGCGAAGTCGACCGTGTCGTACCCGACTTCGCGCTGGTTGACGAACGCGAGACAGTCGCGGTGCGTATACTCGATCGGGTCTTCGATCGTAATGATGTGACACGGCCGGGTGGTGTTGATGTGATCGACGATCGCCGCCAGCGTGGTGCTCTTGCCGCTGCCGGTGGTTCCGGTGACCAGCACCAAGCCGCGCCGCTCGGAGGCGACTTTCTCGATGACCGACGGCAGATTGAGTTCGGCGAATCCACGGATGCGGGCTGGGATGACGCGAATGACCATGCTCAGCACGCCGCGCTGGCGGAAGATGTTGACGCGAAACCGCCCCAGCTCGGGTGTCTCGTACGCCATGTCGGCCTGCATTTCGGTCTCGAAACGCCGGCGGCGGAAGTCGTCCATCAACGTATCGGCCATCCGCTGCATCTCTTGATGAGTCAGCGGTGGCGTCTCGGGCAGCGGCACCAAGTCGCCGTGGAGACGGAATGCCGGCGGCGCGCCGACCTTCAAGAGGACATCGGACGCCTCTTGTTTGATCGCCAACTGCAGGATCTGAGCGAGTTCCATCGCGTCGCAATCACCCGGCCTTGGCGCCGCGCTTCCCGTCGGTTTTTTCCGCCGCCGCGTCGGGCGTCGCTGCCGCCGGTACGCCGAATCCGAATCGCGCGCGAATCTTCTGCTCGATCGCGCGGGCCACATCCTCGTGCTCGCGCAGGAAGTCCTTGGTGTTTTCGCGGCCTTGGCCGATGCGGTCGCCGCCGAACGCGTACCACGCGCCGCTCTTTTCGACGATGCCGTACTCCGCGCCGAGGTCGACCAGCTCGCCCTCGCGCGAGATCCCGGCGCCGTACATGATGTCGAACTCGGCTTCCTTGAACGGCGGGGCCACCTTGTTCTTCACCACGCGCACCTTCGTGCGGCTGCCGATCACCTCGTCGCCTTGCTTGATGGCGCCGATGCGGCGGATGTCGAGGCGGCACGACGCGTAGAACTTGAGCGCGTTGCCGCCGGTCGTCGTCTCGGGGTTGCCGAACATGACGCCGATCTTCATGCGGATCTGGTTGATGAAGACGACGATCGTGCGCGAGCGTGAGATGCTCGACGTGAGCTTGCGCAGCGCCTGCGACATCAGGCGCGCTTGCAAACCCATTTGCGGCTCGCCCATCTCGCCTTCGATCTCGGCGCGCGGCACCAACGCCGCGACCGAGTCGACCACCAGCACATCGATCGCGCCGCTGCGCACCAGCGTCTCGGCGATCTCGAGCGCTTGCTCGCCGTGATCCGGCTGCGAGATCAGCAGGTCCTCGGTCTTGACGCCGAGCTTCTTGGCATAGACGACGTCGAGCGCGTGTTCGGCGTCGATGAAGGCGCAGATGCCGCCGTCGCGCTGTGCTTGCGCGATGACTTGCAGTGCCAGCGTGGTCTTGCCCGACGATTCGGGGCCGTAAATCTCCACCACACGCCCGCGCGGCAGACCGCCGACACCGAGCGCGAGATCGAGCCCGAGCGAGCCGGTGGGAATCACGGCGATGTCGCGGGTGAGGGCTTCGGCGCCCAGCTTCATGATGGCGCCTTTGCCGAATTGCTTTTCGATCTGACTCACCGCCAGATCGAGGGCACGGTCACGGTTGGGATCGCGTTCACGCGGGCTGTCAAGCGCCATAGTCTGCTCCTTTTGTACTGTCCGAGAGTGATGTTGTCCATAGTGGAGAATAGATCGAGCCGCCGCGCCGCAACTCGCTGCGGTACACCGTCACGCGGTCAACCGAGCTGACACCGAAGTCATCGTTCCAATGGCGCTCGATCGCGCGGGCCAGGACGTTCCAGCCGCGATGGCCGCGGACACGGCCGAGGGTGATGTGGGGATGAAACGGCCGGGCCTCGGGCGGAAAGCCGAGCGCGACCAGTGCGCCGTCGACCGCTCGCGCGAGATCGATCAGCGGCGGTGCATCGATTCCCACCCACAAAACGCGCGGCCGCTCGATCGAGGGAAATGCGCCGAGGCCGCGCACGCGCATCGTGAACCGCGCGAGCGAGCTGACGGCGCGCGCTACAGCGCTGCGCACATCACCCAGCCGGGCGGCGGCCACCGATCCGAGGAATTTCATCGTCGCGTGCAGTCCGTCATCGCGCACCCAGCGCACATCGCCGCCGGCACGCGCCAACTCGGCCTTCAGCCGTACGAGCGCGGCGTGCGCCGCCGTCTCGAGGTCGACGGCCACAAACGTGCGGACGCGCTCAGTCTCCATGCTTCCCGGGATGCAATGCCGCGAGCGTATTACGGTGCGCCGCCGCAAGTCCACCCCGCGCTTAGGACCCGCGAGCGCCGATCCTACCGCCGCAACACACCCGACTCGCTGGGGTCGAGGCCAAGGAGATGGCGGCGTACCCAATCGAGCGCGACTTGTGAGGTCAGGATCTTCACCCAGTCGCGTGTGCCCCAGAATTGATAGCGGCGCACGTAGGACTTCTCCGCCGTCGCGAGCGCGATGCAGACGGTGCCGACGGGTTTGTCCTTGGTCCCGCCGTCGGGTCCGGCGATGCCGGTGGTGGCAAGCCCGAGATCGCTGCCGGCGAGGCCGCGCGCGCCCGCGGCCATTTCCAGCGCGACCTCTTCGCTGACCGCGCCGACGCGCTCAAGGGTCGCAGCGTGCACGCCGAGCACCGCCGTCTTCGCGTCGTTCGAGTAGGTGACAAAATCGCCGATAAAGTAGGCGGAGCTTCCCGGCACGTTGGTGATCCGGTTGCCGATCAATCCGCCGGTGCACGACTCGGCCAGCGCCAGCGTCAGCCGTCGTTGCGTCAACATCGTGCCGACGACTTCCTCCATCGACGTGTCGCCTTCGCCGTACGCGTAGGCGCCGATGCGTTCGCGCAAGCGCGCCGACAGCTCCGCCAATCGTTGCGAGGCGATCGCCGGCGGACCGTGGACAGTGAGGCGCACGGAGATTTGCGGAAACGCGGCGCGAAACGCGATCCGGCCCTCGGCGGACGGAATACTGCCGGCAACCAACTCGTCGAGCGCCGACTCGCTGATGCCGAAGGTTTGAAACGTGTGACTGAGATACACGTCCTCGCCGCCGCGGGCCTGCTGGAGCCACGGCAGTACCTGTTCCTCGATCATCGGTTTCATCTCGCGCGGCACACCGGGCAGCACGATCAGATGGCGCCCTCCGCGTTCGGTCTCGATGTCGAGGCGAAACCCGGGTGCGGTGCCGAGCGCGTTTGGGATGATCGTAGCGCCCTCGGGAAACATCGCTTGCTTGAGATTGTTTTCCGGCATCACCCGGCCCATCGCCGCGAACATCTGCCGGATGCGGTCGGCAATCGCCTGATCCATGTACAAGCGGCGGCCAGCCACCTGCGCGAGCACTTCGGTGGTGAGATCGTCAGCGGTCGGACCGAGTCCGCCGGTGCCGATGACGACTTCGGCGTGCTGCATCGCCTGCTGCCAGGCCCACGCGATGCGATCGGGATAGTCGCCGACGACCATGATCGCGACCACGTCGAGGCCGGCCGCAACCAACTTGTCAGCAATGAAGTTGGCGTTGGTGTCGACGGTGCGGCCGGTGGTGAGTTCGTCGCCCGAGCTGAGAACGATCGCGCGCTCGATCACGTCAGCGCTCCGATCCACAACAGTGCGCGGACGAACAGGTTGCTATAGATGCCGGACACCACGTCATCGAGCACAACACCCGGCCCACCGGCGACGTTGGCATCGATGTATCCGGCCGGAAACGGCTTGATCACGTCGAGGACGCGAAAAATGAAAAACGCGGCCAGCGCGGTCTTCCAGGTCACCGGCAGGAACAGCGTCGCGGCGACGTATCCGGCCACCTCGTCGATGACGATCTTGTGGCTGTCGTGTTCCTGAAGATACCGATCCGCCCGATCGGCAATCCAACACGCACCGGCTACGAGCGCGACGAACACCACCACGCTGATGACAGGCGATGCGTTCGTCAGCGCATCGAAGAACCAGAACAGCGGAATCGCCGCGAGCGATCCAAACGTTCCCGATGCGACCGGGATGTACCCCAGATAGGCGACCGAGGCGATGAACAGAATGGCGGCGCGCACGCGAGTCGTGTCCGTTCCGAGTGGCGCAGCGTAGGTGCGGTGCGGCGGGGAGTCAAGGTAAGCGGGTGCGTTCAGCCGCCCAAAGAAATCAGGACGCCGGCGAGGGTGATCGCCAGCGCGCCGTAGAGTGGATAGCGGGTGCCGGATTCGCCGAGGACGAAGCGGCCGAGTATTACGCCGAAGACGATGCTCGTCTGCCGCAGCGACAGCACGTAGGTGGCGGGCGCCGCGCGCAGCGCCCAGAGAATCAAGAGATACGAAAAAGGGCCGACCACAGCGGTGATCACGATGGTGCGCCACGTGCGCCGCCACTCCAGACGCAAGCGGGTCCCGATGGCCGCGCCCATGCGGATCGCGAACACCGGAAACTCCCCGGCGAGGATCAGCAGCAGAAAGATCAGCGGATGGACCTGGGAGACGCCGAGTTTGTCGACGATGGTGAAGGCGGCGATGAAGCAGGCCGTGATCAGGGCGTAGCGCGTTACGTCGGCGCGCAACACGCCGCGCACGCCGCGCTGTCGCAGCAGCGGCCATTGCACGAGCAACGCCCCCGCCACCGCCAGCAGCGCGCCGGCGATGCCCCACACACTGAGGCGCTGGCGGCCAATCGTGATCTCCCAGATCAGCACCAGCGCCGGCGCGCTGCGGCTGAGCGGGTAGGCAACCGATAGGTCGCCGACTTCGTAGGCCTTCACGAGGAACAGCGCGTAGCCGGCGTGGGCGGCGGCCGACAACGCAATGCACAACCAGCCCAGCGCATTGATATGCTGGCTCGACCACACCACAGCCGCGAACGGGCCGCAGAGCCCGAGTGTGACGAGGCCTTGCGCGAAGAAGAACGCGGATTTGTCGGCGCTGCCCTTGCCGAAGAGATTCCATCCGGCGTGAAGCAGGGCCGAGATGAGGACGAGGCCGACGGCGAGCGGCGTCATGTCGCCGCGGCACCGCGATGGGTGTGTGAACTCGTGGTCAACTTCCCCGTGCTGGAGACTGAGCGGGTAGAAACAACAATGGGGTGAGAAGTCGCCTCCTCACCCCATTGGCATGTGTGCTCGAAGTCGCGCGTCAGGCCGGGCGCTTGAACAGGCTCTGCATCTTCATCGCGAGGCCCATGTCGCCCGCGATCTTCAGCTTGCCGCTCATGAACGCCATCTGGCCGTTCAGCTTGCCGCTGATCATGTCGACGTAGTCCTGCGCCGCCATCGTCATTGTCATGTTCGGTGACGCGTGCGCCCCCGAGGCGACTGAACACCCGCCGTCCTTGATCACGACGTGGTAGTTGCCGCCGCCGTCGCCGCTGAGGTTGAATTGGATGACGGAGTTCATCCCCTTCGCCGCATCCGCATTGAAATTCTGCGGCATCGCGTCAAAGATCGCCTTCACATCGTCTGCTACTGCCATTTCTTACTTCCTCCTTTCAGGGATTCGGGGCCTGGCAGGGCCCGTTTCTGTACCGTTTCTCTTCGCCCAGCTCACAGCCACCCCTCCGCCGTCGACGCGTTTTCTATGCGAGGGGCGCGCTGTTGTCAATCAACCGATCGAATCGTTTCGCCTCTCCGGTCACGGTTGCCTGTGGCGCCGCAACAGTGTTAAGGGCTGCGCGTGGGATGGGCCCAGGGGGGAGGTATCAAAATGGTCCGACGGTGGATGCTCGCGTGTCTAGCGTTGGCGATTGGAATCACTGGCTGCGATGATTCGGACAACAGCCCCATACCAACCGCGACGCCGACGATCACGCTAACGGCCACGCCGACCAGTTCGGCCTCACCAACTGCTTCGTCGACACCCACGCTGACGCCAACGGTGACACCGACGGCGACTCTCGCCGCTGGCGGCAACATCACCTTTTTCGGTCTGGCCAGCTCGTCCGATTTGCTCATCGATCCGGCGGGCGTCGACAGCGAAGGGCGCTCCGTTTACGAGCTGCGCTTCGGCTCCTCGTTCGAACTCGTCATCGAAGGGATGCCTGGTGGCAATCACAAACCGCTCGGCATCTCGGCGTTCAACTACGATCCGACTGATCCGACGATACGCCCGGATCTGCAGATTCTCGTCTCGCGTTCACTCGGAATGGGCAGCCCTGGGGTGTGCCTGACTGAACCCGGCGATCCCGACGGGGTTCCAGCAATCGATCCCCCCGATTTCAGCGTGACCCAGGATATCTCGAACGCGATGAACGATCTCGGCTGCCGCTTCAACGACGGGACGGGGAATCCCCTCGGCCGGACTGACTCGATCGATGCCTGCACCCTGTTTTCCGACGGCGAGTTTCGCTTCGTCGATCCCCGCACGACCGTGCAGTTCTGCGGCCGTATTGCGGTTCCGCTGAGTTTCCCCTCGGGCGAGACCGTGGTCACGGCGCGTCTGCGCGACATTACCGACATCGTTGGACCGGCTCGGCAAATCGTCGTGCGCGTCAATGCCAATGCGACACCGCCGGCTACGCGCATACCGGTTGCGACCAACACCCCGACGGCGACACCGACACCGCTCCCGCCGCCGGGTGGCGACGGCGTGATCACCTACTTCGGGCTAGCATCGGCCAGCGATGCGGTGATCACTCCGGTTGGTGCCGACACGGAAGGCCGTCCTATCTTCGAGTCGCATTCCGGCCGTGGCTTCACCATCGTGATCGAGGGACGCCCGGTCGAAACGGCCCACCCGATCGGCACAACCGCATTCGCGTACGACCCGAATGATCCAACCCTTCGCCCCGACGTGCAAGTGTTGGTCTCGCGCCAGCTCGGCGACGGCACTCCGGACGTGTGCGACAACATGTTCCCGTCGCTCGGCGGCGTGCCGGCGGTCGATCCGCCCGATTTCAGCGAAACGCAACAGATCTCGGACGCGATCAACGACCTCGGCTGCCGCTTCAACGACGGTACCGGCAACCCGAGCGGACGGGCCGACCCGCTCGATGCGTGCACGGTGTTTTCCGACGGCACGTTCCATTTCGTCGATGGGACTACGCGCGTGCAGTACTGCCTGCCGGTGCTGGCAGCGTATCGCTTCCTGGCTGGCGATACGGTCGTCAGCGCGCGGATACGCAACGGTCCGGTGGCGCAGATCGTCGTGCGCGTCGACTAGCTCGCGCCGCCGCCCGACGCATCTGGCAGCGGGCAGAACTCGCCTGCGCCGACGTCAGCTGTGAGCGCAAAAGACTGGGAAACCGATCGGGTGAGTCCAAACGTACAGAAGTTCAGCGCGTGATGTCCGGATTCGCCTCCCGCGACCGCGATGAGGAACTGGTCGGGACGCGCACACAGCGGCACGGTGCCGTTCTCGACGAACCCACGGGCTTCGAGCTTGGGCCAGTGGCAACGATGCCAGCGCTCGATCGGGGTGCGCGTCTGCTCGAACAGCCGCCGTTGCACATCCGGGATCGATAAACCGTCGCGGGCGATCTTGTGGGCAAAGTCGGGGCACAGCAGCAACAGCATCTCCCCTTCCGCTTGCGCCACCAACACCTTGTTGTTGCCGATCCAGTCGATGGAATGCGCCAGCACCCAGATCAGTTCCTCTCCCGTCTCGGCCCAGATGTCGGCGATGTCCTGCGTCCCCGTCGCACAGTGCACGGTGACAACGCTGTCTTCCGGTTGATAGCCCCGCCGCACGTGGAACGGGTGCCACGGGCTCTTCTCTTCCCACTCGCCGAAGCACAACGAGACCCGCCCGGGTTGCCCGAAGGTCGATTTGCTCACCGCTCCGGGGAGCGCGCCGCCGACGTTACGCATCACCAGGCGGAGCGCGCGACCGATGGTCGCGTTGGCGCGCCCGTTGTGCCCCAAGCAACTGTAGCCGCACTCGATGCCGAGCGCGTGTCGCGCGGGGCCGTTGATCATCAACGCCGGGGTCGCACCACACGTGGTGGTGTTGAGCGCGTAGAGATTGAAGGCGGGATCGCAGACCGCGCGGACCGCGGCCACCACCGCAGGAAAGTACGCGGGCCGGCAGCCCGCCATCACTGCGTTGATCGCGACCTTCTCGACCGTGGCATCGCCACGCCGCGGTTCGACCACGCCGATCACGGTCTCGGGAAGCTCGGCAACCGTGTCGAGCATGGTCTGCACGCGCTCGGCGGTCGGCGGAATCAGCGGTAAGCCGTCGCCCCAGCCGCGGCGTTCGGCGAAGTCGAGAAACGCCTCGGCATCCGCCGGCAGCGAGTACACCTCCGAGAGCAAAGTCCCGCGCATCGCCTCGGCTACCTGCTCAAGCCGTGGGCTGGACCAAGAGCGCCAGCAGATCCGCCGCACGCTCTTCGGCGATGCGCTGAATCTCCGCCACCGTCCGCGTCTCCATCGGATGCGGCAACACCAGCGTCGCGAGCTGATCGTAACCACGCGCCCGCGCCGCGGTCTGCGCCAGGTTGGCGAACACTTCGGTGACGACGACCGCCGCCGGGATCCCGGCGCGTTCGCACTCGATCGTGTCGTGGACACTCCACGACGTGCACGACCCTCAAGTGCCGAGGCCGACGATCGCCGCGTCGACGGCGCGCACGAAGCCCGCCACCTTTCGCCGTTCCTCTTCCGTCGTCCCCAGCCGCACGCCCGGGTCGAAGAACACCACGTCGCGCACGCCCCACCGCGTTCGCGCGATGTCGGCGATCGCGGCGGTGAAGTGTGTAAAGGACTTCCACACCGCGTCACGGCGAATGCCGAGCACGCGTCCGGTCAGCGTCGGCAAGCGAGGGTTCGGCGTCGCGCCGCCGCGTGGCGCCGGCGCCGTCGGGTCGAGGATTTCAAGGCACTCCGTGCTCATGTCTCCGCCTCTTATCCGAAAACCGATCGGCCCTGAAACGAAATCGATCGCGGCCGCCTACCCTGCGGAAGCGTTGTGGTCACCGATTAGCTCGAATCCCGCGGTGGTCAAGGCTCGCTCGATTTCGTTGATGTGATCGCGGCCGCGGGTCTCCAGCTCCAACGTCACCGAGGCCTGCGTCAACGCCAGCCCCGGCTGCGCCCGCTGATGGCTGATTTGGTGGATGTTGGCGCGGCACGCCGCGACGCAGGTGACCAGTCGCTGCAGCTCGCCCGGGCGATCGGCGAGGCGGGTGGTGAAGCGGAACAGCCGTCCTTCTTCGACCAGGCCGAGGTTGATGATGCGATCGAGCAAGTTGGTGTCGATGTTGCCGCCGGTGATGATGACCGCGACCTTCGACGCCGTCGCCGGCAGCCGGCCGGACAGACACGCCGCCAGTCCCACCGCGCCGGCGCCTTCGACCACCGTCTTTGCGCGTTCGAGCAGCAACAGCACCGCGTCGGCAATCGCGGCGTCGTCGACTTCCACCGCGTCGTCGATCGTCGCTCGGATGATCTCGAACGGCAGCGCGCCGATCATGCGAGTCGCCAGGCCATCGGCGATGGTGTCGACCGCGGTCAGTTCGACTCGGTGTCCGGAGCGGATGCTCGGCAACAATGACGAGGCGCCGGCGGCTTGGACCCCGATCAGGCGCACGTGCGATCCCGCCCCGCGCAGGGCCGACGCGATGCCCGCGAGCAATCCACCGCCGCCGACCGGCACGACCACGGTATCGACATCGGGCAGTTGATCGAGCACCTCCAGGCCGAGCGTGGCCTGGCCGGCGATGACGTCGCGATCGTCGAAGGCGTGGACGAAAGTGGCGTGCTGTTCTTGCGCGAGCTGCACCGCGTGCGCGTGGGACTCGTTGTAATCGCGGCCGGCGAGCACGACCCGCGCGCCGTAGCCGCTGGTCGCGGCGACCTTGCTGAACGAGGCGGTCTCGGGCATCACCACCGTCACCGGCACTCCCTCGCGCTGCGCGGCGTAGGCGACGCCTTGCGCGTGATTGCCGGCCGATGCAGTGACGACGCCGCGCCGTTTGGCCGCGTCGTCGAGCGATTGAATCTTGTTGAGGGCGCCGCGCACTTTGAACGATCCCGTTTTCTGGAGATTCTCCAACTTCAGGAAAATCTCGCGTTGGCACATCGTGCTGAAAGTGGCGCTCTGATCGAGCGGCGTCACCTTCACGATGCCGGCGCCGCGCGCGCGTGCGGCGCGGATCTGCTCGAGCGCGACTCGCTCGTCAAAAGCCGCTTGCCCAGCCACGCCCTGGTGAAAGCACAGACGGCGGCACGACGCCACTGCCGTCCACCTTCGTCGCATCGTCGCGGCGCGCTTGAGTCATGCGACCGCGTTCGCTATCCCCGCCGCCATGTCGGACGCAGCGGCGGAGGTCGGTTCTCACCCTCAACGGCGTGCCGAACGAATCGCGGCGGTGGGCACGGTCGTCGCGTGGAGCTTGTTCGCATACTTCGCGTGGCGGTTCGATCCGTACGTCGTGCAGTGGCGCCTCGATGCGGTGTGGCTGGCGGCGCTTGTCGTGCTGACGCTGGCGATCCGCTCGCTCAGCGGATCGCTGTTGCCGGTTCGTGTCTGGCTACGCGATCTGCCGCTGCCCGCGGCGCTGATCGCGATCTTCGCGGCATATTGGCTGCCGTTCTACGACAACTGGCGCTGGGCATACACCGGCGATTCGATCGCGTGGTTTGCGACCGCCGCGGGTGCCGCAACCAACGGTTTGCGGGTCGACATTCTGAGCGTCCACGGCGTCGACGACAATTTCACCTACCTGCACTCGCTCGCGTTCAACTTCCTGATGTTCGTGTTCGAGCCGACGTTGTTTTGGCATCGCGTCGGCAAGCTGATCGTAAGCTGTCTGTCGCTGGCGATGATCTATACCTACTTCGCGGCGACGCTCAGTCGTCGCTGGGCCGCGGCCATCGTCTGCGGGCTGGCGACGAACTACGTGTGGCTGTGGTTCTCGTACGTCAGCTACGGACACATCGACAGCCACATCTTCTACTTCGGCACGCTGCTGCTGGCGACCTTGATCTGGCAGCATCCCGACCACCTCGGCGTGTGGCTCCTGTGCGGACTGCTGGGCGGGGTCTCGTTGTTCTTCACCCAGACGGCGTGGTCCGCCGTGGTCGCCGTGGGAGCGTTTCTGGCCGGCTTCGGGCTGGTGACGCGGCGCCGGCGCGGGCTGGTCGTGTACGCGATGGCCTTCCTGCTCGCCGGCAGCCCGGTGTTGATGCAGTTTCGCGGACTATTGGAGATGACCACGCGCCAGGCGGGCTCACTCTACGAGTGGGACTACTTGGTGCGCATCTTCACCACGATCCTGCGGTTGCCGTTCGATTCGCCCGTGTACCACATCGGCATTTACGGTGCGTACCTGCGCTGGCCCTTGGGGCAGTGGTACGTCGCCGGCACATTGATCGCCGCGCTTGGCGTCGTCCCCGCATTGCGGCGCTGGCTACGGATTCCGGCGAACGCGCCGGTGTTATTGGGGCTGCTGCTGTGGGACGCGGTTTTGATGACGCTCACCAATGGCGGCTACGGGCTTCCGTCGAGCAAGCGCACGTACAATCTCCTCCCGCTGCACCTGTTCTTCGCGCTCCTGCCCGCGTATGTCGTGACGCAATGGCTCGCGCGGTGGGCATGGCTCCGCCGCGGAGTCGTTGCGCTCGTGGCGGTGGGCATGGTCGTCTATGCCGCGAACAATCTCTCGCTGATCATGCATCCGGCGCCGGCGGTGTATGGGGTGAATTTACTCGACGGACTCATCGAGTTGCGCCAACGATTCCCCGAGCGACACGTGTTGTTGCTGACGACGCGTGAAGAGTACCCACGCATTCTGACACCCGACAGCTTTTTTCAGCGCGACTACCACTTGCTCGATCAAGTCACGGTCGAACCCGTCTTCGACGACGCGATGATCGAATGGACCTGCGCCGAGCGCATGGTCCTTTGCTACGAACCCAACGCCGACAGCGCGCGCTTCGATCCGATTCATGCCCGCTACGCCGGGGTGCTACGGCGCTTCCCGCTGCTGAACTCGAACGAACTCGCCTGCTACGAATGCCTGCAGCCGGTAGCGGCGATCCGCTCAAACGCAAAGAGGCAGGGGTGATGCCCCTGCCTCTCACGTGGATCGTTCGGCGACGCGTCGCCGTTCAGACTTTGCCTTGCAAAAAGAACGCGATCACCAGCGCGTAGATCGCCAGTGCTTCCATGAACGCGATGCCGAGAATCATCGGCGTCTGGATACGATCGGCAGCGTTTGGATTGCGTCCGATCGATTCCATGGCCGCGGCCACGGCGCGCCCCTGCCCCAACCCGGCGCCCACCGCGGCGATGCCGACGGCGAGACCTGCGGCCAGTGCGATGATCCCGCGGCTGCCATCGGCCGCGCCTTCGGCCGCCAACGCCGGCCCGGCTGAGAGCAGCCAGACCACGCCGCTCAGCATCATCAACTGCAGTGCTTTGCGCATGTTGTCTCCCTCCTTTCGTTCAGCATTCGAAACACCGTTGCGCCACGCCTCTCTGTCCTCATCGCCACACCTCGGCGCGCGAGCGCTCCGTGAAAATCAAATCGATGTCCCTCACTTTCAATGGTCGTGATGGGCGGTCGCCAGCGACAAGTAGATCACGCTCAGCAGCGTGAAGACGAACGCCTGAATCACGCACACCATGCTTCCGAGCAGATAGAACAGCACCGGCACGACCACCTTCGTGAGGTCGGTAAAAATTTCCAGCACGACGTGGTCGCCGGTCATGTTGCCGAAGAGACGGAGTGCGAGCGAGACCGGCCGCACCAGGTTGTCGATGATCTCCAGCGGCACCATCAAGAATGCCAGCCACCAGATCGGTCCGGCGAAATGCTTGAGATACCCAACGCCCGCGCTTTCGAAGCCATAGTACGTGTACGCCACCAGCGAGGTGACGCCGAGCGCGAAGGTCACGTTGAAATTGCTCGTCGGCGGCGCGAAGCCGGGTAGCAAGCCGCAGAAGTTGGCGGCGATGATGAACAAGAAGAACGTGCCGTAGAGCGGCACATACTTACGGCCGTGATGTCCCATCAGCGGCTCGACGATGTTGGCCGAGAACACTTCGACGAAGACTTCGAGCGTGTTGCGCGCGGTGAACGTCGCGTCCGGTACGATCGGATCCGCCGCCGCGCGCATTTGCCGCACGGCGACCAACGCCCAGGCGATCAGGGCGAGCATCACCAGCGTCGCGGTCGCCGTATGCGTCGGCAGCAAGTTAAGGCCGGGGATGATCGAAACCCAGGTGAAGGCGTGTTCCACGGTTAGGCAGTCCCTTCGGTTGGAATTGCGGGCGTCGCGCGCAGGGCCTCGACGACGCAGGCCGTCAGCAGCAAGGTTACCCCGACCGCGAAGCTGAGGCCGTCGACCCGCACACGCCAGAACACCAGCCCCAGCAAGCCGATAAACAGCGCGAACTTCGCGCCGAACAACACCAGCGCCCAGCCGAGTCCGTAGCCCGGACGGACGGCGCGGCGGACGATCTCCCTGAGCAGGCGGAAATTGACCGCCATCACGGCCCCGCCGAGCACCAGACTGCCGAGGTCCAACCAGCCGGTGATCGCCGTGACGAGGCCGGCGACGCCGAGCAAGGCGGCGTGGAGAAGTTCGATCCGTTCGAGATTCATTGCGTGCGGTCGGCCTCGCGCGAGCTATGCCTTTTCAAGCTCGAAATCAAGCGCTGCACCGCCCCGACCATCGCGCCGAGCGTGAACAGCAACAACAGCCATGGCGAGGTCCCAAGCCATTGGTCGAGGTAGTTGCCGACGAGGACGCCGGCCACAATCGTCGCGGCAAATTCGAATCCGAAGCCGGCATAGCGCGCCCCGCTGATCAGACCAGAGTCTCTCGGTTCATCGTCGGGCACGCGCGCACTCTACGCGAGCGTCGCCAGCGTCTCATCAGCGGCCCGCACCGTCTCGTCGATGTCCTCTTCGCTGTGTGCGAGCGAGATGAACGCGGCCTCGAACGTCGATGGCGGGAGGTAGATCCCGCGATCCAGCATGCCGTGGAAGAACTCCGCGAAGGTCGCGGTATCGACGAGTGGAATGTCGGTGCCGCTGCGCATCGCGTCGACGCCGAAGAACAGCGTCCACATCGAGCCGACGCGATTCACGACGCCGTGCACCCGATGCTTGCTTAGCGCCGCGCGCAGCCCGGTTTCGAGTTGCGCTCCCAAGGTGTCGAGTCGCGTGTAGGGATCGCCGTGCCGCAGTTGCGCGAGCGTCTCCAGCCCGGCCGCCACCGCCAGAGGGTTTCCCGACAACGTCCCGGCTTGATACACGGGACCGACTGGCGCCAGTTGCTCCATGATCGCGCGCCGGCCGCCGAACGCAGCCAACGGCAATCCGCCGCCGACGATCTTTCCGAGACACGTTAGATCTGCCGCTATCCCCATGAGCGGCTGCACGCCGCCGTAGGCGACTCGAAAGCCGGTGATGACCTCGTCGAAAATGAGCAGTGCGCCGTGGGCGCTGGTCGTCTCGCGCAGGAACTCGAGGAATCCAGCGCGCGGCGCAACGACCCCCATGTTGCCGACGATCGGCTCCACGATCACCGCTGCGATCTGTTTGCCCTCCGCGGCGAAGTAGGCGCCGACGCTCTCGCGATCGTTGAACTCCGCGATCAACGTGTGGCTCGCGATTGCCTGCGGAACTCCCGGGCTGTCGGGCACCCCAAAGGTCAGGGCTCCGGAACCGGCACGCACCAGCAAGCCGTCGCTGTGGCCGTGGTAGCAGCCGTTGAACTTCAGCACCTTGGTCCGCCCAGTGAACGCCCGCGCCAACCGAATCGCGGTCATCCCCGCCTCGGTGCCGGAACTCACCAGACGCACCATCTCGATCGACGGAATGGCTTGAGCGATCGCTCGCGCCAACTCGATCTCCCGTGCGGTCGGCGCGCCAAAGCTGGTCCCGTCGCGCATCGCGTCGTGAATCGCGGCCAACACTTTCGCGTGCGCGTGGCCGAGGATCATCGGCCCCCACGACCCGACGTAGTCGACGTACGCGTTTCCGTCTGCATCGAACACGCGACTTCCGCGCGCGCGCTGAATGAAGCGCGGATTGCCTCCCACAGCCTTCCACGCGCGCACCGGGCTATTGACGCCCCCGGGGATTAACTTGCGGGCTTCCTCGAACAGCTTGCGTGACAAGTCAGACGTCATTGGGAGGGATGGTGTTGGTACCACCGCGGTCAGCGACCCGTCAAGGCAACGGCTCCCAGCTTGCGGCGGGATTTTTCTTGCACCCTCGGGCCAAACAGAGTAAAGGCGGTGCGTCTGGAAGCGCCACTGCGCGATGCCCTGGCAAGCCGTCACTGATGGCTGATCGAGGAGGCGTCCGACGGGCCAACACTGGTCCTGTGAATAGGTGCTGACACCGGCTCATAAGTATTGGGTTTTCTAGTGGCTTTCGCGATATTCACAACTGTTGATAATGCTGTTGACGGTGGTCATGGAAGAGGTCTGGAACCGCACCCTTAGTGCGCTCAAGCAACGGATCGACGGGGCCGATTTCGAGGGTCTGATTTCGCGCCTGGTTCCGCTCGCACAACAAGACCGCAACATCCTCTTCGAGGCTCCCAGCCGTTTGGCTATTGATGTCATCACGCATCGATACTTGAGCACGTTGGAAGAGGTTCTCAGTGGCGAGATGGGGCGGCCCATCCGCGTGATTTTGCAGCCCAGGTCGGTCCAACAGCAGGAGTTGTTCCCGTTGCCAGAACCGCCAGCTCCGCCGCCGCCGGCGCCGGCGGTCGCTCGCCGACTGTCGTCGCTGATTCCGAAATACACGTTTGCGAACTTCGTCGTCGGCGCAAGCAATCAGTTCGCCCACGCCGCGTCGAAGGCGGTCGCCAGCCAACCGGGTGTGCACTACAACCCCCTGTTCATCTACGGCGGCGTCGGGCTGGGTAAAACGCACCTCGTCAACGCCATCGGTCACCAGGTACTCGATCGCAATCCCAGCGCGCGTGTGGTTTACCTCTCGTCCGAGTCATTCATGAACGAGCTGATCGGCGCGTTGCGTCGCGACCGCATGGACGAATTCAAGGGCCGTTTTCGAAAGATCGATGTGCTGATTCTCGACGACGTGCAGTTTCTCGCCGGTCGCGAGCGAACCCAGGAGGAATTTTTTCACACGTTCAACTCGCTCTACGAGAGCCATCGGCAGATCGTGCTGACCTCCGACAAGTTTCCCAAGGAAATCCCCGATCTCGAAGAACGCCTGCGCAACCGCTTCGAGTGGGGATTGATCGCCGACATTCAGCCACCCGATGTCGAGACGCGCGTCGCCATTCTCGAGAAGAAGGCCGAGGTCGAACAAATCGAGCTGCCCTCGGATGTCGCGATGTTTCTGGCGTCCAACATCAACTCGAACGTGCGCGAGCTGGAGGGGTCACTGACACGGCTGGGGGCCTTTGCGTCGCTCAACAAGTGCAGCATCACCGTCGACTTCGCCCGCGAGGTCCTGCACAGCGTGCTGCGCGAAAAGAATCGCGTGATCACCATCGAGTCGATCCAAAAGGCAATTTGCGACTTCTTCGATCTGCGGCCGAGCGAGCTACGGTCGAAGAAGCGAACCCGCACGGTCGCGCTGCCTCGGCAGGTTGCCATGTACCTGTGCCGCCGTCACACCGGCGCATCGTTTCCGGTGATCGGCGATCGCTTCGGCGGCCGCGATCACTCAACCGTGATCCATGCCGCCAACACGGTCGAACGCCGGATGCAAGAGGACGCGAGTTTCCGCGCCACGGTCGAGCGGATCGAGCGCATGATCGAAACCGTGTCCTAGGTCATGCGGATGGTTGGAAACATGTGGATAACGGGTGGACGATCGGCATGTCGAGAGTGGATTGCGGCACGTCCGTCAGACTGCGTATCGGCATCCGTCCGCATGAGCAACGTCGAGCAGTCAGTCCAGGCGCGGATTTCCCCATTTCCACAGGACCTACTACTTCGAGAAAAGAATTTATAAACTGAAAGAAAGAGTGCGGAGGAGGCGGGGGCAATGGAATTCACGATCGCACGCGAAGAACTACTGCAAGGGTTGTATTTGACCCAGGGAATCGTTGAGCGCCGCACCACCATTCCGATCCTGCAAAACGCGCTGATCGAAACAACCGCCGACGGGATCACGGTTGCAGCGACGGATCAGGAAATCGGCGTGCGACGGCATTGCGCGGCGAAGGTAAAGAAGAAGGGCGCCCTCACCACCGCGGCGCGCAAGCTGTACGAAATCAGCCGCGAACTTCCGGCCGGCGACATCTCGGTCAAGGTGCTCGACAACAACTGGATCGAAGTCTCCGCCGGAAAATCGCGGTTCAAGATGGTCGGACTCGATCCCAAAGAGTTCCCGGCGATGCCGGAAGTCCCGAAGGACGCTGAGAAATATGCTGCGAGCATTCCATCTGCGACGTTTCGCGAGATGGTCGAGCGATCAATCTTTGCGGTCTCGACCGATGACACGCGCGTCAACCTGAGTGGGATCTACCTCGAGCGAAGCGAAAAGGATCGTGTCCGGTTGGTCGCAACCGATGGACATCGCTTGGCGATGATCACGCGGCAGGTGGACGGGATCGCGCCGGCAGCCGGCGTGCTGTTGCCGCGCAAGGGAGTGCAAGAAATCCTCAAGGTGATCGAAAGCGGCGATGGACCGCTCGTGTTCGCCGTTCACAGCGGCGTGGTCTACGTGCGGCGAGACCCGGTTCAGCTCTCGATGCGGTTGCTCGAAGGGGAGTTTCCCGACTATCGCCAAGTCATACCGGCCGATTCGCCGCGGAAAGCTTCCGTGGCCAGCAGCACGCTGCTCGCGGCGTTGCGACGAGTGTCGCTGGTGTCGAGCGAACGGACCTGCGGCGTGCGTTTACAGATCGAGGCGTCGCGGATGGAAGTGTCGTCGATCAATCCCGACGTCGGAGAAGCGAACGAGGAAATCGAAGTCGAGGCCGACGCCAAACCGCTCACGGTCGGCTTCAACGCGCGCTACATCATGGACGTTTTGCAAGTGTTGCCCCCCGACAGTCGCGTCGAAATGGCGTTCAATGACGAGGTGAGCCCTGCGGTTTTGCGCTCGGAAGCGGAGCCCGACTACTGCTGCGTGGTGATGCCGATGCGGCTCTAAAAAGTCCCGGCGAAACCGGCTCGAAGCGCGCGGCGAACGATCAACCGATCGGCGCTCGGAATCGCCCCGAAAATCAGCTGTATAATGTTGATTTTGCAGGAGAAAATATAAACCAACCTTCTTTACTGCGACGCCGCTTTCTGGTAGCTTTCAAAGCGCAATTTGCAACGCTGTCGATCCAGAAGGGATGCCGTAGATGGAAGTAGCTGAAGTACCGCTGCAGAGCGAGTACGGGGCGGACAAGATCAAGGTTCTTGAAGGCCTCGAAGCGGTGCGCAAGCGCCCGGGGATGTACATCGGCGACACCGCCGAGCGCGGGCTCCACCACCTCGTGTTCGAGGTGGTCGATAACTCCATCGACGAATCACTCGCCGGCTTCTGCACCAGCGTCGAGGTGGTGCTTCACCTCGACGGCAGCGTCAGCGTCGACGACAACGGCCGCGGTATCCCAACTGATATTCATCCGACCGAAGGCGTATCCGCCGCCGAAGTCGTGCTGACCAAGCTGCACGCCGGCGGTAAGTTCGATCACGGCGCATACAAGGTCTCCGGTGGCCTTCACGGCGTCGGCGTCTCGGTCGTTAACGCGCTCTCAGAAACGCTCGAGGCCGAGATCAAGCGCGACGGGAAGGTGTACGTCCAGCGCTTCCATCGCGGCACCCCGGAAGCGCCGCTGCGAGAGATCGGCACGACCCCGCAGCGCGGTACCAAGGTCACGTTCAAACCGGACTCGCTGATCTTCGAGTCGACCGAATACAGTTTCGACATTCTCTCCCAGCGCTTGCGGGAGCTGGCGTTCCTCAACCGCGGTCTACGCATCAAGATCACCGACGCGCGCGCAACTCCGGTCAAGGAGCACGAGTTCCACTACGAGGGCGGCATCAGCGAGTTCGTGAAGTATCTCAACCGCGCCCGCACGCCGATCCATGGCACGGTCATCTACTTGGCCGGCCAGAAGGACGGCATCGACGTCGAGGTCGCGCTGCAGTGGACCGACGGCTACACCGAAAGCACCTATTCGTTCGCCAACAACATCAACACGATCGAAGGCGGCACACACCTAGTCGGCTTCAAGTCGGCGCTCACCCGGACGATCAATTTCTACGCGTCGAGCAACGGCCTGCTGAAGAAGGAAGACGAAGCACTTCAAGGCGACGATGTCCGCGAAGGCCTGACCGCCGTCGTCAGCGTGAAGGTGCCGGAGCCCCAGTTCGAAGGCCAGACCAAGACCAAGCTCGGCAACAGCGAGGTCAAAGGGATCGTCGAAGCGCTCGTAAACGAAAAACTTGGCGAGTACCTCGAAGAACAGCCGGGCGATGCGAAGAAAATCGCGCTCAAGGCCCTCGACGCGGCGCGCGTGCGAGAAGCGACCCGCAAGGCCAAGGAACTCGCGCGGCGCAAGAACGCGCTCGACTCCGGCTCGTTGCCCGGCAAGCTGGCGGACTGCCAAGAGCGCGATCCCGCGCTGTCGGAGCTGTTCATCGTCGAGGGCGACTCCGCCGGCGGGTCCGCGAAGCAAGGGCGCGACCGCCGCAACCAAGCCATCCTCCCGTTGCGCGGCAAAATCCTCAACGTCGAAAAAGCCCGCTTCGACAAGATGCTCTCGTCGCAGGAGATCCGTCTGCTGATCACGGCGCTCGGTGCCGGCATCGGGCGCGACGACAAGGACCTCAGCAAGCTGCGCTACCACACGGTCATCATCATGACCGACGCCGACGTCGATGGATCGCACATTCGGACGCTGCTGCTGACCTTCTTCTATCGTCAGTTCATCGAGCTGATCGAGAACGGGCACATCTTCATCGCCCAACCGCCGCTCTACAAGGTGAAGAAGGGCAAGGTCGAACGCTACTTGAAGGACGACGCCGCACTCGACGATTATCTCGTCGAACTCGGCACCGAACACTCGACTCTGCGCGCCCACGACGAGGGCACGCCGCTCTCCGGCGTGCCGCTGATGAACGTGGTGCGCAAGGTGACCCGGCTGGAACGCCTTCTCGACGTGATCGAGCGCCATCACCGCAATCGGCACGTGGTGACGGCGCTTGCCCGCGATGAGAGCCTGGTTGCCGAAGCGTTCAAAGACGCCGATCTCCTCGCCGCCATCGCCCGCGATGCGGAAGCCCACATCGCCACCGTGGCGCCCGATCTACAGCCCGTGCACGTGCGCGGCGAGCCGCAGGCCGGCAGCGACCTGCTGTGCCTGGTGGCGCAGACCCGCCTGAATGGTGGCGCGACGCAGACGACGATCGACCTCGACTTCTGTCTGTCGCCGGAGTTCGAAGAGGTCCGCCGACTGCTCGGCGAGCTGAAGCCGGCCGGCGAGCCGCCCTTCACCGTCACCGAGGGCGACAAATCGTTGGAGATCGCGTCGCTGCGTGCGGCCGTCGAACACTTGCTCGCCGAAGCCCGCAAGGGACTCGACATTCAGCGCTACAAAGGCCTCGGCGAAATGAACCCCGAGCAACTGTGGGAAACCACCATGAACCCCGAGACCCGCAGCATGCTGCAGGTGAAGATCGACGACATGCCAGAGGCCGACGTGATTTTTTCGACCTTGATGGGTGACGAGGTGGAGCCGCGGCGGAAGTTCATTGAAGACAACGCACTGAACGTCAAGAATCTCGACATCTAGCTAGCTGCTTGGCCTGCGAAAGGTTCCCTCTCCCTCGGGCCCTCGGGGAGAGGGTCAGGGTGAGGGAAACAGGGCGGTGGCGATCCAACGGAGCCCTCACCCCAGCCCTCTCCCAGAGGGAGAGGGGGCGGAAAAGAGAAAGACAAGCAAGGAATGGAACCCGCACAAAAGGGCAACCGGATTCCGGTCAACATCGAAGACGAGATGCGGCAGTCCTACATGGACTACGCGATGTCCGTCATCATCGGGCGTGCGCTGCCCGATGCGCGCGACGGACTCAAACCCGTGCATCGCCGCGTGCTCTACGCGATGTACGACCTCGGCAATGACTACAACCGGCCCTACAAGAAATCCGCGCGCGTCGTCGGCGACGTCATCGGTAAGTATCACCCGCACGGCGACACCGCCGTCTACGACACGCTCGTGCGCATGGCGCAGGACTTTTCGCTGCGCTACCCGCTGGTCGACGGCCAAGGAAACTTCGGCTCGGTCGACGGCGACCAACCCGCGGCCATGCGCTACACCGAAGTGCGCATGGCGCGCATCGCCAGCGAAATGCTGGCCGATCTCGACAAGGAAACCGTCGACTTCCTGCCGAACTACGACGAGACGCTGAAAGAACCGTGGGTCTTCCCCGCCCGCATTCCCAATCTGCTGATCAACGGTTCGACCGGGATCGCCGTCGGCATGGCGACCAATATTCCGCCGCACAATCTCGGCGAGATCGTCGACGCACTCATTGCCCTGATTGCGAATCCGGCGCTCACCGTCGCCGACTTGATGCAGTACGTCCCCGGCCCCGACTTTCCGACCGCCGGGTTCATCCAAGGCCGGCAAGCCATTCGCGAGGCATACGAGACCGGCCGCGGCATCCTGCAGATGCGCGCGCGCGCCACCACCGAGACCCACAAGAAGACGGGCAAGGTCTCGATCATCGTCAATGAGATTCCGTATCAGATCAACAAAGCCCGCTTGATCGAGCGCATGGCTGAGCTGGTCAACGAGAAGCGGATCGAGGGCATCTCCGATCTGCGCGACGAGTCCGACCGCGACGGTATGCGCATCGTCATCGAGCTGAAGCGCGACGCGGTGCCGGAGGTTGTCCTCAACCAGCTCTACAAACTGACGCCGATGCAAGAGTCCTTCGGCGTGATCCTGCTGGCGATCGTCGACAATCGCCCGAAGCTGCTGACGCTCAAAGACGCACTGCAAGTCTTCATCGGACACCGCAAGGAAGTCGTCACTCGCCGCACGGCCTTCGAGCTGCGCAAAGCCGAGGCCCGCCTGCACATCTTGGACGGCCTCAAGATCGCGCTCGATCACCTCGACGCGGTCATCCAGCTCATTCGCGCCGCCAAAGATCCGGCGACCGCGAAAGCCGGCTTGATGCAGCAGTTCGCGCTCTCCGAGCTGCAAGCGCAAGCCATCCTCGACATGCGCCTGCAGCGCCTCACTGGCCTCGAGCGCGACAAGATTCTCGAAGAGCGCGCCGAGGTGATCCAACAAATCACCCGCTTCAAAGAGATCCTCGCCAACGAAGCCGAGGTCTACAAGATCATCGTCGAAGAATTGCAGGCGGTAAAAAAACTCTACGCCGACGCGCGCCGTACCGAGATCGTCGACGAGGCCACCGAGATCTCCATCGAAGACATGATCGTCGAGGAGGACATGGTCGTCACCATCTCCCACGACGGCTACATCAAGCGCAACGCGGTCACGCAGTACCGCGCCCAGCGCCGCGGCGGGCGCGGCAAGATCGGCGCGACCACCAAGGAAGAAGACTTCGTCGAGCATCTGTTCATCGCCTCGACCCACTCGTACATCCTGTTCTTCACCACCAAGGGCAAGGTCTACTGGACCAAGGTGCACGAGATTCCGCAGGCCGGCCGCGCGGCGCGCGGCAAGGCCATTATCAACCTCCTCAACCTCGGACCCGACGAGAAGATCTCCGCGTTCCTGCCGGTGCGCGAGTTCCAAGAAGGCCGCTTCGTCATGTTCGCCACCAAGCGCGGCACGGTGAAGAAGACCGCGTTGATGGAATACGCCAACCCGCGCCGCGCCGGCATCATCGCCATCGCCCTCGACGACGACGACGAGTTGATCCGCGTGCGGCTCTCGGAAGGCGACCAGGAAATCATTCTCTCCACCCGCGAAGGCCAAGCGATTCGCTTCAAAGAAAGCGACGTGCGCCCGATGGGTCGCGGCACTCACGGCGTGCGCGGCATCACGCTCGACGACAACGACGAGGTCGTCGCGATGGACGTCGTCCAGCCCGGCGCGACGCTGCTCGCCGTCGCCGAGCGCGGCTACGGCAAACGCACCGAGATGGACGAGTACCGTCTCACCCGCCGCGGCGGCAAAGGCATCATCACCATGAAGACGACCGACAAGACCGGCCCGGTCATCGGCGTCCGTATGGTCACTGACGAAGACGACATCATGCTCATCACCGACGGCGGCAAAGTCATCCGCACGCCGGCGAAGGGCATCTCGGTCATCAGCCGCAACACCCAAGGCGTCCGCCTGATTGATCTCACCGAAGGCGAAAAAGTCGTCGGCGTCGCGCGGTTGGCGGAGAAGGAAGAGGAGGAGGAGCCGGCGCCATCGTCTCCGGGCGAGAGGGAGGAGGCGTAACTCTTCGTCCGAAGTTCTCGGTCGACGAAAACTTGGCAGCGCTAACGAAGGTCGGGCGGAATGGCCCAGCGGTTCATGGCCTGCAGGAGAGAGTCCGCTTCTTCTCGACCCTCGAGCATCTTGCGAATTCCACCCAGCTCCATAAGCATGCGCAATTCTTCACC
>DATKMK010000104.1:0-3876 GCA_035541895.1 Binatia bacterium | reverse complement strand
TTGTCCATCGTCGGCGCCACCGACTCGGCGACGCTGTGACCGATGCGCAGGTAGCCCGCGACCCGTTCGACGTAAGAGCCTTCGGAAGTCCACTCCGGATTCGTGTGTCCGCTCGACGGATGAATGCACGCGACGATGCCGAGCGCTTCGATCTGCTGCCACAGCGGCCGGTAGTACTCGTGATTGGGGAAGCGCTGGTTGACGAACGCAGGCCGAATGCAGACGGCGCGCACTCCCTGCTTGGCCACACGCTGCAGCTCGCGGATGGCCAAGCTGACCTCTTGCAGCGGCAGCACGGCGACCGGAACGAGCCGCTTCGGCGCCGCGCTGCAGAAGTCACGCATCCAATCGTTGTACGCCCGCGCGAGCGCTGCCGCAGCATCCGGGTTCTGCACGACCGGGAAGTACTCCGCGAACAGCGTCGGACACAGCACCGCCGCGTCGATGCCCATCGCGTCCATGTCCTTCAAACGCGCGACCGGATCGGACGCGCCGGGATTGATCGGGTGCGGCACCGCGGGATCGAGCGCACCGATGTCTTCCACCGTCATTCCCGGCTTCCAGATCGCATGGCGATCGATGCGGCTCGCATTCATCGGCTCGGCCGATGCCCCGTTGAGAATCGTCAACGGCAGACCAAACTCGTCGGTCTCGTGCCAGAACGCGGTGCGCGCCACCACACGGTAGTCGCGGTCGAGGTACTTCTCCCAAATTGCCGTCGGTTCGAGGACGTGGCTGTCGCAGTCGATGATGCGCATGAGTGAAGTCTCCGAGTTGAGAAGTGCCGCTAAAAGTTTCGGAGCATCTCGAGGATGAACCGCGGGTCCATCTTGCTGACGCTGAAGCCGGCTTTGCCATGCGCGCGCGGATCGGCCTCGACCTCGGCGAACGCCGCGACCTCGTCGGCCTTGGGAAACCAATCGGGCCGGGGAATGTTGGTCGGCTCATCGGTCACGAACAACTTGCCCTCAATGCCGTACAGCCCGCGGGCATTGCCGCCGAGCAGTTTGACTTGCACGTCTGCCGGCACGCCGGCTGCCTGCATCTCTCGCATCGCACTCCACGAATCGGCGCCGTCATGATGGTACGCATCGGACGACCAGATGCCGACGTTCTCGAAGCGATCCCATTGACGAAACGTCCACGTCTCATCCGACTCGAAGGCGATGTAGCACTGCTGGTAGAAGGCTTCGCTCGGCAAGCGGTCGGTCTTCACGCGCCGCTCATTCGCGTACAACTTGAACAGACGATCGCAGTGTTCGAGCAGCTCCGGCACCCAGCTCGAGTTGGATTCGAAGATCGCCATCTTCAGCTTCGGATAGATGTCGAGGAAGCCCGACAACAATACCTGCGCCAGCCACGTCATGGCTTCGAAGATGAAGCTGAGGGTTTGACCGTCGACCATGCGGCCGCCGATGAACGGATCGCCGGTGCGCATGATCAGCTCGCCGGGCGACACCGGCACCGGCCAGGGTTCCGCGGGCAACGCGGGGAAGGTGTGCATGCCGACGACGATGTCGGTGTCTTCGAACGCGCGGTAGACCTTGTCGAAGGTGTTGCGAATGGTGCCGCTTCCGAGCGTCGGGAAGATCCGATTGGGATATTGCCCGCGCGCGTCGATCGGCCGCACCAAGGCAACGCGAAAACCCTTGCCCGCGATGCGGTGCAACTCCTGAACCGTGTACTCCGGGTTCTGCAGTGGCAGCCAGCCGGCGGGAAACAAGCGATCGGGAACCGCAGCGCAGAAATCGGTCGCCCAGTTGTTGTACGCACGCGCGAACGCGTACGCGCCGTCGGCGTTCTCGATGTAGGGAAAGTTGGCCACCATCATGGTGGGAATAATGAGCACCTGATCGATGCCCATGAGGTCCATGTCCTTGAGGCGGGCGTGAGGATCGTAGGCACCGCGATGTTCGAGATACGCCTTCTGCTCGGGCGTCAGCGGTGTCTGCTGCAGCTTGCGCATGATCTTTTTGTTCATACCGGGGCCGGCGATGCAGATCGGGTTGTAGCCGGGGAAGTTGTAGCTGGCGCCCGCGATGGCGGCGGTGCGGCCATTGAGGATGGCTTGCTTCTCGTCCTGCCAATAGCAGCGCTTCACCAGGTCGCGGTACTGCGGCTCGACGTACTTGTTCCAGATTTCGTACGGATCGTTGATGTGGGCGTCGCAGTCGAACACCGGGAAGGACTTCTTCAACGGCACCTTCGCGTCAACCATCGCGCTCCTCCTGGATGCAGCGCGAGGCTAGCGCCGTTGCTGAGGTTGACGCAAGCGCGCGCCAGACTTGCGCACCGCCACGCTTGGCAATAGGAAAAGGCATGCCTTCGCGCGCTCACCCGAAGATCGCTCTCATCGGTGCCGGCAGCGTGGTGTTTGCTAAGAATCTGCTCGGCGACATCCTGCTGTTTCCCGAGTTGGCGCGGTCCCAAATCGCGCTGATGGACATCGACGCGGCGCGGCTGCGTACCGCCGAGCGGATGACCGAGAAACTCGCCGCCGCGCTCAAGGTCGATCCAACGATCACCGTGCATCGCGACCGCCGCGAGGCGTTGCGTGACGCCGATTTCGTCATCAACACAATCCAGGTCGGCGGCTACCGACCCTCGACCGTGATCGACTTCGAGGTGCCGAAGCAGCACCACTTGCGGCAGACGATCGCCGACACGCTCGGGATCGGCGGCATCATGCGCGCGCTCCGCACGATTCCGGTGCTGATCGACATCTGCCGCGACATGGAAGCGCTGTGCCCGAACGCGTGGCTGCTCAACTACACCAACCCGATGGCGATGAACTGTTGGGCGCTGTCGCGGGTGACGCCGATCAAGACCGTCGGCCTCTGCCACAGCGTTCAAGGCACGGCGATGGAATTGGCGCGCGACATCGGCGTGCCCTACTCCGAGATCACCTACCAAGCGGCCGGCATCAACCACATGGCGTTCTACCTCCGCTTCGAACGCGACGGCGAAGATTTGTATCCGCTCATCCGCCGGGTCGTTGCCGACGGCCGCGTGCCCGACAACAACCGCGTGCGCTACGAGATGCTCACCCGCCTCGGCTACTTCGTGACCGAATCGAGCGAGCACTTTTCCGAGTACACGCCGTACTTCATCCGGCGCGATCGGCCAGACTTGATCGAGCGCTTCAACGTGCCGCTCGACGAATACATCACGCGCTGCAACTTCACCGACCAACTGTGGGGCGACATGCAGATGTTCTTCGAGGGCGACGAGCCGATCGTCGACGTCGAGCGCAGCCATGAGTACGGCGCACTGATCATCCACAGCATCGCCACCGGCGCGCCGCGCGTGGTCTACGGCAACGTGAGCAATCGCGGCTTGATCACGAACCTGCAGGATCGCTGCTGCGTCGAGGTACCGTGTCTGGTCGACGGCAATGGGGTCCAGCCGACGCGTATCGGCGAGTTGCCGGCGCAGCTCGCGGGCATCATCGCGACCAACGTCAACGTGCAGTCGCTCGCTGTCGAGGCGGCGCTGACGCACAAACGCGAGCACGTGTACCACGCGGCCATGCTCGATCCCCACACCGCAGCCGAATTGACGCTCGATGAGATCTGGCGCTTGGTCGACGCGCTGCTCGCGGCGCACGGCGAGATGATTCCACCACTGCACTGATGATCTTCCAGGCGATTGATCACATCATCATCGCCGTCGCCGATCTCGATGCAGCGACCACGAACTACCGCTCGCTGCTCGGCCGTGCTCCGTCCTGGCGCGGCGAGCATCCGAGCTACGGAACACACAACACCCTGTTTCGCCTCGACAACACCTACATCGAACTGCTCGCAGCAACGCCGAAGGCCGCGTCGCCGTTCGCCGAAATGGTTCGCGAGGCACTGGGCGATCGCAACGAGCGAC
>DATKMK010000103.1:0-97231 GCA_035541895.1 Binatia bacterium | reverse complement strand
ACGGTGAGCGAGAAGCGAACGAAGCCTTCGCCGTAGTGGCCGTAGGCACCGCCGGCAGCGACGACCACCCGGGCGTTTTCAAGCAGCCGCTCGGCAAATTGCACGCTGGTCATGCCCGTCGGCACCGGCACCCAGAGATAGAACGTCCCGCGCGCCGGCGTGTAGTTGATGCCGATGGCCTTCAACGTGTCGAGTACGAGCGCGCGGCGCTTGGCGTAAATGCCGAGCATGTGGCCGATGTTTTCGCCGCAGTGTTCGAGCGCAGCGATGCCCGCGTACTGCACGGCGTTGAACACGCCCGAGTCGGTATTCTCCTTCACCTGCGAGATCGCCGCGATCAGGTCCTGGTTGCCGACCGCCATCCCGAGCCGCCAGCCGGTCATGTTGAACGGCTTCGACAAGGAGTTGAGCTCGACCCCCACGTCGCGGGCGCCCTCGACCGAGAGAAAGCTCAGCGGTTTCTCGCCGTCGAACACGATCTCGATGTACGGGTTGTCGTAGCAGATGGCGATGTCGTACTGCTTGGCAAACGCGACGAGGTCGCGCAGAAACGCCGGCGTGGCGACGGCGCCCGTGGGGTTGTTCGGATAGCACACGAACATCGCCACGGCCTTGCGCGCGAGATCGGTCGGAATGTCGCGGAGCACCGGGAGATAGCCGTGCTCGGGTTTGATCGGAATGCTCACCGGCTCGCCGCCGCCGATGAGGATGCTGGCGCGGTACGCGGGATAGCCGGGATCGGTCATCAGCACGGTCTCGCCCGGATTCACCCGCGCGAGCACGAAGTGATGGCAGCCTTCCTTGGAGCCGATGAGGCCGAGGATTTCGGTGGCGGGATCGAGCGTGACGCCGTAGCGCTGCGCGTACCACTTGGCCACCGCTTGGCGAAACGCGAGCATGCCCTTCTCTTCGTCGGTCGGATAACGGTGATTGGCCGGATCGGCGCCGGCGCGCGCGAGTTCTTTGACGATCGGTTCGGGCGTGGGCTCGACCGGATCGCCGATCGCGAGACTGATCACGTCGATGCCGGCCGCGCGTGCCGCACCAATCTTCTTGCGCAGCTCCATGAACGGATAGGGCGGAATCAGCTTGAGCCGGTCGGCGGAACGCATTGGGGACACTCCTTCAGATTCGTCGGGTGCCGCCCGCAGTACCATCGCGCCGACGCCTCCGCAAGATTGGCGCGGCGCTACGATCGTCAGACGTGATTGCGGAGCATCAATTCCTTGGGATGCGGCGCGAGATAGGTCTGGCCGGCGAGATAGACGACGTCGAAGCGGCGGACGTAGTGCGAGACGAGCGTCAACGGCACCACCAACGGGATCAGCCCGCGGCGGTAGTCATCGACGAGCGCGCGCAACTCCCGCCGCGACGGCTCGTCGAGGTGTCGCTTGAAGTAACCGACGATGTGTTGGAGCACGTTGGTGTGCCGCGGTTTCGTCGCCATCACTGCAAGCGTGCGCATGAACTCGCGCTCGTAGCGCTCGCGCAACGCCGCGCGCGGCCACCGTTTCGCTTCGGCGACCAAGCGCCCGAGGCGTTCGTAGCCGGCGCGGGCGTGTGCCATCAGTTGCAGCTTGTGTAGTGTATGAAAGGCAACCAGCCCGCCCACCGTCCACCGCTGATCAAAGAACGTTCGCAGCCGCCGGTACGCGAACACGCGCTCGATGAAGGCTTCGCGTAGCTCTGGATCGTTGAGGCGGCCGTCTTCTTCGACCGGCAAGTTTGGAAAGTACCGGACGAGCACGGCGGCAAACAATCCCTGCCCTGACCGTGTCGGCATCCCGCTGCGGTCGTAGACCTTCACGCGTTCCATGCCGCAGCTCGGCGAATCCTTCTTGAGGATGAATCCGCAGAGGTGGTCGGCGGCGAGTTTCGCGACCCGCCGCGCCGCGAAGGCTTGCATCCTTTGCGTGTGGTCGTCGCCGGTCTTCGGCATCATCAGCCGCAGCGTGCCGGCCACCCGTTCGAGGCGCAGCGTCGGGCGAGGCACGCCGAAGCCGATTTCCGCCTCGGGACAGACCGGAACCCACTGGACGTAGCGACCCAGCACGTCGACGAGAAAATCGTCGCGCTTGTGCCCGCCGTCGTAGCGTACGCGATTGCCGAGGAGGCACGACGACACGCCGATGCGAATGGGAGGATCGACGACGCTGATCGCTCGCGTGAGTGAACCGGTGCTCACGGCGGTCACCATATCGCGCGCCCGGCCGGGCGCAACCTTACTGGCGAGTCATGGCTTGCGTGCCGCGGCTTCGACCCGTTCCATCCACTTGGCCACAGCCGAGCCGAGCGCGGCGGGCATCGCGGCATCCGCGTGGCGGAGCATCGCACACTGGCCGTACAGCGCGGCATCGGCGAGGGTCGGACGATCGCCGAAGATGAACGGCCGTTGCGTGAGCGTTTCGACGGTCGGCGCCAGCATGCTGCGGGCGCGCGCCGTCAGATCGGCGGCTGTGCGTTCCCACTCGTCGACGCAGCCTTTGCCGAACTTGCGTTCCTTGACGAATACAAACAGCGCCCGATCGGCCGGCCGCGCAAACCGCTCGCGCAGCTTGGGTGACGCGATGCGGAACAGCACGTCTTCGAGCGGGCCGTCACACCAATCCGCGTAGGCCCAGATCGGTCCTTGCCACGGCGACGGCACCAGTCGCGCGCCGCGTTCGCCGCGGAGCAGTTCTTCGCAGATTGCGCGAGAATCGACCGTGACCTTCCCCGCGTCATCGACGAGCACCGGCACTTGGACGTAGCCGCCGGTCACATTCACCAACTCGGTGCGATCGCCGAACGGGACCTCAACGATCTGGTAGTTGAGCCCGAGTAAGTCGAGCACCATCTGCGCCTTGCGCGCGTAGCAACTGTATTCGAAGCGATAGAGTTTCATGCCGCCTGAGATGCCGTATCGCGCGGCGCTGAGGCAACGCCGACGTTCGCACGATCGTGCGCTGCTACTCCCGTCCGTCCCGTGCTGCTTCCCACTCGTGGTAGCGGCGGGCGACCTGACGAATCTGATCGCTGAGGTGAATCAGCAAGTCGCCGTCGCGGTGGAGGATGAACCACGTCGCCGCGGCAGCCCCACAGAGAAATCCGAACATGAACATGGTCGGCTCCTTTCTTGGTGACCGGTAAATGGTGAGTTGTGAGTAGTCGGAAGTCCGGAAGGTTCACCACTCCCGACTCACCGCTCACCCCTATCCCGCCGCCAGGCCCGCACTGCGCGGCATGACGACCGGCAGCAACATGCGGCGGCGGCTGCGTTTGAGTTCGTCGAGCTGGGCGCGCGCGGCTTGGCTCGCCTGCTCGTTGCGGATCTGTTCGAGCCGCGCGTCGAGCGTGGCATCGCCGCTCTCGGGATTGTTGGCGACGGCGGCAATCGTGCGTTCGATGTAGTCGCGAACCTGTTCGAGTGCCTGAATATCGGCGTCGGGGGTCAACCCGGTGATGCCGCTGATCGCGCGCTGCAGTTTGAGGCGCGCCTGCGCGTTGGCAAGCCGCGCGAGCATGCGCGCTTTCTCTTCGCGCAAGCGTTGGATGTCGCCTTGAAACGCGATCAAGTTGCGCTTGGCGCCCTCGGCTTCGTTGGTGAGTTCGGTCAACTCGGTGGTAACCCGTTCGATGTCGGCGGCGAGCCGATCTTTGCGGCCGATGAGAAACAATGCCGCCTCGTCATCGTCGCGATCAACCGCGAGCGCGATTTGCTCTTGCGTGCGTGCCAGCTCGGCGGTGGCTTCTTCGAGTTGTTTGCCGAGCTTGTTGCGCATGTAGAGAATGCTGGCGGCGGCCTCACGGAGCTTGCTGTACTGGGCAACGCGTTCGCCGATGGCGGCCTCGTAAACGGCCGCCGGGTTGCGGCGCTCGCGGCCGCCGAGCCATTCGCGCAGCGTGCCGGTGATGAGGTTGCCGAGGCGTGCGAAGAATCGCATCGTCGATCTCCTTTCGCTATGACGGCTCGCCGTCGTCGCTGGCGGTGATGCCGAGTTCGCGCATCTTCTGTTGCAGATTCTGGCGATACATCCCGATCTCTTCCGCGGCCTTTGAAATATTGCCGCCGTGGCGCGCGAGCGCGCGGGTGAGAAAGTCGCGTTCGAAGTCTTCCACGACGCGTTGCTTGGCGTCCTTGAAGGTCGCCGGCAGATCCGGCTCCGCTCCATTGGCGTGGCCTGCGCCGGCCGGCGCGGTGCTGCCGAACAAATCGGCCGCCGAGATCTCTGCGCCGGCGGCGAGCAGCAGCGCTTGCTCGACGACGCTCTTCAACTCGCGCACATTGCCCTTCCACGGGTGCGTGATGCAGGCGCGTAGCGCTTCGGACGACAGCGGTTTGACCGGCCGATTGAAGCGCTCGGCGGCGTCGGTGAGGAAACGCTGGATCAACAGCGGAACGTCTTCGCGCCGGTCGGCGAGTGGCGGAATCACCAGCTCGACGACTTTGAGCCGATAGTAGAGGTCCTCGCGAAATTTGCCGGCGCGCACCAATCCTTCGAGGTCGTGGTTGGTCGCCGCGATCAATCGCACGTCGACCTTGATCGGGGTATTGCCACCGACGCGCTCGAACTCTTTTTCTTGAATCGCGCGCAACAGCTTGGCTTGCGTTTCGAGCGGCATATCGCCGACCTCGTCAAGGAACAGCGTCCCGCCGTCGGCGGCTTCGAACTTCCCTTCGCGTTGCGCCATGGCGCCGGTGAACGCGCCCTTCTCGTGGCCGAACAACTCGCTTTCGACCAGTTCGCGACTGAAAGCTGCGCAGTTGACCTTCACCAGCGGCTTGGTCCGGCGCGGGCTGTGGTAGTGCAAGGCATTGGCGACCAGTTCCTTGCCCGTGCCGCTCTCGCCGCGGATGAGGACGGTGATGTCGGTGTCGGCGACCTTCTGCACGGCTTCGAACACCCGCAGCATCGCCGGGCTGCGGCCGATGATCTGATCGAACGCGTAGCTGTCCTGCACCTGCGCCAGCAACCGTCGATGGTCGCGGCGCAGCAGCGCGGTCTCCATCACCTTGCGCACCAGCACCCGCATCTCATCATTGTCGAACGGCTTCGGGATGTAGTCGGCGGCGCCCGACTTCATCGCTTCGACGGCGATCTTTTCCGAGCCGTAGGCCGTGATCATGACCACCGCCAAGTCGGGATCGAAGGCGCGCGCGTGTTGCAGCACTTGCAGTCCGTCCATCCCCGTCATGCTGAGATCGGTGATGACGAGATGGAAGTCGCCGGCTTCGATCTTGCGCACCGCTTCCTCGCCGCTGCCGGCGGTTTCCACGGCGTAGCCTTCTCGGCTGAGCAGTCCGCGCAACGCCAACTGCATCGCACGCTCGTCATCCACGACTAGAATTCGACCTCGCATGGGCATTCCTCGTGGGGGCTACGGTGTCGGCAGCGTCACGCGGAACTCGCTGCCGCGTCCTTCGGCGCTCTCGGCGCTGATCTGCCCTTGATGGGCATCGACGATCTTCTTGGCGATCGCCATGCCCAAACCGGTTCCCTTCTCCTTGGTGGTGAAGAACGGATTGAAGATCTTCGCCAGCTTCGCCTCGGGAATGCCGCAGCCGTTGTCGCGCAAGCGTACGGTGGCGGTCTTCGGGACGCCGTTTTCGATGAACAGGTCGATCCGCCGCGTATCCGCGACGCCGTCCATCGCGTCGATGGCGTTGTCGACGATATTCACAAAGACCTGCTGCAGTTTCTCGGCGTCGGCCCACACGGTGGGGCCGGCGATGTAGTTGCGCGCGACCTGCACCTTGGCGGCGTCGAGCTTGCCCTTCAGTTGTGTGAGCGAGGCGTCGACGATCGCCGCGAGATTGACGTGGGCGAAGGTGTAGTCTTCTTCCTTCGCGTACTTCAGCAAATGCGACACCCGCCGTTCGACGCGATCCAGCTCGTCGATGGCGACTTTGGCGTACTCGACATTTTCAACCGAGTGCGGGTCTTCGCCCATTTGCTGGACCAGACTTTTCGCTGCGGCGATCGGGTTGCGGATCTCGTGAGCGATCGTTGCCGAGAGTTCTTCGATCGACGCTTGCTTCTCCGTCGTCATCACCTGCTTCTCGCGCCGCACTTCGCGCTCGACCACGGGGTCGAAGAACTTCTCCTTCACGAAGTGAGAGCCGAAGACTGCCATGTAGTGCGAAAATAGCCCGATGCCCCAGCCCAGTGCCGGCCACAGGAACCAGGGATAGCCGGTGGTCATCAGATTGATGAGCGCGAGCAAACCGATGACCGACAGGTACCAGAGGAGGTGGGCATAGAACCCGGTGATTGCCCCAGCGCGGCGGCGGGCGCGACGCAGCGCCTCCTGTTCGGGATCGCGTCGAGGCGGCACGAAGCGGCCGTGCTTCCATTCGCGCGCGGCTTCGCGCCAGCGTTCGCGTTCTTCGTCGGCGAGTTCCTTCCAGCGCCGGCGCTCTTCGCGCATCCGCTGCCTCCAGTGCTCATGCTCGGACTTCCAATCGCCCCACTCGATGGCGTCGGACGACGCACCGCTCGACGGCGCCGCCGTTCGATCGAACCGGTAGCGAGCGCGATATCGCCGATGCTGTTTCTTGAAGTGCATGAACAGCAGCACGACGATGATGAGTCCGAAGAACGGCATGGCGAACAGGTCGGGTTAGTGGGCCGCTCCAAAGGCTGGGCGCGGCGCGAGCTTGAGGTGAGCCGTGCGCCGGCGAGTCCCGGTTTCAATCCGCCCTTGATAGGCGGCGAACGCGGCAAGCGCGCCGAGGCCACAGATCACGGTTACGATCGCCATCGCGGCCGCGCTGATCGGCGCATCGAATGCCACGGTCGGTACCGGCAGGTTCATGGCTATCATGCTGATGAACTCCATCGTTCGTCCTCCTGCCTGGAAGCAGAAGGCAATCGCGATGCCAGATTGTAGAGAAACCGACCGAACGCGGGAAGGGCGGAAAAAGGGACCGGAAAACCTAGGCGATCACGCTCGTTCGACCAGGATGGCGCCGGAGAAGATGCGTCGCCCGCATGCGCCGGGCTGCACTCAACGCTCGCGCGTCGCAGTGCGCCGACTGCAGATCAACCCGTGGCGCCGCGTGCACCGTCATCAGATGTAAAACCCGCCGTTCGGACTGATGACTTGGCCGACGGTGTAGCTCGAATCGTCGCAGGCAAGATAAAGCGCGACCGCGGCGATCTCGGCGGGCGTGCCGAGTCGGCCGATCGGCGTTTGGAAGATGACCGCTTGGCGCATGGGTTCGTCCATGACGTTGAGCAGCGGAGTGTCGATGTAGCCCGGCGCGATCGCATTGACGTACACGCCGCGGCCGATGACCTCCTTGGCGACGGCCTTGGTGAGCGCGATGATGCCGCCCTTTGCCGCCGAATAGTCGGGTGAGCCTGCCAGCCCGGTGGTGCCGGCGATCGACGCCATGTTGATGATTTTTCCGCAGCCCTTCGGCTCCATCACCTTGAGTGCTTCGCGCGTGCAGTAGAACGTCCCGTCGAGATGAATCGACAGGGTGCGGCGCCACTGCGAGTCGGTCATCAAGCGAGTTGCACCGAGCGCGGTCGTCGCCTTACCCGTGGTCAACATTTCCTGCATCGCGGCTGCAAAGTTGGCTTTGACGTCGTTGCTGATCAAGGCGACGCCGGCGTTGTTGACGAGGACGTCGATCGTACCCAGCTCGTCAACCAAGTGCTCGAACAACGAGGCCACCTCGACGCTATCGGAGACGTCGGCAATGTAGGCGCGCGCGGTGCCACCGGCGGCGGCGATTTCCCGTACGACTTTGGCCGCGTTGTCCTTGTTGATGTCGTTGATGCCGATCTTCGCGCCTTCGCGCGCGAACGTCAGCGCGATCTCGCGCCCCAGTCCGCTACCCGCGCCGGTGATCAACGCGACTCGTCCCGCCAGCTTCATGCGTCTCCTTCCCGCTGTCTCGGCACTCTGCATATAATGCGGCATGAGCGTCAAGCCGCCCAAGATCGTTCACGTCATCAGTCACGGCCCACACTGCCTCGACGGGGTAGCCGCCGCGGTCGCCGTCGCGCGCTTTCACCGGGATGCGACGGTGATTCCATGCTTTGCCAGCAATCAAAAGATCGACGAGACGATTCTCGCTCTGCGGTGTGAACCGACGGAGGCCGAGCACGAAGTCTGGATCACTGACATCTCGTGGACGACCGCCGAAGCTGATGCCCACCTTCGTCGGCTCGCGGAGCGCGGCGTCTCAATTTACTGGATCGACCATCACCGGACTGCGATCGAGCGGGTGGCGGCGGGAGCGATCGCCGTGCCGTTCGCTGCGTCGGTTGTACACGACGACTTCGCGGCATCGCGGCTCACCTACGATTTCGTGACGGCGCAGCAGCGGGAGCGTGGCGAACGCAATCAACCGCTCGAAGACCTCGCGCTACTGGTAGCCATGGCGGATGACAACGATCGGTGGCTGCACAAAATTCCGGGCTCGCGCGAATTGGCGATGACCGTGCGTGCGATGGGCGGACTACCGGCGTACGAGGACTTGCTGACGATCGATCGAGCCGTGACCTACACGCCGCGGATGCGCGAGGCGGCGGCGCGTTTGGAGACCGAACTGCGCCACAGCTTCGAAATCGCCGACGCCAGTCGGATCGCGCAGCCGATCGCCGGACGTGACCTCACCCTGGTCGCGGCAATGTGCGACGGGCATCCGAGCGAGATCGCCGACCGATGGGGCAAGCAGGCAACGCGCACGGTGTTCGCCTTGTTCGACGCGAAGAGTTTGTCCGTCAGCCTGCGGCGATCGCCGGACTGCGAGGTCGACCTCTCGCATCTCGCACGAGTCTTCGGCGGCGGAGGGCATGCCGCCGCATCAGGTTGCGAGCTGCCCGATTTGCGGCGCCGGCTCGCCCAAGAATTGACCCGCCAGATCGGGGCCGCGCTGGCCGATGGGTTGGATCGATAGCCGCTGCGTCGCAACAGCCGCCCGTACTTTTTTGCCTCGTTGACGCACGAAAATTGAACGTTCGCACAGCAAGCCCATGCGAGCGTGCGTCAGTCGGTCGAGTTCGCCCGCGCCGGAGTCGATGGCACCCGCATTGCAGCCGCCCGCACCCGAGGTCTGAAAGGAGTGGGCAGATGGTTCGAATCAAGCCGCTGACGCCGGTCACGGATGGGCGGACACTGATGTCGGAGGAGCTGCTGATGTTGGCGGTGCTTGAACAGGCGGTGGCCGATCTCAAGCATCATTGCCCGGCAGTGCGAGCGGACGCGGAAGCCTATTTCTACAACTACGGACCCGAATCCAGCACGTTCAGTTTCGACGCTGTGTGCAGCCAATTCGGTCTTTCGGCGTCAGCGATTCGCAGCCAATTGCGGCGTCCCGGCGGTCCCGCACGGGTGATGTCCTCGATCGAAGCGAAGGCGGCGTAATCTCTTCCCCATCCTCATCATCCCCACTGATCGAGCCACGCAACTAATTCGGCGACGCTGTCGACGACGGCGTCGGGCGCTTCACCTTCCAGCACCCCTCGCGGGCTGGTACCGCTAAGGACACCGACCGTGCACACGCCGGCCGCCTTTCCGGCTTGGACATCGATAGGGGAATCGCCGACGTAGATCGCTTCCGCAGGCGCGACGGTGAGACGCTGCAAACACTCCACGATCACGTCGGGAGCGGGCTTGCGCCGCTCAACGTCTTCACGCCCGACAATTGCGGAAAACAAGTCGCGAACGCCCCAACGCGCGAGGAACGGAACGTCCCGGCTTGATGAAGTTGCAATTCCGAGGCTGCGCCCGGTGCGATGCACCGCGTGCAACGCGTCGAGGCTGCCCGGGATCGGCGTCGTGTGCTCGAAGTAGCGCCGCAGCCACTCGGCACCGCGCGCCGCGAAGGCTGCGTTGACGCGATCGGGCGGGATTTCCGCCGGCACGAGATGGGTCAAGGTTGAGCGACCCGTGCGCATGAGATCGAGCACCGCTTCGCGGTCCGGTGCCGCGAGGCCCAGATCGGCCGCGACATCACAGGCAAAGCCGTAGAAGAGATCGATGGAGTCGGCGATGGTTCCGTCGAGATCGAAGATGACCGCGCGAATCCTCACGGTGTTACCCGAGCCCATGCGGCTCGGACCTGTTCTTCCAACTCCCGCAGCGAGCCGCTGTTCTCGATGACGAGTTGAGCGAATTTCCGCCGTTCGTCATCGCTCAACTGTGCGGCGATTCGCGCTTCGATTTGCCCGCGAGCAAGCCCGCGCTCGTTGACCACGCGCGCGATCACCGCATCGCGGTCGGCGACGACGAGCCAGAGCTCATCGATCAAGGGTAGCCAATTCGCCTCGATCAGGATTGCCGCCTCGACGACGATCGCCTGGGGACGGTTGCTGTTGCGGCGTTCCGCGATCTCACGTTCAATCGCGCGATAGATCAACGGATGGACGATTGCGTTGAGCCGTTTCAGCGCCTTGGAATCGGCGAAGACGAGAGCACCGAGCCGCCGACGATCGATGGTGCCGTCGGTGGCGACGATGTCGCGTCCAAAGGCCTGCACCACGCATTCCCAGCCTTCGGTGCCCGGCCGATAGACCTGGTGACCAACCAGGTCGGCGTGGATGACATGTGCCCCAAGGTCCGCCAGCAATTTTGCGACGGTGCTTTTGCCCGACCCAATACCGCCCGTCAGGCCGATGGTGTGCATAGGTCGAGACTTAGCCAATCGGGGTGCGCAGATCGATCGCGCATCCCTATCGGAGAGAGCTTAAGGGGTACGGCCGAACTCAGCCGACGGCTCGCAACGGAGCTTCGTGGCCGGCGAGGTTCGAGCGTGGCACTCCTCCGGCGGCGCTCTCGCGCCAGCGTTTCACGCCCAGGCGCAGGTATTCGGGGTTGATTTCGAGAATCTCGCAAATGTTCTCGAATGAGAAGTACCACGCGCGATCCTCGTCCTCGATCCACTGGTCCGCATCGGCGAACATCTGCTGCCCGGCGCCATCCTTGGCGAAGGCGTACTTCTGATAACAATCGAGCGCGTCCTGTAAGACGGCCAACATCAGGCGCTTCTCGCCCGAAACCCCCGAACCGCCTCGAAAAGCGGCATAAAACTGCGCTGGCAGCAACGCGTCAGGCTCGAAAAGACCGAACGATCGGTCGTTCATTTGTCGTTCTCCTTCACAGCAGCGGACTGCGCGGCATCATGACGCATCGCAGCACGACAGCCAAATGAAAAAATCTGACCGCATACGCGACGGCCCCTAATCCCGCCGGATCGCTACGCGGAAATACACAACTCCCGTCACCGATCATTCTCTGATCGGTGCGGGAGGGGTGCCGCGCAGAACCCGGCCCGTGCGCCGGGAACGCCACTACTTTTTCGCGCCGAGAACGGCTTCCTTGAGCGGTTTGGCGACCGTGAAGCGCACCTTCTTGCGCGCCGGAATCTTGATCGCTTCGCCGGTTTGCGGATTGCGGCCCATGCGGGCCTTGGTCTGAACCTTCTTGAACGTGCCGAGGCCCGGGATCTTGACCGGGTCGCCTTTCTTCAGCGACGCGACAATCGTCGCGACCAGGCCATCGAGCACTGCGTCGGCTTGCTTCTTCGCCAGATCTGCCGACTCAGCCAGCTTCTGTACCAACTGTGATTTCGTCATCAACCGTCCTCCCCTCTGTCAAACCCTGGAGTGTCCCACCTACACCGCTCAGCTTCGTCAAAAAAACTGCGTATAGTTGCAACGACTTGGACGCTGCTGTCAAGCAAAATTTTGCCGAAATCCGCCCGCCATACGTTGCCGGGCCGGCGTGCCGGCAATCGGGCGAATAATCAGCCGTCGAAAGGGCTGAGTTCCTACACTCTCCGACTCCAACCCGTAGGCGTCCGCAAGTTGATGCTGCAAGCGGCGGACATACGCATTCTGCGGCTCCAATTCGATCGCGCGCCGCTCGGCGATCGCCGACGCGATCGCGTCCTCCGCTTCTCGCAGCGCAATTTGCTGTTCGGCATCGAGCCCGTGCTCCACATCGAACTGTTCGCGCAGAAAGTCCATCAGCTTCCCGACGGTGTTGGCGTTGACCGCGTGCACCGGAACCGCGTGAGTCATGAGTTCGCGCAGCTTCTTTGGATGTTTGCGCGCCAAAGCACGCAAGGTCAAAACCATGTCCGCATCGCGTGGATGCGTGCAGACCGCCGCCGGCGCGTCGATTTCACGAATCGCTCGCTCCAACCGCTCCCGGCTCACAGCGTATGGAAAGATCCGCGTAATCCGTCGGCTCGGCTCGGACCTATTCGACCCCACCGATGGTGCGACGGTCGGCGCCGGCGCTTCGCGATCGACGCCGCCATCGGGCCGCCGCAGACGCAATTCCGGTCGCGCCGGTTGGTGGCGCAATAGCGCATCAACGACGCTCGCGACGTCGGGATGCACCGCAAAGCGTTCCTGCGAGTGAATCTCGATCAACGTATCGAAGGTCGGCGGCGCCTTGCGTTCAAGCACCGTCTTTTGCGTGCGGCGGCGGCGCGCCTCTTCATCGCCGAGCGTCACCGATTGAATCCCGCCGATGAGGTCGGCGAGCGTCGGATTGGTAATGAGATTTTCGAGGCTGTTGCCGTGAGCGGTCGCAATCAGTTGTACGCCACGCTCGGCAATCGTGCGCGCCGCCAGCGCCTCCGCTTCCGTGCCGATCTCGTCGATCACGACGACCTCCGGCATGTGATTCTCAACCGCTTCGATCATCACGGCGTGTTGCAGATCGGGTGTGGGCACTTGCATGCGCCGCGCCCGGCCAATGCCGGGATGCGGGATATCGCCGTCGCCCGCGATCTCGTTCGAGGTATCGACGATCACCACGCGGCGGCCGAGTTCGTCGGCGAGCACGCGCGCGGCCTCCCGCAGCAACGTGGTCTTGCCCACGCCGGGCCGTCCGAGGATCAGCACACTCTTGCCCGATTCAATCACGTCGCGCACGATCTCAACCGTGCCGTACACCGCGCGGCCGACGCGGCAGGTCAAGCCGACGATCTCGCCGAAACGATTGCGCAGCGCCGAGATGCGATGCAGCGTGCGCTCGATGCCGGCGCGGTTGTCCTTGGTAAACGCGCCCACCCGCGCCACCATGAAGTCGAGGTCCTCGCGCGTGACGTATCCTTGATTCAACGTCATCACGCCCGACGGGAAGCGCGCCTCGGGCGGGCGCCCCAGGTCGAGCACCACCTCGATCAGGCTGTCGAGCGCCGGGATCGCATCCAATTGCTGTCGCACACGCGGGGGCAGTACCCCAAGCAAGAGATCTAGGTTGTCGGTAATCTCAATTCTCGACTCGGCCATTCTGTCGTCCCTCAGCTCAACCAACCGGTGACGCGACGCGCGCGGTTTCCAGCGTGATCTCGGACACGCGCGCCGCGCCGGCGGGCAACGCGCGGCGGATTTGCGCAAACAAACTCGACTCGCGCTTGAAGAACCCGTCAGTATGCAGTGAAATTCCGAGACGGAGCAGTTCGTAGTCCAAATGGTGACAGATCTCGTGCAACAGCGTCCGCACGAACGTCTTGAATGCGACCACCTGTCCCCGCTTCGCGGTAATCATCCACACTTCAATGCGATCCTGCTTGCGCCCCGGGCTGTAGAGCCCGTGCAACTCGCCACGCGCGTTCGAGGGACGGGTGCCGCGTACATGCACCCGCAGCGCCGGCACGCGCAGCGCCGCGCAGATTTCGTCCGCCACCGCTTGCGCCAGCCGCTCCACCACCGGCTGGTGCCCCTGCGGCAACGCCTCCGCGAGCAAGTCGGTGGCGCGCACCAAACGCGGGCTCACCCGCAACGGTACTGAGGGCACTGCATTGCTGCGGTCATACTCACGTTGCTGACTACGCGGAAGACGATGGCGGAAATTCGGCATCGGCCACCTCCACCTCACCGGCGGCTCGCGCTCACGCGAGCCCCACACATGACCAACTATATCGAGGCAAGAGGCGTCAAAGTCAACTCTCGTCTGCGGGAATTTTGGTGCTGCGTCGGTCGTTCAGAGCTTGGACTCGCCGCGCTTGCCGAGATTGCGGAACGCCGGAGTCTCCGCGGCGGCAGCGACCTGCGCCGCCGATTTGAACGGGCCGGGTTGCGCCACGTCGGCCTCGCGGTCGCAGCCAGCGAGCACGACGAACAACGCGCACAATGCCATTCGCCGCGCGAACATCGGAAAGCTTGTGTCAGAATTGGGCCGAGGTCGCAAATCCGCTCCGCAGTAGCTTCTCAGCCTCGGTCCGCCACTCGGCGCGTATCGACCGCTCAAGGCCGGGTCGAAGAAACGCGAACACGACTTCCTTGACCGGCCGGCCGGTAATCCCCTCGAGTGCCGCGGCATAGAGAACCGCCTGCGGTCGATACAGCGCAACCCGATCGGCCAGGCCGCGCCCGCTGCCGACGTCGTCGGTCTTGTAATCGACGATCACCAACCGCTCGCGCTCCTCGAACACGAGATCGACGATTCCCTCGACCACCCCGTCTGGAACCGACCACGTAAACGGAACCTCGCGCTGGAACCCGCCCGCCGAGCGTGCGCGAGTGAAGATCGGCAACGACACTGCGCGGCGCACGAGGTCACACGCGTCCCGCACGGTTCCGGTTGACATCCCGGCACCTGCCGCCAAGCCGGCGACAAGCGACTCCGCGGCGCCGACCTCCTCGAGATTGATTCGCTGCAGCACGGCGTGCACGAGCGTGCCGAGCTGCGCCCCATCACCGCGGCGTCCGATCGGCAGCGGTGGCTGCACCGCGGGCGACGTTCGATGACCGATCGCGGTGGCGCTGCGCACACGCGGTGCTCCCGAAGCGGTCGCGATGAGCGCGGCGCGCCCTTGCTCCCATACTCGGGTGGCATTCGTGTCCGCTGGGGTGGGGTGGGCAAGCGCGTCGGTGCGGAACGGCCCGGTAGAACGATGAACGGCATCGGAAACTGGCGGCTCGACCAGCGGAACCGCGGCGGCGTCGCCGAGAAGGGCGCCGAGAAATGATCCTCGAGCCTCGCCCGGGTAAGATGGAATGACTAACGCGTCGCGAGCGCGAGTCGCCGCAACGTACAAGAGACGGATCGCCTCGGCATCACTGCGCGGCTTTTCCCACTCCTTCAGCGCGTCCCAGTTCTGTGTGCGCACGCCGCCAAAACTCAACGCCAGGCGGCTCGCACCTCGATCGACGATTGCGATCGGCGAGCGACCGCTGCGATCGCGGCTGCCGTCGGCAAGGATCACAACCGGGAACTCCAGCCCCTTGGCCTTGTGAATCGTGAGCAACCGGATCACGTCATCCGATTCCTCGGCGACTGGTGATTCTCCTTCTTCGGCTTGCAGCCGTTCGAGGTCGGCGAGAAAGCGGCTCAGACCGCGCAAGGTACGCACCCCTTCGGCTTCGAGCGCGCGCGCGATGTCGACGAGCTTCAGGAGATTCGCGACGCGTTGGTCGCCCTGCGGCTTGAGAAAGCAGAACGCCGCCACGTGGCTCTCGTCGAGCAGCGACGCAAGGAGCTGCGCCGGCGTGTCTGCCATGGTCCGTCGATGCAGCGCCTGCAAACTTTGGAACGCGGCTGCAAACTCAACATGACCATCCGCGTGCGCGACGCGCGCCGGAATCGGCCGGCTGTAGTCGAGCGCGCCGCCCGCGCTGGCGAAGCGATACAGTTGCTCGTCGGAGAATCCGAAAAACGGCCCGCGCAGCGCCGCCACCAAGTTGACTTGATCGCGCGGATTGGCGACCGCGCGCAACAATGCCACCAGCGCGACGACTTCTTCTCTCCCGTAGAACCGCGAACCGCCTGCGACACGAAACGGCAGCTCGTGATCGCGCAACGCGTCTTCGTACGCCTGCATCGGCTCGTTGTCGCGAAACAAGATGCCGATGTCGTGAAAGTGAAGCGGCCGCCAGACCCCGTCGGCACCTGGCAGTTGCGCCGTCTCCAGCATCGCCGCAATGTATTCCGCCACCACCCGGGCCTCCGCGCGCAGAGCGTCGCTCCGACTCGAGGCGTCGGGTGAGATCGCGATGGGCAGAGCACGAACGCTCGGCACGTCCTCCTCCGGTAAATCAGGCGGCGGGGCGAGATCAACGTAATCCGGTTGATACGCGCCGTCCGCTGGCCGCTGAATCAATGGTTTGAACCGGTGATTGAACCACGCGACCAGGGAGCGCCGGCTGCGGAAGTTGGTCTGAAGATCGAGCGTCGCGCCGGCTCGCGCGACCGCCTGTGTCGCGGCCTCGTACAACTCGATATCGGCACGCCGAAAGCGATAGATGGACTGCTTCGGGTCGCCGACCAGGAACAACTTGCCGGGCGCCAGCTCGACCTCTTGCCAGTGAGTCGCCCGCGGCTGCCGCTCGGCGAGAAAGAACACGATTTCGAGTTGCAGCGGATCGGTGTCTTGAAATTCGTCCACCAGCAACGCGTCGAAGCGCCGCTGCAACTGTGCCCGAACCGAACCTTGGCGCACCAGCAGCTCACGCGTGCGGATCAGCAGGTCGGCGAAGTCGAGCGCCCCGCGTTGCCGCTTCACCTGATCGTATGTGTCGAGATACCCGGTCAGCCACGCCGTCAGCTCGACGCACAAGTTGTGTGACCACGCGGATCGGATCGCATCGAGAGCGTCGCGAAGATCTCGGAAAACCTTCTTGACCTCCGTCAGTCGACTTCGCGGCTTCCAGTTCGTCTGATTGCCCGCGGTCGGGCGAATCTGAAGTTGCTCGAGCAGGGCGACGGCCGCGTCGGCATCGGCGGCGACGAGCCGGTCGCAGGCGACAACCAGATCGTCGATCTGGCGACAGCCCGCGTCGGCGGCGTCAAGGCAGTCCCGCTGCAGATCCCGAAGCGTATCGACATGGCGACGCAGTACGTCGACAAACGCGTCCGGATCGGCAGCGACCGGTCCGGGGATCCACGACAACAGATCGCGATTCTCGACGAGATACATCGCTGCATCACGCATCGCGTCGAACGAGATCCCGGCTTCCATCGCGCGAACCAACACGGCCGGTCCGGTCGTCATCTCGCTCGCCAGCCACCGCTCCCACACCTGATGGCGGAGGACGAAGGCTCCGAGCTGATCGAGCATCGCGAAGTTGGGATCAACGCCGGCCTCCGCCGGCCGTTCGCGCAGGACCGCCGCGCAGAACGCGTGGATGGTCGACACCGACGCGCGATCGAGCTGTTCGAGTGCAGCGCGCAACCGCTCGTCGGCATCGTCGCCGGCCTGCACGCGCTCTTCGAGGACGTTGCGGAGCCGCAGCTTGAGTTCGCCGGCAGCTTTCTCGGTGAACGTGATCGCGGCGATGCGGTGCAACTCGGCACGACCGCTGGCGATGAGTTGAACGATGCGCTCGATCAGCACCGTCGTCTTGCCGGTGCCGGCGCCGGCGTCGACCACCAGATTGTGGTCGAGATCGGTCGTCGCACGCAGTCGCGCGTCGGCGTCGGGGAGCATGATCACGACGCGCCGTCGTTCCCGGTCTTCATGCGGTACAACTCCGGCGCACGCCCGCAGACGGCTGGGAAGGCGCAGTACCGGCAGGTCGGCGCGCCGGCGGGGAAATATCCACAGCGGATGCCGCGCATCACCGACGCCAGCACGGCCGCGAGCGCGGATGTTTGCGCGGCTGGTGCGGCCGCGTCGAGTCCGGCGCGCGCGAACGTGGTGTCGGCGTTCACAAACAGCAGGTCGGCGCGTGTCCAGCGCCGCTCGGGAAAGAGCGTGCGAACGGCGTGGAGATAGAACGGGAGCTGCACGGTCGCCGGCTCGATCACGTCGGACGCCACCTCGCTCGCGCGGCTGGTTTTGTAGTCGATCACGCGACCGCGACCGTCAGCCGCCAAGTCCATGCGATCGATGCGGCCGCGCAGGCGAACCATTTCGCCATCCGGCAACTCGACGCGGACCGCGCCCGCCTCGTCGCCGAAGTGCTGCTCGAACCGGGCGGGCAGAAAATCATCGGCGCCGTCAATCTCAGCGGCAATGAACGCGCGCAAGATCCGTCGCAGCACTCGCTGTTGGTGCTGCCACGCAAGCGGCAACCCGGTGAGCCCTTCGGCCTCCAACTCGCGACAGCGGATCGTGGCCACGTCGTCCATGAGGGCTTCGGCCCGGTCGCGCGTCGCGTCACACAGCGGAACCAGATCCGCGCCGACCGCTCGCTCATAGAACAGGTGCAAGATCCCGTGCACCAAGTTGCCGCGACTGAGCGCCGAGACCGTGACAATGCGCTCCGGTTCGTCGAGGGCTTCGATCTGCAAGATGTGTTCGAGAAAAAACCGAAACGGGCACGTAAGGTACGCTTGCACCCGCCGCGCTGACAGGGTCCAGTCGGCGGCGCTCAAGCGTTGCAACACGATCGGGGCGACGAACACGCCGTCGTACGTTGTCAACTCGGGGCGGCCGCGCGCCATTTCCGCACGCACCGCGGTCGCGAAAAAGGTGCATGCCAGCAGCGCTTGCAGCGCGGCAACATCGCCCGTCTGTAGCACGGCACCGGCGCGCACCAGATTCGCTTCGAACCGGTCAATCGCGTCATCCAGCGATGGCGGCAGCAACCGCGACAGCTCGACCCGGCGAACGCAATCCCACTCGTCGAACTCGCGGTAGCTGGCCCGCCGCCCCGCGACCGCGGTCAGCGTCTGCAGCAAGAACAGCGACGGCAGGCGATCGCGTGCGGTCACCGTGTCCAGTCGTGGAAAGGTCAACACCGCGGCAGCCTGTGCGCTCCGCAGCATCAGCGTGAACAAGAGTCGTTCCTCTTCGACGCCCGCAGCTTTGGGTGCGACGAAGAGTCCGCTCCGCTCGCCGAGGTGCTGGCGCTCCTCGTCGCGCAACAGTGGATCCTCGGCGATCGGCCGCGGCACGGTCCGTTCAACCAGTCCGGGGATGATGGCGGCACGAAACGACAATCCGCGGGCCGGCATGATGTCGCCGACAAAGACACCCGAGCCGAAGGTCCCGACCGGTTCGCTGCCGGAAGACAGCGCGCTTATGACGGCCGCAGCAAGGTCCGCAATGGCTGCGTCACCCGCGACGTCATCCAGCGTTGCAAGCGGAGCGATGGTGCGGCGAATCAGCTCGGCGGTGTCGCTCGGCTCGACGTAGCGTGAAAATGTGTCGAGTAGGGCCGGCACGATCTGTTGCCATGGGCCACGCCGCGGAATTGCCGCGAGATCCGTCGCGAGCCGTTTGATGAAGCGCTCGCAGCGCTCGATTTCGCCGAGACGAGCGGCGAGCCCGGGCGCGGGCTCTTCATCATCACGTTGCTGCGTCGCGTAGCGCCGCCGCAGCGCGGCGAGTCGGTCCGTCCATTGCGCCGCCCCCGCGACGATGCCCGCCTCGGCAGAAAGGACGTCCCACTGGGCCGGCGTGCAGCGAGTGCCATCGGCCATCAGGGTCGTGAACGGAATCGACGCGGTCGTGGCAAACTCGATCACTGCCGGGCGGGCGAAATCCTCTTGCAGCACGCGCAAGAGCAGCAGCAACGCACGGCCGGCGGCAGTATCGGTCAACGGGCGGCCGCCTTCGCAATACACCGGAATCCCGCAGCGCTGCAGGCAGTCGATCAATTCGCCGGCGTACGGGTCACGGGCGCGCAGCAACACACCGATCGCGTCGAATCGCCAGTCGGATACCCGCACGAGCTCCAGAATCTTGCGGACGATTTCGCGTACCTCGCGGCCTTCGCCCGGTGCAGAAATCACCCGCAGCGTTCCGTCGGCGCTGTGACTCGGTAGCTCGGACGGGCCATCGAACACCCTCCGCTGTGCGCGCGCCACGTCGCTGCCTACGTCCGGCGCATCGGCCAAGAGCGTGAGGGCGAACCCCAGCGAGCGCAGCCACGTCAGCGTCGGCGTTGCATAGGCAAAGCGCGGCCCTTCCTCCCACGGCATGAAGGCAATTGCGTCGCTGCCGCGTACCACCGCGGCTACGAGCCGGCGCTGCAGCGGTGTGAAGTCGTAGAAGCCATACAAGATCACTTGGCCACCGGGCGGACGATGAACCGGCGCGCGCTCGGCCGCGGCGAGCAATAGATCGTTGCGGTCGTAAAGGTGAACCCGCTCCAACTCCTCGCGATATGCCCGGTACAACTGCGCCACCGCTTCCAAGCGATCCCGGCTTGCTGAATCCGACGGCAGCGCCGTTGCGAAATCGTAGAAACGTGGTGCATCGACTTCGCCGTCGGCCAGGTCGTTGAACGTCGCGAGCAGCGCCGCAGGTAATCCCGGCCGATCCGCGAGGGCGGCGAAGTAGACGGTGGGCCGCTCGCGCAAGAGCCGGCGAATCAGCGCGAGCGCAGCCAGTTCCGAAAGTGCTCGCGCACCCGAGGTCAGGAGGGACACTTCGCCGAGTTCACGCGCCAAATCCAACAAGGTCAGGCAGCGGAGATTTGCATGGCCGGCCGTGCCCGCGGCCATTGCCCGGCCGAGCTGCAGGCGCAGCAAATTTGTCGGGACGATCACCCAGAGCGGGGCGAGGGGGGCGTGCGCCCGCTGCAGGGTGCGCAGCAACTCGATCGCCGCGGCTTCAAGCACAGCGAACGAACCGTTCACGAACAATCGTCGGGTCGGCGCCATGGTCACATCAATGCCAGCCCGCCGCGGAAAGTCGTCAGACGCGGCCGCTAGCGTCCCACTCAATACCGCGGCACACGCGGGTCGACCGTGCACGACCACGCGTCGATGCCGCCGGTGAGATTCACGACGCGGGCGAAGTCGCGCTGCGCGAGGAAGCCGGCGACCTGCGCGCTGCGAATCCCGTGATGACAGATGACGACCACTTCCTTGTCGGGATCCAATTCGTGCAAGCGCCCGGCGATTTCGCCCATCGGAATGTGAACGGCGCCATCCAGGCGGGCGATCGCCAACTCCTCGGGCTCTCGGACATCTAGAATCACGACATCATCGCCGTGCTCGAGCCGTCGCTTGAGGTCGCTCGGACTGATCTCGAATGGCATGGAGCAAACGTAGCAAGAACCGTTTGAGGCGCAAAGGCACGAAGAGGGTTCGAGACCTATGACCTCTGGAACCTACCGGTTTTTCGTATCCAGCCACGCCAACGGATTCGCCGGGCCGGTTCCGCGACCGATCGCGAGTCCACCACCGATCGCCTCGGTGATGAAGCGCTTCGCCACGGCGACAGCATCAGCCAGTGAGCGGCCGAGCGCGAAATTCGCGGCGATCGCCGCCGAGAGCTGGCAACCGGTGCCGTGCGTGTGCGGCGTGGCGATGCGCGGAGCCCGCAGAATCCGCACCTCGCGACCGTCGTCCAAGACATCGAGCGCATCGCCGCCGCAGAGATGGCCGCCCTTGAGCAGCACGGCGCGTGCTCCGCGTTGGATTAAGGCGCGCGCGGCGAGACGCATCTCGGCTTCGGTCGAGACCGGCAAGCCCGTCAACGCGGCAGCCTCGTGCGTATTCGGCGTCACCAGCCGCGCCAACGGAATCAACTGCGCCAGCAAGGCTTCCGATGCGTCAGCCTGCAGCAGCCGCGCGCCGTGCTGCGCGATCATGACCGGATCGACGACGAGCTGTTCGATCCGCCAGTCGCGCACGGCCTCGGCCACCGTCTCCACGATCGCGGCGTCGGCAAGCATTCCGGTCTTCACGGCATCCGCCCCGATGTCACTCATCACCGCATCGATCTGCGCCCGGACAAACGCCGGTGACACCCGCTCGATGCCGCTGACGCCGGTAGTGTTCTGCGCAGTGAGGGCGGTCACCGCACTGGTTCCGAATACGCGGAACACCGTGAAGGTCTTGAGGTCCGCCTGAATTCCGGCGCCGCCGCCCGAATCCGATCCGGCGATGGTGAGCGCGCGCGCAATCATGGGTACGGTAGGCGGGCCGCGCGATGTCGTCGTCCTCGTCGTACAAACCTCAGAGGGTGCATATGGGCAGTGCTCACTGCCACGAGCGTAGAGCAGGAAGTCCCCGCGGGCAACCAAGCGGTTCCACGATCCGGCCGTGCCCAGATGGCGATGCTGCGCTTCGAGGAGGGACGGCGGGAAGAAATCGACGGCCCCCCGCTCACCCGCACGACCGAATGCGTCGCGACTTGCTCGCGCCGACGCTCGCGGCTAGTTGGGAGAATCACGTTATGAATGGGTCGGATGCTGCGCCACGAGTTTGCCCACCATCACGTCTCTCATCCCGACCCGCGGAATGAGGAGGCGCGGCGGACGATGCTCGAGTCCCGGTGGCGGAAATCTCTCCGGAGCATGCGCGCGATCATGCGCCGCGAGTTCATCGACGTGCTCCGCGATCGGCGCAGCCTGATTCTGACCTTTCTCTATCCCATCAGCATGCTGATCATGTACGGCTACGGGATTCGCTACGACGTCGACAACGTCCCACTCACGATTCTCGACTACAGCGAGACGCCGGAGAGCCGCGACCTGACCCAGCAGATGATCCGTTCCGGCTACTTTCAGATCGTGCGCTTCGCGCGCAGCGAGCGCGACGTCGAACGCGATCTCACCACCGATGCCGCCCGCGCGGCGGCGGTGATCCCACGCGACTTCGCCGATCGCTTGCGGGAGGGCGAGCCGACCGCCGTGCAGGTGTTGATCGATGGCTCGGATTCCAACACCGCGACCATCGCCCAAGGCTACGCGCTGGCAATCATCAACCAGTTCATCGCGCTGCGCGCCGACCCGAGCGGCCGCTTGACGGCGCCGATCGAGGTCAAAAGTCGGGTCTGGTACAACCCGGAGCTGAAGAGCGTCAACTTCATCGTGCCGGGCGTGATTGCCGTGATCATGATGATCGTCGGCGCGATTCTCACCGCACTCAGCATCGTGAAGGAAAAAGAACGCGGCACCATCGAACAAATTCTGGTCTCGCCCGTCCGGCCGCTGGAGATGATGATCGGCAAGATCGTTCCGTACGTCATCATCGCGCTGATCGACCTCGGCATCGTCATTGCCGCGGGCTACCTACTGTTCCACGTGCCGATCAAAGGCAGCCTGGTGCAACTGTCGATCTTCGCGATTCTTTATCTCATCAGCTCACTGGGGGTCGGCGTCTTTGTCTCGACGATCGCGGACACCATGCAGAACGCGATGCTGGCGGCGATCTTCATGTCGCTGATGCCGTCGGTGTTGCTCTCCGGCTTCGTCTTCCCGCTCGAAAACATGCCGATTCCGGTGCAGGTGCTGAGCTACTTTTTCCCCGCGCGCTATTTCGTCACTGCGATCCGCGGGATTTATCTGAAGGGCGTCGGCTTGAGCGTGCTGTGGCCCGAAGCCTGTCTGCTCATGCTGTTCGGCAGCGGCATCGTGTGGCTGAGCGCGACCCGCTTTCGCGACAAGCTGGAGTAGTGCCGCATGCAAGCATCGCTGGCGCGCATCGTCCAGATCGTCTGGAAGGAAGTCATCCAGATCCGCCGCGATCGGCGGATGTTTGGCTTGGTGTTGTTGATGCCGGTGATGGAGCTGTTCATCTTCGGCTACGTCGTGGCGACCGACATCGACAACATCGATCTCGCGGTGTGCGACTATAGCCAGACCGCCGAGAGCCGGGCGTATGTCGAACAGCTCGAACGCAGCGGCTACTTCCGCGTGCGTGCCGACTGCACAGGGGTGAACGCGGTCAATCGACTGCTCGATCGCGGACAGGTGAAGGTCGCCCTGGCGATCCCGCCGGACTTTGCGTCCAAGCTCAAGCGCAACCAGCCGGCCGAGGTGATGGCTGCACTCGACGGCAGCAACTCGAACACCGCGATGATCGCCTCGGCGTATCTCGAACAGATCACGCTGACCCAAGCCGTCGACGTGCAGATGGTCGACAAAACCGGCGCTGCGCAGGTCTTGCGCCATCCGATCATCAGCGTCGAGCCGCGCATCTGGTTCAACCCCGAGCTGCGCAGCGTGAAGTTCATGGTGCCGGGAATCATTTGCGTGCTGTTGATGGAATCGCTGGTGATTCTGACCGCCATCGCCATCGTGAAGGAGAAAGAGCGCGGGACGATGGAACAACTGATCGTCACGCCGATCCGGTCTTACGAATTGATCCTCGGCAAGGCGATCCCGTTCATCGGACTCGGCTACATCAACATCGCCGTGGTCATCCTGGTGGGCACGTTCTGGTTCGAGGTCGCGATCGCCGGCAGCTTGCCCTTGCTCCTGGGCTTCACCGGACTGTTCATTCTCACCTGTCTCGGAATGGGGTTGGTGGTCTCGGCGATCTCGAACACGCAACAGCAAGCCTCGATGGCCGGTCAGTTCGTTATTCTGCCCAACATGTTCTTCTCGGGCTTCATGTTCCCGATCGCGAGCATGCCGCCGTTGGTGCAGAAGCTCACCTACATCATTCCGTTGCGCTACTACATCGCCATCGCCCGCGGCATTTTCCTCAAGGGCGCCGGCTTTGCGGAGTTGAAAGACGAAGCGGGGGTGCTGTTGGTTTACGGCATCGTCATCTTGAGCTTGGCGACCGTATTTTTCCGCAAGCAGGTCCGATGATCGCGGCCTCGTCGTGCCCATGCGCGATCGTGCGCAGCGCCGACGGATTGGTGAGTCCCAAGCGATGCCGTGAGGAACTCACGATACCCGCCTGCTGCCACTTGCTGGTAATGCGGATCGTCGATTCGACCGTGGTGCCGATCATGTCGGCCAACTCTTGGCGCGTCACGCTCAGCACGGTCACACCGTTGTCTTGCTGCCCGATTTTCTCCGCCAACGTCAACAACATTCGCGCCAGCCGTTGTTCCACGCGCTCCAGCGCCAGCGAACGGAGCCGCTCGTGTGCACCGCGCAGGCGGCTGGTGACTTGATCCAAGATCGTCGCTCGCAGCGTAGGATATTTTTGACAGAGCGAGCGCGCGAGTCCCGCCGGCATTCGCCACACGACGGAATCCTCAGCAGCGACCGCTGAAGCCGGATACGGACGATCTTCGATTGCGACCACCGCACCGAACAACTCACCCGGTGGAATGACTTCGAGCACGATCTCGCGTCCTTCTGGCCCGTGCCGAACGATGTGCACGAGGCCGGTCTTCACCGCCCACAGACTGTCGGCTGCTTGACGTTCCATGAAGAGTGTTTGCCCCGCCGTCGCGCGCTGCTCGCGCGTCGCAGTCGCGATTTCTTGACGATCCGCCGCAGGCAACTGGCGGAACCCCCTTAGTCCCTCGATGCCCGTCATCACTCCCTCTATGATCGCCATCATACCTGAATGGTCCCACAAGCCCTAGCCTCGCACGCAAACAATCCGAGCGTCCGGTGACGCTGGAAAAGAAAGGACGCCCAATGACTCAAACGATCGACTTGCTCAGCTCTCAGCATCAGGACGTGCTGGCACGGCTGGACACCGTGGAGTCTACGCTGACCAACGGAGCGGCAGCCACGGTGGCCGGGTTTGCGAGTTTCCTCGCCGGCGAAGTCGGCCAGCACTTCGACCTCGAGGAACAGGCGTTGTTCCCGGTTTTAGCGCGGCATATCGGCTCGGATAGCGGACCGCTCGCAGTCATGAATGCCGAGCATGCACGGTTCCGCGAACTACTCGCCGACCTCTGCGCGGCCGTGCGTGCGGATGACAGCGCGGCGCAGCACGCTCACGCGATCGAACTGATCGAGCTGCTGCGCGCCCACATCGCCAAGGAAGATCATGTGCTGTTTCCAATGGCGCAGCGTCTTTTGAGTCCGGCCGAGCATGCCGAGGTGAACGAACGAGCCGGCGGACGCAGCGCCCAGCGGGTTTGACGAGTTCGGGCGCGCACCGCTCACCAGCGCGCGAGAGGGCTCATTTCGAATCACCGATTCCGCATGCCCCGCAGATGTCGACGGAATCATCCGCGGGAAGACCCACCGGAAGAAGTGGTTGCGCGGGGACGCGTGCTTCCAGACAGCGGGCTGCGGCCGACAGATGCGACGCGCCGGCGCTCGCCACGCCCGTGGCGAATCCGGAGACGAAACCGCCGAGGTGGGTGGCGATGAATGCGTGGCGCGCCTTCTCGATCATCGCCGCATCCTCCCGGTCCCCCTTCGCGGCCGCGAAGGCTTGCTTGAGCAACAAGTAGCCGACGAATCCGGCTTCGACCGCAATGTGATCGACTGGCTCCTCAACGTGCGGACGAAACGCGAAGGCGTCATAAACGGCCGCGAGCCGCGCCAGCAACTGGCCAGGATCCACGAACGATCGATGCCCAACCTCCCGGGGCGAGACAACGCCGCCGGGTCCTACCAGACGCAGATACGCTCCCTCGTTGGTTACCGCGATGGTCGCAGCCGCGCGCAGTGGTTTATCGCGCACCTCTTCCAACAGCGTCGCCACCTCGCGGTGCCAATCACCGCGCGGTCGTTCAAGCAATAGTCCGATGAGTCGCCATTCCGCGGCCTCGGCGATCAACGCGCGCACGTCATCGTTCGGTTTCATCCCGATCTCCGTTTCTCGACCGACTCACTTCTGCAGCAGCAGTGGGACCCACGGCGAGCGCATTTTACGGCTGCCGCCTTCTTGATGCGCGCCTTCCCACACCGCGACCGCCACCTGCGTTCGCTGACCCGGTTCCAGTCCGGCCGGCACGGGTCGCGAGAGCATCACACGCCAGCCGGTCTGCGTGCGCACACCGCGCCCATCGGACAGTTGCTTCGGGGCCGGCGCAATGGTGCCGGGGCCTTCGGCAATCAGATCCTGCACCGGCCGATCGCGCGGCCCCGCCATGTTGTTGTCGAGCGCGCGCGCGGGCGCGTAGCGTTTCGCCATTGCCTGCTGCGCCGGCGAGCCCGTTTCCAGCGAGGCGGCTTCGAACGGATAGTGATCGACGGTCGCGTTGGGAAACAGGGCGTTGATCGAGTCGTCGCGACCGTCGACCGTCGATTGCCAGAACGCCCGCCAGTATGTGATCTCGACCGGTCGTTGCGATTCACCCATCTGCGGCGCGGGCACATCGGGCCCGGTGCTCACCGGCAGTTGGACCGCACACGCGTCGGAGAACTTTCCTAAGCCTGGCAGATCGTTTTTCGTCGAGTCTGCCCACTCCAATCGAAACACGATGCGCTTGCCGTCGGTGAGCGCGCGGAGGTCAACCTTGTCGGTCGATGGTTGCAGCAAGCGCGGCTCGACCATGTCCTGTTGCACGAGCGCGGCGGCGAACACGGGCGCGTTCTCCCACGCCGCGTCGTCGGGCGTGGTGGGAACCTGCGTGGCGCGGACCGCGACGACTTCAGCACTCGACGTCGACGCGCCACGCGCCGGATCGCTCACGAACAGGACGGACAGGATCGCGACCGCGATGCCCCCAAGTGATTTGTGCTGCATGATCATTCTCCACAGTCGGCACGGTCACGAGATATTGGTGCGCGCAACGCCACGTGCGGCATCGAACGCCTCGCGGACATGCACGGGCTCTTTCAGCGGTACGCGCACCAGTTCTTTGCCGGCGTCGTCCAAACCGATCACGACGTCACCCGTCCGCTTCCAGCGCGGCACGACGTTCGCGGTCGAGCCGAACAGGCACAACAAGCCGGCGAGATCCGGATTGTCGGCCGCGCCGCGGTAGACGTCGATCGCGTGATCGACACCGGGGCCGAACATCTGCCGCAAGAACGGGCGGGGCACGTGAATCGGCGGAATGTAATAAATGTTCGGTTCGAGGCCGAACTGCGGATAGAGCGGCAGCGCGACCTTCTTCACATGCACCAGATAGTCGAGCGGATTGTCGTCGCGGGCCTTGTCGGGCGTCGACACGAAGCCGGCGAAGCGGATCTTGCCGATGCAGTTGACGAAGCACTGCGGCTGCTCGCCGATTTCGATCTTCGGGAAGCACGCGATGCACTTCTCGGACGTCCCGGTCATCGGGTTGTAGAAGACCTTCTTGTAGGGGCACCCTTTGACGCATTCCTGGTAGCCGCGGCAGCGCCCCTGGTCGATCAGCACGATGCCGTCTTCCGGCCGCTTGTAGATCGAGCCGCGCGGGCACGAGGCGAGACACGCGGGATAGGTGCAGTGGTTGCAGATACGTGCGAGGTAGAAGAACCAGTTGGCGTGCGGGATCTCCATAGCGGCGCCGAGGTCGACCATGTTGGCGCAGTCGTCCTCGCCGAGGTTCGGATGCGTGTAGTCGAGTTCCTCCGGCCGCCATCCGAGCACGCGCTCGCCGGCTTCCGCCGCTTCGAACAGCGTGCGCCCTTCGTACGGCCCGCCCTTCCAGCCCTGCGGGCCGAGCTTGTCGAGCAGCCTGAGATCCCACGCGATCGGGTAGAAGCCGTACGGCTTGCTCTCGACGTTGTTCCACAACATGTACTCCTGGCCCTTGCCGGAGGTCCACGTCGTCTTGCACGCGAGCGTGCAGGTTTGACAGGAGATGCACTTGTTGGTGTCGAAGACGGCGGCGAACTGCTTCTGCGGTCGCGACTCCGGGTACCAATAGGACATCTCGCGGCCGATCTGCCAGTTGTGTACGCGAGCCATTAGACCTTGCCTCCTTCACCGCCCTCGGGATTGAACTCGCCCTTGAGGAAGCGGCGCATCGCCGCGCTCTCGTAGCCGGGACGCAGCCCCAACTTGGCCGGGCGCCACAAGCCTTTGGCGTCGATCCCGCCAGGTTCGGCTTTGGTGATCTTGACGATCGATTCGCGCGGCGCACCGGTCGGACAATGCACATCGGGCATGAAGCCCTTGTTGATCGTGTGTCCGAACATATCCTTGCGCACCAGCGAATCGGTCATCCACGTCGGTTTGAGCCAACCGCGCGTCGCCGATTGATGCGAGCCGGAGCGGAACATGGCTTGGTAGTTCGTGCGCGGATTTTTCGCGAGGCCGTCGGCCCGCGTCTCGCGGCCCTCGACCGACCCAGGCGTCGCGCCGTACATGTTGAACCACATACGCGTCACGCCGCGTGGCGTCCCCGGATAATAACGGGCGCGACAGAGGAGGCGCGCGAACTTGTAATCTTTCGCGTTTTGCTGCCAGCCGCGGAACGGCCGATCGTTGGGATCGGAATCGATCCACACGTAGTCGCCGTCGTCGACCCCCAACGCCTTCGCGTCTTCCGGATGAATGTCGACGTAGCCCTCGGCGACGAACGGCGTGCGCTTGTCGTGACGATAGACGTCGCCGAACGGACCGAACAGAAACGCCACCATATCCGTGTCGATCGGCATGGTGTGCGCGCCGTGCCGATATTTCGGCGTGTGAAAGACGAAACGGTAGCCGTCCTTCGCCAGCGGATGTTGGGTCTTCTTCGCCTCCGCCCACGTCAGGGCGACGTTGCGACCCTGTCGCACCTCGCACGACAAGTCGCTCGGGTCGACGCCGTAGTCCTTCGGCCCGGCCGGCCGCAGCGCTTCATGCTTCGGCGCTACGATCACGTTGGGCTCGAAGAAGGTCGAGTCGATCGGCTCGCGATGGACGGGAAGATTCTCACCCGCTTCGATGAACTCGTCCTCTTCGCGATAGAACTCGAGCCGGCCGGTTTTGGTGTACCACGGGCGCGACTCCGTCACTTGCTCGTAGCCGACGGTCTTCGGATCGGTCCGCGTCAGCATCAGTGTTGGGATGCCCTGCTTTGCCTTCTCCTCCAACTCGAGGAACTTGTAGCCTTTGGTATTCGACGATGCGTTGAGGATGCGCTGGAGATACACATCGACGGTCCCCTCGTTGACGAACTTCCAGCAGTCGGCGAAGCGCTGATCGCCGGTCACCTCCGCCATCTTCTTTCCCACCAGTGCCAGGACCTCGATGTCGCCAAGGGTCTCGAATACCCGCGGCAACGGCGTGCGCGGAAACACCGACAAGAAGGGATTCGTTACCGACGCCGTCATGTCGGGATGCTTCAGCTCGGCCCACGAGTCGACCGCGAAGACCACGTCCGCCCATTCACACGAGGTCGACCACCACCATTCGTTCACGCAGATCAACTCGATCTTGGGCAACACGTTGACGACCGTGTTGTAGTGCCACTTGACGTTGCCGAGGATCGAGTTGGCGTTGGCGAACCACAGCGACTTGGTCGGGCACGGCATGTGACTCGCGCCGGTCAGCATCTTGTTGCCGACCTTCAGCGGATGATCTTCGTGGTTGTAGTAGTGCGCGGATTCGGCCTTCCAGTACTGCTTCGGCCGCGCCGGCTTGCTCGCATCGAGTTCGAGATCGAACGGGTTTTCGTTGATGTACTGCGGTGCACCGTTGAACAGGGCGGTACGATAGTTGCCGGCGTACGAGCCGACGTTACCGGCGATCTTGCCGACGTTGCCGGTGAGCGCGGCGAGCAGGAAGATGTCGCGGTCCTTGTTGTCGTTGTTGAAAAATTGATTCGGTCCCATGCCGATCGCAAACAAGGTGGTGCCGGGATTTGCCGCGATGTGCCGCGCGAGTTTCTCCACCGCCTGAGCCGGCGCCCAGGTCAGCTCTTCGACCGTCTTCGGATCGAAGTGATCAGCGTACTCTTTCACCAGATCGAATACCGGCCGGCAGCGGACTTTGGTGCCGTCGGCGAGGGTGACATCGACGCTGCCTTCGAGCTGCGGGTCGCCGATGCCCGAGTGAGCGCCGACGTGGTCGCGGGTGATGGCCTTCGGCGCATTCGACGTGCGATCCCACCAGATGAAGTCGCCCCAGTCCTTGCGCAGCGCCTCGGGCACGAGCATGTCGGTTTGCACACCGGGCGGCGGCGGCTTGTCGTCGGTGCCCAGCACTTTGGTCTGATTGCTCAGTGCGGCGAGGTCGCCGCCGAACACTTCGCTCGCGCGCAGATACTTCAACGTATCGGTGCGGACCAGGACGGGGAGATCGGTGAAGCGCTTGACGTAATCGGCGTCGTAAAGCTTCTCGCGCATGATGACGCCGGCGAGCCCGAGGGCGAGCGCCGGAGTCGTTCCCGGGCGCACGACGATCGCATCGTCGGCCTTGGTGCACGTCGCCGAGTATTCGCAGGCGATGACGACGATGCGGGTGCCCTTGAGTCGCGCTTCGGTGAGCCAATGCGAATCCGGCATCTTGGTGGTGATCCAGTTCATGCCCCAGACCACCACCGTCTTCGCTTGCTCGACGGAGTGCAGATCGAACTCGACGGTCTGCTGGCCCGTGACCATCGGATGTCCGGGCGGCAGGTCGGTATGCCAGGAGTAATTGTCGAAGCCGCGTGCGCCCATCGCCTGATCCGGGCCGACGCCACGGATTTTGGCATCGAGCAGCGCCATCGAGTTGGCCATGCGATACATGCCGAAGACTCGGGTGATGCCGAGCAGCGGCATGCCGCCGCGGAACTTCATTACCTGCGTACCGACGCCCTTGGTGGCGGCGATGGTCTCGGGCACGTAGCCCTGCGCGGTCAGGCGCTTCATCCCGGCTTCGCCGGTGTACGCGGTTGCAATGTTGTTGAGCGCCGCCGCGACGATGCCGGCGGCTTCCTCGTGGCTCATGCGCACCCACTCGTCGCGCGCGCGATTGAAGTATTCGACCGGCGGCCGGCCGTCGGCACCACGCGGGAAGCCGGCCTCAACCCATTTCTTGTAGCCCGCGCGTACCATGCAGTGCCGCAACCGGCGGTCGCCGTAGAAGCGCCGCGTCAGCGCCAGACCCTTCTGACAGATGCGCGGATCCCAACGGTGACTCGATTGGTTGCCGTACAGGTCGGTCGCCTCGCCGTAGCGCATGGTCGGGCCGATGCGGGTGATCACGCCGGAACGAACGTAGGCGTTGAGGATGCAGTTGTGCGTATCGTTGGGCGCGCACAAGAAGGTGTACGTCGAATCGTACTTCCACAGATCGCGATAGACCTTTTCCCAATCGCGATCGGGATAGTGGGCGAGTGGGTTGTCGATGGCGTCGAGCGCCCACGCGCCGGTGGCGGACGCGACGAAGGCGCCAAAACCGGTCGCCGCCGCAGCTTCGAGGAACTCGCGTCGCGTCAGTCCCTTGCGTCTCATGACGATACCTCCCAGCTCCGGATGAAGCTCACAGTGGTTTCGATTTCGGTGTCGGAGAGCAGCCGATGGGTCGTCGCCGCTGCCGCGAATGTCGGCATGGCAGTGCCATGCCGCCCGCGTTTGACGGTTTCGACCAAGTAGCGATCGGTAGCGGCCTGCAGCAGGCTCTGGTTGTGAAGCTGCGGCCCTTCCTTGCCTTCGCCGTCGGCGCCGTGGCAGGTCGCACAATTTGCCGCGAACAACCGCTTGCCGTCTTCGACGCTGCCGTTCACCCATCGGCGCGGTTCGGTCTCAGCCGGCGAGGGAACACCGCCGAGCAAACGAATGTACGCAACCACTGCGTCGACTTCCGCCGGCCGTAGGCCGCCGTCCTTCTCGCCCCACGCCGGCATGCGCCGACCGGGACGGCCGTGTTGGATCGTGGCGTGCAGAAAACGATCCGACGCGATGGCGAGGAAGTCGGCATTGCCGATCGCCGGAAACGCAGCGGCTCCCGGGTAACGCATGCCCTCGCCGCGCGGGCCGTGACAGGCGGCGCAAAAGGTGCCGAAGAGCGTCGCCCCGTCGGTGGCGAACTCGCGTTCGGCGAAGCGCTCGGCGCGGATGCGATCGCGAGGCCAGTAGGCCTCGGGGTAGTCGCTGCGCCGCAGCGAAAGCAGGTAGAGCACGAGTTGCTCGACCTGCGTCTCGCGCAAGCCGAGCAGCGGCATCCCCGAGTTGGCCACGATCTGCGCCGGGTTGTTGAAGTGCTCTTTCAGCCAATTGGCGAAGGTGTGCTCGCCGGCAACGTGCGAGTAGTCGAGCCGCGCCGGATCCTTTTCGCCTTCGCGCGAGAGATCCGGGCCGTCGTCGCCGCCGACGCCGCCGATCTTGTGGCAACCGCGGCAACCGAGCGAGTGGAAGGTCGCCTTGGCCTCGACCAAGCCGGGCGCGCCGACGCGCGACTGCAAGAAGGCGGTGATCGCGCCGCGGTCGGGCGCGGGCATCTCGCCGAACGACGCGCGCCATGGCCCAGCCGACGCCTCGCGGTGTTTCGCGAAATGATCGAGGTACCACTCGCTACCGACCCCGGCGCCGCCGATGCGCGACAGATCGGGCGCCGTCACGCCTTCGGCGCCGCCGGGACGCAACGTTCCGCCGCGTTTGTCGAGTGCATGGCAGGCGAGGCAGTCGTAGCGCTCGATCAGCGCACCGCCGCGCGCCACTTCGGCGAGATTCGGCACCGCGAGGTGCGTATGGCAACTGCCGCAACCGGCATAGGCGTACTGTTTGGGAAGCATCGGCTCCGGCCAATGCGGGGCGGTGCCGTGCGCGTCCGCCTTCTCGGTTGCCCGACCTTGTCCGCCGTGACACACCACGCAGCCGTATTGCAGCGGATCGTGGCCGACGTCGGGATGGGTGGTGAAAATCGACCGACTCTTGATACCGGTCTCGCCCGGCGCCATGCCGACGTGACAACTGATACAGCGATCGGTGGCGTGCAGCGGCGGGTTGTAGACCTGCCGCAGTTGGATCTCGAAGGCCTCCGCCTGCTGCGGCGGGAGTTGCGCGCGGTAGTCGCGCTGAATCTGCCGCCATTCTTTGGCGACGTTCTCGCGGTAGGCGGCGACGACGAGTAGCGCGAGTGTAATCAGACTGGACGCAAGCAGAAGAACTTTATTCGCACGCGCGGTGTTCATGGCAGAGCCCATCAGCGTTGCATCAGTGCGCCGGCCATTGCGACGGCGACCAGTAGAACTCCCAGTTGGGCCCCCGGAAGTGCGTACCGACGATGGTGAGCACGATGAAGCCGCACAGGAAGCAGGTGAACAACCCGAGCGCGCCGGCGCGGGTCGAATCGTAGCGGCGCACGCACCACAATGAGTACGCCGCGTAGATTGCCGTCAGCACCGTCCCGGGGTTGACGAGCGTGATGAGGAGTTGCGGCGCGGCGGGAAACCACTCGCGAATCCATCCAAAGCGCATCGCGAACACTTCCACCGCCAGCACCGCGAGCAGACCGAACACGGTCGAGCGCATCACCAGCGGCAGACCGCCGGCGCCGCCGAACCAATCGCCGGTACCGCTGGTTTCGCGATCAAGGTACGGGATCAGCAACAGCCCAACGATGACGACCGTCGGAATGCCGATACCGCCCATGAATGCCGAGTACGACACCAGTTCCTGAAGACCGAGGAAGTACCACGGCGCCTTGGCGGGATTTTCCGGCACCGCCGGATTTGCGAGTTCCTTGAGCGGGGCATTCGAGAGCAGCGACAGCGCGACGCAGATCAGCACGGTCAGCATCAGCACGGCTAGCTCGGCGTAGAACAGGTGCGGCATCGCCGGCAGCGTCCTCTCCGGACCGCGGCCGACGGCCGGCGTGCGTCCGCGGACGATCGCGGCGAGGTGATAGGTCTTTGTCGGAGCTTCCGTGAAAACCGGATAGGTCTCAGGGCCCAACGATCCGACGCGCGCGTCGGCGTCACTCGGCTTGGCCATGCCGCCGTCCTTGCGGATGCGCCAGAAATGCACGCCCATCAGCAGCGCCAACGCGAGCGGGAGGATCATCACGTGGAGGAGATAGAAGCGGATGAGCGCCTCCTCGCCGACGTCCTCGGAGCCGAGCAGAATGAACTTTTGCAATCCACCCGGATCGAAGTACGCGGTAATCCCCAACGCGTCGGTCACTTCACGCGGCGACTGCGCGATGTTGGCGCCGATGTTGATGGCCCAGTACGCGAGCTGATCCCACGGCAGCAGGTAGCCGGTGAACGACAGCCCCAGCGTCACCACCAGCAAGCCCATGCCGATGACCCAGTTGTATTCGCGCGGCGAGCGATAGGCGGCGGTGTAGAATACGCGCGTCATGTGCAGCAGCACCGCGACCACCATCAGTTGCGCGGCCCAGCGGTGAATGTTGCGAATGAAGAGCCCGGTCGGGACGACGAAGTGAATGTCTTTGATCGAGTCGTACGCCGCCGTCGGGTACGGCTTGTAGTAGAACATCAGCAGAATGCCGGTCGCGAGCGTGAGCAAGAACGCCGACACCGACATGATGCCGAGGCCCCACGTCGTTACCCATCGCAGCGTCCACCGGTGCACGCGGACCGCGTGCAGATGGAGGAAGAGATTTCCGAACACGAACGACGAGCGGCTGCGGTCCGACGTCGGGGCGCCGCTGCGCACCACGCTGGTCTTGAGTTGCTGCGGCAACTCGCCCAGGTTCTGTAGAAAGCGCCGCGTCGCCGGCGCCTCCGCGGGGCTCTGGTTCATACCGTCACCTTCGTTCCGGGCGCAACGGTTTTGCCCTCGTCGACAATGACAGTGCCGGCGCTCGCTTTCGCCACCGCGAGCCACCCCAACGCCTTCGGCGCCGGGCCCTTCACCACCGACCCGTCGGGCGCAAACCGCGAGCCGTGACACGGGCAGTGGAAACCGTCGGCCTCGGACTTCACCAAGCACCCCAAGTGCGTGCACACGCGCGAGATCGCGTAGACCGCTCCGTCGGGATCGCGGAACACCGCCACCGAGCGCCCGGCCGGCACCAACGCTTCGCCGGGCGTCAGCGTGTCAGGAACAGTGACGCGGAACTTGCGCGATGCCATCGGCACGACCGCGGCACGCGGCAATCGCAGGGCGCCGAACAAACCGAACAGCAACGCTACCGCGGCGGACCACAGTGCGCTCAGTCCGAGAAAATCACGGCGCCGGATCGGTTCGGGTTCGAGCCGGGAGCCGGTGGGAACGGGTTCGGGGCTCATGCGGGACTCCAATTGGTGGTGAATTGGACGCGCTCCATGGTGATCGCGTCGACCGGGCAACGCATCGCGCACAACGCGCAGCGGATGCAGCGGTCTTCGTCTTTCAAGATGGCGCTGTGTTGGCCGCAATCGGCGTCGGCGCCAAGTGCTTGCGCGATGGCGGCGTCGAGCCTGCCGTCCGCGGCGATGGCATCCAGCGGCACAAGCTTGAGACACGAAGTCGGACACACGTCGGCGCAGCCCCCGCACAGTACGCAGCGGCTGGCGTCGAACACGGGGGTGACGCCGCAGTCGAGGCAGCGCGACGCTTCCCGGCGCGCTTGCGGGTCGGTGTAGCCGAGTTCAACCACGGTGCCGGCGACGCTGAGCCGTTCGGCGGCCGAGCGTGTCGGGACCGATTCGCGTCGCAGCGACTCGTAGCCGAGTTCGCGCCGGTAGCGTTCCAGCGGAATGTGTGCGACGACCGCCTCCGGCTCGATCGCGCGGCCGATGACGTGGCGATAGACGGAGCGTGCCGCCTTCTTGCCCGACGCGACGGCGTCGATCAGCAGCCGCGTGCCGTGAGCGAGGTCGCCGGCAACGAACACGCCGGGAGCCGTCGTGGCGAGCGTTTGCGCGTCGACCTTCGGCCAGCCTGGGCGAAACTCTTCGATGTCCGTTCCGCCGTCCTTGAGAAATGAGAGGTCGGTGGTTTGCCCGGCGGCGATCAATACCGTGTCGCATGCAATGGTCTGCCGGTCGGAATCGTCGTAGTGCGGGCTGAAGCGCCGCTGTTCGTCGTAGACGCGTGTGCAGCGGCGAAAGACGACGCCGGTGACGTTGCCGGCGCCGTCGCGCTCGATCTCGACCGGTCCCCAGCCGTTGATGCGCGCGACGCCCTCTTCATCACCCTCATGGATTTCGAGCGTGTCGGCCGGCATCTCATCGAGCGTTTCGAGCGAGACCAGCCGCACGCGCCGCGTCCCCGGTTGCCGCACCGCCGTGCGCGCCGCGTCATAGGCTTCCTGACGGACGACCGTGCGCGCGACATCGTACGCCACGTTGCCGCCGCCGATGACCACCACCTCGCGTCCGAGATCGATCGGCTCGCCGACCGCAACCGCGCGCAGCATATCGACGCCGCCGTACACACGCGGGCCCGACTCGCCGGGAAGTCCGAGACCGCGCGAGCGCTTCGCGCCGACCGCGATCACCACCGCCGCGGCTTCACGGCGCAGCGCAGCGAAAGAAATATCCTTCCCAACCTCGACGCCACGGCGAATCTCTACGCCGAGCGCTTCGATCACCGCGACTTCGCGCCGAATCAATTCGCGCGGCAATCGATAGTCGGGCACGCCGACGGCGAGCATCCCTGCCGCCACCGGTTCGACGTCGTAGACCACGGGAGTGAAGCCCATCAGCGCCAGATCGTGCGCCGCCGACAAACCCGCGGGACCGCCGCCGACGATCGCGATGCGGTGGCCGTTCGCCGATTGAAACCCACCGCGCACGAACGCTCGGATCAGCGCAGCCATTTCCTCGGCGTCGGCGGCCACGTGCGGGACGAAGCTGCGGATGTCCTCCAGCACGGCGTCCGGCGGGCGCGCGTCGACGCCGAAGCGTTCGCAGACGAATCGCTTGAGCGCGCGAATGGCGACCGGTCGGTCGGTGCCGATGAAACGACCGTCGCCGTCGACGCAAGGAATGCGGCCGCGGCGGCACGCGGTTTCGCAGGGCGCGCCGCAAATGCGGCCGCAGATCGAGGCGAACGGGTTCGGTCCGCGCGCGATCAAATACGCCTCGTCGTGGCGACCCTCGGCAATCGCGCGCACGTAGCCGCGCGCGTCGGTGTGGACCGGACACGCGACTTGACAGGCAATCAGATTGCGGTGGTAGTCCTCGCCGGGAACCTCGACGTCGATCCGCGCACGTTCCCACGCATCGGGAAAGGGTGCGCGCGGTTGCGAGGCGATCGACGAGCTGATCACGGCGGTGCGCTCCAATCTCCCTCGGCGCGCTAGAACGACACCGTCGTCTCGATGTAGCCGTAGTCGGCGTTGGTGCCGGCGAAATTCGCCGATGCGATCGCCTGGCCGAGCGCGCGCCCGTAGTAGGCGTAACAGGTCAGATGCGAGTTGATCGTGTAAGAAATTTCGAGATCGGCGAGGTAGCTGAGTTCGTGTCGCCCACGCGTGGCGATTCCGGCGTAGCCGAAAAACGTATTGCTGGTCGCCCCGCCGCCGGAATACCAGAGGTCGGCGGACTCGGTCGCGCGCAGCCAGTGGCCACTGGTCGTCACGGACAGACCGGGCAATGGCCGCACGATTCCCTGCGCGAAGAGGTCTTGGTTGTTCATCATGTTGTAGAAGGGAAACAGCGCGTACAGCCGCGCCGTTGGGATCATCTGGAAGAACGTATTGTGATCGTGGTCGGTCTTGTCCTGGTCGCCTGACGCGCGCGCGAAGCCGAGACGGAGCCACGGCTTCCACGCAACGTCAGTAAGTTGATAGCCGGCTTCGGTTACATAGGCCCACGCGTTCTGACCTAGCGCCTGCCAATCACCGAACTGGCCGGCAACCCAAACGAGAACGTCCATCTTACCCGACCCGATATCGACGACGTGAATCGCATCGATGCCGATCGTGCTGATGGCGATGTCGCTGTGATCGCAGTTGCGGATCAAATAGCGATTGTTGCCGGTGCTGCACGTCTGGCCCGCCGGCAGATCGCGGGTGCGGTTGTCGGTTGCGATCAGCCCTCGGCGGTCGCCGTAGTACATGTAGAAGAATTGTGCGCTCGTCGGCGCCATAGCTTCCGGTTCGACGACGGAAACCGTGCCGGCGACCAGATCGATCTGATCGATTTCTTTGTTGGCGTTGACGTTGAAGCCGCCGAAGGTCGGGTGGCTGCCCATCAGCGTGACGTTCAGCGGGCCTCGGTCGTAGGCCGCTTGCACGCCGTCGAAGCTGCGGCCGACGTTGGTGTAATCGAAGTTGCCGATCAGCCGCTGCGAGATGCGCGAGCGTTGCAGCCACAGGACGGTCGGATCGTGCGCGGGCTTTTCGAGGCCGCTGTTGTAGCCGAAACGTCCGACGCGCGCCGAGACGCCCGGAAGGCCGAAGGCGCGCAACGTCGCGTAGCCGAGGTGCAGAAACACTTCGCCTTGGTCGCGGGTGTGTGTGTTGGTGAAGTAGAGCGCGCCCGGTCCCAGCGTGCCGAGATTCGCGGTACCCGGGCCGGAGTTGATCGAATCCGCACCGGGCAGATTGACCATTTCCGTGTCTTGACCTTCGACGACGAATTCGACCGTGGGAAAGCTGAGGGTCGCCCCGACGCGCGCGCGATTGGCGAAGAAGTTGTAGTTGTTGTTCGACTTCGGACCCGCCGGATCAAACCACGACACGAACTCGCCGCGCAGCCGGTCCGACACGGACAAGCTCAGGTGGTCGCGCCAGACGAACTCGTCACTCTCCGCGCTGGCGCTCGAACACAGCCCCACGACGAGGATCATCGTTCCAATCATGTGCAGTCGCTTCATCACGGGCCCCTTCCAACCGAAGCGTCCGCGATCGTAGTTAACGCCCCACGCGCCGGGTCTGTATGATGTGGATCACAAGGCGAGAGAGGGCGCGGCGCCGTGGTTGGTCAGGCGTCTGCGCTTGACGCAACCCAACGTTTCGTGGACGGGTGTTTCGGCGATGGAAGGGCGCGACGAGTTGTGGGCGATCACCAGCTACTTCAATCCGATCGGATTCGCGCGGCGGCTGGCCAACTACCGGATCTTCCGCGAACACTTGCGCGTTCCGCTCGTGACCGTCGAGCTTGCGCGCAGTCCCGACCGTTTGCAGCTACGACCGGGCGACGCCGACATTCTCATTCAGCTCGTCGGTGACGACCTCCTGTGGCAGAAGGAGCGCTTGCTCAACATTGCGTTGCAGTCGGTGCCGGCAACCTGCCGCAAGATCGCCTGGCCGGATTGCGATGTGGTGTTCGAGCGCCACGACTGGGGACACTTGGCGAGTGCAGCCCTTGACCGCTTTCCGATGGTTCAAGCCTTCACCGCGTTCAGCGATCTCGGACCTGGAGCGCAATTCCGCAATGGCGATGGGCCGACCGAAGTGCTCGGTGGCGGCGAGTCGCTGGCGTATCGATTGAACCTGGGCGCAACGGTAGACGAGCTGTTTCGGCCGCATCAGGGTCATCGCCTCAAGCGCGGCCGCGCGCTCGGGATGGCGTGGGCCGCACGCCGCGATCTCGTGGAGCGCCACGGCCTGTACGACGCGTGCATCCTCGGCAGCGCCGACAAAGCCATGGTGCTCGCCGCGCTTGGACGGTTTGAACTGGTGGAGAGTCTCGAACTGAATGCGCGTCAAATGGCGCACTACCTGGCGTGGGCGAAGCCGTTCTTCGACGATGTTCGCGCCGCGATCGGGCACGTCGACGGCCGCGTCTATCACCTCTGGCACGGCGATCTGGAGAATCGGAAGCACCGCTTGCGCCTGGTGCACTTCGCGCCGTTCGAGTTCGACCCGTTCCGCGACCTCGTCCGTGACACCTCCGACTGCTGGCGCTGGCGCACGGAACGCCCGGAAGTCCGCGCCTACCTGCAGCAGTACTTTGAGTCGCGACGCGAGGACGGCTAGCGCGAAGCTCGTCGATCCTTTTGTAGCCGCAGCGCCTCAGCCTGCGCCGTCTTCCGTCCGGCGCGCCGAGAGGTCAGGCACGACGGGCGTGATCCCAGCCGAGGACGAATGCTCCGCAGAGCGCTGAAACCAGCTCGCTGACTGCCAGGATCGCCGCGCTGAGCGTGAAGCGTGCATGCGCCGCGGGAGTTCCAGGCGGCAGATGATGGATATTGTCCGGCGAGACGAAGACGTAGTGATAGTAGGTTCCGAAGAGGAGCGATCCGCCCATCGCGGTCACGAACAGCCAGAGGGCGAATCGGACGTGTCGCGTCCACAACAGCCCCACGGCGACGAGCGGCGCGAACACGATGACTGTGTAGACGAACCAGTTCTGCGCCGGCGAAAGCGCGACCGCGAGTCCCGTGTGGGCGTCCCCGTGCCAGATGGCGACAAGCAGGTGGGCAATGCCAAGTACGGTGAGTACGATCCTCGCCACCAGGGTCGTCTCCTTGGCGCCGTCTAAGCGTTGTACGCGCGAGCCCTGCGCGTCCTTTGCGCGTCGGGTTCGACGTACTCGCTAGCCAGCCACCTCCCGAACATCACCCGCTTGAGGCTCGAAGGGCCCCTGCGAAGATCTGGAGTCAAAGGGAGAAGATCCGACAAGCGGTTAGATTTTGCGCGCAGCACTACGACTCCAAGGGTCGACCTCCCGAGCAACCCTTAGCATGCCGCCTCGCAGCCTAGCTAACGAGTCTGCGGAAGGGCCCAAATCGAGCCGGATTCCGAGCACGCAATGTCTCTACTCCAGCACCTTGGTATCGAGACTGCGCCAGAGATACCACGACGCGACTGAGCGATATGGACGCCACGGTTGCGCCAGCTCTTCCAGCGTGTCGCGGTTGGGGAGGTCGGCGAGGTCGAAGAGGAGCTGCGCGGCTTTGCGGACGCCGTAGTCGCCGACGGGCAACACGTCGGGGCGGCCGAGGCCGAACAGCAACAGCATGTGCGCGGTCCACTCGCCGATGCCTTTGACCGCCGTCACCGCCTCGATGACCTCGTCATCGGACAGATGCGGCAAACGCCGCGCGGAGATTTTTCCGCTGGCGAAGTGCTCGGCCAGATCGCGCAGGTAGGAGCGCTTCTGCCGCGACAGGCCGGCAGCGCGCAACGACCGATCGGACGCGGTGAGGAATCGCGCCGGCGGCGGCACCCGCCCGTCGAACAACGCCTTCACCCGCCGCTCGATCGCGGCCGCCGCGTTGCCCGCGAGTTGCTGGTAGAGCACCGCGCGGAACAGCGAGCGGTACACGTTGCCGTCGCGGATTTCGAGTCGACACGCTCCGACCTGTTGGATAACTCGCGCGAGCCGTGCATCGGCACGCCGCAAATGCCGCACGGCGGCGGCGCGGGGGGTGGCGGGTAACGTCATCGCATTCCTCTACAGTGCGAGATCGGTGGCTGACGAACCCTTCTCCAAGATGCGTTGGCTGATGCCGGCGATGGTGGCGCCGGCTTCATCGGGGTTGAGACCCAGCGGCCGAATGTTCGACACGCATTTGCGGTCGGCGTCAGTCGTGGTCGGGCCGGGTCGGAAGGTCAGATAGCAGCCGAGACTATCGGCGGTACCTAATCCCGGACGCTCGCCGATCAGGTGCACCACCAGCTTGGCGCCGACCGCCGCGCCAATCACGTCGGCAACGGCGACGCGGCCGTTGCGAACCGCGACCGGGAGGCTGAGCGTTCCAAGCTGACCAAGATGCCGGCAAAGCGTTGGGTACAGTCGCTCAAAATGAATCTCGGCGGCGTGCGCCGACAAACCATCGGAGAGAACCACTTGGATGTCGACGGGTGTCGACGCGCGCGCGCGAATCCGGTCGACCTCGCCACCCGCCAACTGCCGGCCGAGTGGCGGCTGATTGATGTACCTGACCCTGTCCGCCGCCGCCGATGTCACGACCAAACATCCGAGCTGCTGCAGTCGATCGATGAATGCCTCGCTCCATTCGCTCCACACCGCATCGCGCGCCGCGGCGTGATCGCGCTGAAACGCCAACCACGTCGAAGTGTGCGGACGCGCGCCGGCGCGCCCGACGTCCAGCCGCGCGGGAGTCGTGCGGCGGGCGCGATCGAAATCGATCATGCGAACACCCGCGCGTCGCCGGCGCGCGCCGTCAGTCGGCCGTGCTCCATCAAGCCGTGACGCTCCAACCAGGCTTCGAACTCGGGCGCAGGACGCAAGCCGAGCAGCTCGCGCAGCGCGCCGGCATCGTGGAACGATGAGGTTTGGTAGCTCAGCATGCAATCGTCGCCCATGGGCACGGCCATGACGTAATTGCAGCCCGCCGCGGCGAGCAGGACCGCGAGATTCTCCAGATCGTTCTGATCCGCCGCCATGTGGTTGGTGTAACACACGTCGACACCCATCGGCACGCCGAGCAACTTGCCCATGAAGTGATCTTCGAGCCCGGCGCGTAGGACCTGGCGCGCGTCGTAGAGATACTCCGGCCCGATGAACCCGACGACGGTGTTGACCAGCAGCGGTCGATAGCGGCGCGCCACACCGTAGCAGCGCGCTTCGAGCGTGACCTGATCGAGCCCGCCGTGCGCCGCACTCGATAACTCCGAACCTTGACCGGTCTCGAAGTACCAGCGCGTCGGACTCTGCAGTCGATCGTGATCGCGGATGAGCGCGTCGGCCTCGTCGAGCAGCGCGAGGTCGATGCCGAAGGCGCGATTGGCGGCTTGGGTGCCGCCGACCGACTGGAACAGCACGTCGAGCGGTGCGCCGTGTTCGATCGCATGCATCTGCGTCGTCACGTGCGCCAACACCGACACCTGCGTCGGGACCTCGAGGCGCTCGCGCGTCGACTGCAGCGCGTCGGCGAGACGGCGCACGACCTCGATGCGGTCGTCGACTGGATTGATCCCGAGCACCGCGTCGCCGCAGCCGTAGCTCAACCCTTCGAGCGTGCTGGCCAGCACGCCGTCGATCCCATCGCGCGGATGATTCGGTTGAATGCGCGTGGCAAGTCGCCCGACTTGTCCGAGCGTGCTGCGCCCGGTGACGACGACCGGCAATTGCTTGGCCGCCAGCATAAGATCCAAGTTCGACATCAGCTTGGCCACTGCCGCCGCCATTTCGGGCAGCAATCCGGGGCGCAGCGCCGTCAACGAGTCGCTGGCGTCGGCCAACAGATGCTCGCGCAACTCGCCGACGGTCCAATCGGAGACGGCCCGATACACTGCGGAATCCAGTTCGTCGATGAAGGCGCGACTCAGTTCATCGACTTCGGGCGCGAGCAACGGCTCGTCGACGAATGCGCGCAGCGGCACGTCGGCCAACACCGTCTTCGCGGCGACTCGTTCCTTTGCGTCGGCCGCGGCGATACCCGCGAGGCGATCGCCGGATTTCTCTTCGTTCGCCTTCGCCATCACTTCAGCGAGGGTGGCGAAGGAGTACCCGTCGGCACTCAGTAACATCGGCGCCATAGTCCAACGTCCCCGGTCCAATGTCCAACACGTCGGACCGTATGTCGATGCGCTTGACAACCACGACGGGCCGCGTTTCTAATCGACGGCAGATCACTGTTCGGAGTTTGTAGGGAGGCAGCCATGGCGGTCGATCAGGCGAAGCTCGACGCGTTCGTCGGGCGAGTCGTGGGCGATATGGGCGCGGCGATGAGTGCCGCACTCGTCGTCTTGGGCGACAAGCTCGGCCTTTATAAGGCAATGGGCTCAGCGGGTCCGGTGACGCCCGCCGAGTTGGCGGCGCGCACCGGAACGTCCGAGCGTTACGTGCGCGAGTGGCTGTGCGCGCAGGCCGCCAGCGGCTACGTCAACTACGACGCCGCCACCGCCAAGTTCGCACTGACCGAGGAGCAGGCCTTCGCCCTGGCCGACGACAAGAGCCCGGCGCATATGCTGGGAGCGTTCCACATCATTCTGTCGATGTTCAAGGACGAAGCGAAAATCGCCGACGCATTCCGCGGCGGCCACGGCGTCGGCTGGCACGAGCATTCGCCCGACCTGTTTCACGGCACCGAGCGGTTCTTCCGAGCCGGTTATCAAGCCAATCTGATCAGCGCGTGGATTCCGGCGCTCGACGGCGTCGAGGTCAAGCTGAAGCGCGGCATTCGTGTGGCCGACGTCGGTTGCGGCCACGGCGCGTCGACGATCATCATGGCGCAGGCGTTCCCGCGGTCGACGTTCGTCGGCTTCGACTACCACCCGAAGTCGATCGATGCGGCGCGCGAGCGCGCTGCGGAGGCTGGCGTCACCGATCGCGTGCGCTTCGAAGTCGCAACGGCAAAGAACTTTCCTGGCCATTACGACCTCGTCACGGTCTTCGACGCGTTGCACGACATGGGCGATCCGAGCGGCGCGGCGGCGCACGTCTATCAAGCGCTCGAAGCGGACGGGAGCTGGATGATCGTCGAGCCGTTCGCCGAGGATCGGGTCGAGGATAACCTCAATCCGGTCGGCCGCGTGTTCTACTCCGCGTCGACGTTCATCTGCACGCCGGGGTCGAAAGCGCAGGAAGTTGGTCTGGGACTCGGCGCGCAGGCGGGCGAGGCGCGGTTGCGCGAAGTCGTAACCGCCGGCGGCTTCACCCGCTTCCGGCGCGCGACGTCGACGCCGTTCAATCTCGTGCTCGAAGCGCGGCCGTGACCGTGAGTACCGGCGTGGAGTCCTGTACCCACCAGAGATTGTGATCGTGGGTCAGACCCTCCGCAGTCCTCGGTGGCGGCGGGACTCCGCGCCCGCCGAGGCTGGACTCCCATCGGGTGATTCAGCGAATTCCGATCGGCGCAGCGGTCGGTGTCGGAGTCGGCGATCGGTAGTCGGCCGGGGTCGGCGTCGGCGAGAGACACGGTAGGCCATGGTACGCAAGGAACAGGTGCGGCGTGTTGACGGCGTTGCTGTCGATGAGCAGTTGCAATCGCGAGTATGGAAAGCCGCGCTCCTCATATTTCACCGATATGGCCAGCGTCGTACCAACCGGCAACGTCGCGGGGAGATTGATTTGGCTGATGTCCCACGAAAATCCGGTGCCGTATTCGCCTTGGCTGTAGCCGTTGTCGAGTTGGAGATTGGTGATGGTCAGCGGCGCCGAGCCAGTGCTGGTGACACGAATCGTGAAGCTGCCGGCACAACTGATCGATTGCGATGATGGCTCGACCAGGATGGCCGCACCTGAAGGAATTGGCGTCGGTGTGGCGCAGGTGGTACCGCAGCCGAGCGGACAGATGCCCGGACAATAGTAGACCTCGTTCGAGCCGCACGGCGGCGGCGTGCAGAATGGCGGCTCGGTCGGACTCGGCGTCGGCGTCGGTACGCCTTTGCAGGGGTCGCTGCACGCAAAACACCCCCCGGTCGATGGGTCGAGTTGGGCGGGCGGACACCACGACAAGCCGATCGGGTTCGCGACTAACTGAGAGAGCGTGCAGCATTGGCTCTGCGACGTGGTGAAGAACGCTCCCGCCATCGCACACATTTGGCCGCGGAAGCAGGCGCCGAGCGGCTCCGCCGGAGTCGGCGTGGGTGACGGCGTCGACGCAGCACATTGGTTGAAGATCACGCGGCAGCCGCCGTCCACGCACTTCGAAACCGGGCATGCGACCGTGCCGTCCGCACACAGCGCGCAGGGGGCGCCGATGGAGACGCAGTCGCTATCGCTTTTGCATTCGCCGGAGGGAATTGGGACGCAAATGCCCGGGCAATCGGCGCCGGTCGGCGGTGCGCACTGGTCGGTCGGATCATCTTCGCATCGGTAGCCGGTGGGACACGATGCGCCGGTGATACCGCCGCACGGCACGCACGGCGGCACCGTGCCGGTGCACGAGGCATTGCGCGGACAGCACGTCGTTGGGCACGGCGGCAATTCGGGGATGCACAGCGCGCCGAATGGGCAGCATGGTTGCAGCGGCGTGGGTGTGGGCGTTGCGCAGGTGTCGTTGCACCGGTTCACGCAGTCACCGGAACAACTCGGAACCGTCCCGTCGGCACAGATCACCGGCGTGCACAGCGGTGGGGGGGTCGGGGTCGCTGTCGGCGGAATCGGTCCGTGTGACGTGGGCTTTGGCGTCGGCGTCGCCGGCGACGGAGTGCAGCCGGGCGGAACCACATCGCACGCGGTGGCCACCGGCGCGGGCAGATTGAATTGCAGCTTGTTGTTGCCCTCATCGCTTTCAATGACCGAATTGTTCACGTCGACGCCGACGACACCCGACGACATGAACGGCACCGCCACGCACTGTTCGGCGCCGGCGGCCAGCCCCGCGAACTTGATCGGACTGCGCGGCGGAACCGAAACCAGGAAGTCGCCGGCCGCCGCGGCGCCGCGATTGGCGACGCACACGTTCATGGCTTGCCACGGAACGCAGTCGGTGAGGTTGCACGAGCCCACGCTGACCCCCGAAGGAATCAAATCGGGCAGCTTCGGAGGCGTGCCGCCCGATCCCAGAACGGTGACGTCGATGCTGACGACGGGGTCGTAGTAGAGATAGAAACGTCCGTAAATTCGATAGACGCCGGGCGCGACCGGTGCGCCGGTGTCGTCCTTCAAATCCCAGAACGCGCGCAACTGATACTTGACCGCTTCGTCGCTGGCGCCGGGTGCATCGCTGGGCAGAAACGGCTCGCCGCAGCCTTCTTCGCGAATCGCCCGCACGCGCTGACTGCCTTGATACACGTACAGATCGAGGCAGGGATCGAAAACGCCGCCGTGCGGCTGCGTCTCGGTCACGGTGTAACGCAGCGTCGCCACCCCGGGCTGTGCGTACGTCGCACAGTCCGATTCGAGGACGACGCGATTGAAGTTGTCCGACCAGACGCCGCGATTGATGTGGGTCGGATCGCAGTAGCTCAGCTCGCTGGTCTCGAACACTTCCAACGACAGCAAGTTGCTGCTGACGCCGTTGAGTTCCGCCCACACCTTCACCGTGCCCGCGGTGCGACCGGTGAGCACGCCGGGCGCATCGAAGCCGCCGATGGTATCGTCGCCGCTGTGCCAGGTCGCCTCCATGGTCACGTCGCGCGAGAGCCCGGCGACGTCGTAGAACCCGGTGGCGCGGAAGTAGCGTTGATCGCCTTTCGCCACGACACGATCGCCGCCATCTTGAGAAATGTAGAGTGATTGCAACGAGGCTTCATTCACGACGTGGACACCGACGGTGTCACTGGTCACGTCGCCGAGCGACGCAGTGATGCCGGCATCGCCCGCTTGCACTGCGGTCATGACTCCGTGGGCATCGATGGCCGCGACCGTCGGAGCGCTGCTCTGCCACGTCACGGCGTCGGTGACGTCCTTCCACGCACCGATGTCGTATTGTGCCGTCGCGTGGTACCGCAGCGTATCGCCCTTCAACACGGTCAGCGTGTACCCGCAATCGAGACAGACGGGGCTGGCAACGGTGGGGTCGGCAATCGCCACCGGAACAGCCGCGTTGTCGGCGTAGATCGAGATTGAAACGATGGTCGGTTCGAGCACGACACGCACCTCGGTGGCGTCGCTGGTCACGCCGTCGAGCATCGCACTGAGTTTGGTGCTGCCCGCCTGCACGCCGGTGAACACGCCCTGGTCGACGGTCCCGACGCTCGGCGTCGTGCCCTGCCACTGCACCTCGTCGGTGATGTCCTGGTAGTACGCATTGTCGAATTCGCCGAGCGCCCGAAATTGAATCGTGCCGCCGGTGAGCACCACTTGCGTGCAACTCGGAACCGGCAGGATGTCCGTTGGGGTTTGCGGCGCGATCACCACGCCGGTGCTGCTATCGCCGGCCGCGGGCGCGCCGAGCGGGAAGATGCACGACGTATTCTGCAGGTAGATGTGGCGGAGGGGCGGACGCGGCGCGACGATGAGTGGCAGAGCCGGACTGGTGACGGTTCCGAGCGTCGCGGTGATGTTGGTCGACCCGACGGTGAGCGCCGACAACAAACCCCATGAATCGACGGTGGCGATCGATGCATCCGAGGACGACCAGTCCACCAACTGGGTCACGTCGACGGTGCTACCGTCGGACAGTTGCGCGGCGGCGGTGAGGTACGCCTGCTGTCCCACGATGAGTTGGTTCGGACCGGCGATCTGAATCGACTGAATGTCGATCGGCTCACACGCAGGTGCGCACACGCTCGCGACGCAGTCGTCGCAACTCGGACAACTGGAGACGCAGAAGCAGCGGTCGCCGGGCCGGCTGCACGTGCCGGCGGCGCCGCATTGATACACGCTGTCGGTCTTGGCTGGGACGCACACGTTCGGCTGGCCGCAGTTCTCGCACGACGGGCACGCGGCCGTACAGCGGCAGACGCGATCGGAGCCGCATGACGTCGTGGCGCTGCAAGCCCAGAGCTGCTGTGCGCAGGGTGCTTCCAGGCGCCCGTCGCCGTTGCTATCCGTGAGCGTTCGCGTACCGTCGCCGAGTTCGACGATCGTCCGGCCGCCGCGGATGACCACGCGCGCACTGTTGGCTGCGACGATCTCGCGCTCGGGCACATCCTGGTTGATGTAGTTCGAGATCGACTTCACCTGCCCGAGCGACACCTCGGCGATGATCTGCGCCGCGCCATCGTTACCGACGGTGAACGGGACCAGAAACGCGGCGAGGTTGCCGTCGAGCGTTTTGTTCACCTGCAGCGCGTGGCGCCCGGGCGACAGTCCGGCGATTTCAAATCGCCCGTCCGCCGAGGTCACGCCCTGCTTGTCAGCAGCGACGACGACCCAATTGGCCGACGACAGCGTGCGATCGAACGACGCTTGGTCGACCCCGAGCGTCTCGGCGGGCGCAGCCGCCAACGCATCGCCCGCGTTCGCCGCGACGCTGCGGTGGAGCACGAGAATGCCCGCCACAGTGCCGGACCGGTCGGTTGTCGGAGTGGACGCCGGCGTGTTCACCAACGTCGGCGTCGACGTCACGGTTGCCGTGTGCGTCGCGGCCGCGACGGTGTGTGTGTGTGTCGCACTGGGCGGTGCGTTATCGCTTCCCCCGCCGCATCCGGTCAAGCAGACGGCGCTGAGCGTCGCTGAGACGATCCAGTATGATGGCCGAGATCGCGTCATGACTCGTGCTCCTTCAGTTTCGATTTGAATTGTCGACGCGCGCCGCCGACCGGATGCAACCGTCACGCTCCCTCAAGGCGACATCGCGTCGGTCGTTTGCAGGTCGGGTCATCCGCCCTCTCCAGTCGACGGATCGCTAGTAAACAATTCTTGTTAGCTTGTCAATCAAAATCGTTTTCGCTATTTTCCGTCCATGGCCGAGGCGCCGTCGCCCCGTAAAGGCATCAAGGACGTGTTTTACGAAACCCGCGTCCTGATGGGCCGCGAGTACACCGTACGGCGTTTCGCCACCGAAGTGCTGGGCGGCGCGATCGATCCGGTCATGCTCGGCTACATCGAAAAGGGCAAGCGGTTTCCGAGCGAAGCGCTGGTGCGGCGGCTGGCCGCCATTCGCAAGCAGGACGCGCACGAGTTGCTCGCGCTGCTGTGGCGGGACCGCATGGTGTACGCGTTCGCCAAGGAGTTGCGGCGGGTGCTGCACGCCCCCAAGGGCGTCGGTGGCGTCGAGGATGCGGAGTTGGCGGTGGTGATTAGTCAAGCCATTGCCGCATTGCCCGACGACGGGAGTTGGATCCCGGCGGCGCGCTGGCGGGCGGAGTTTCGCGCGGCGCCGCGCCGCGGAGCCAAGCGACAGTCGGTGTCCGATGCGCTGGCGAAGTCGGTCGAAGAGACGCTGCGGGCGCGCCAACTGGTCGAGCTACGCGCCGGCAAGGTTCGCCGTCGCGCCCGCCACTTCGTCGCCACCGACGTGAAAGAGCGCCAAGCGCTCGCGCTCGAGTTCTGCGGTCTGTTCGCCAAGGGGCTGATCGACAAGTTGGCGTTGGCGGACAGCGACACCGGTACGTACCTGCGCAATCACTACCTCCACATCGACGCCAAACGCTTGCCGGAATTTCAGCGACGGCTCGACGAAGCGCTCCGCAAACTGGCGCAGGAGTTCGCCGCCGACGCGGGATCCGCGACCCGCTTTTTGAACGTCTTGGTGAACGCCACGCCGTGGGGAACGAGGCACGAATGAATCTCCGCACATGCTTGATGCCGATGTGGCTCGTCGTCGCGCTCGCCGCCTGCAGCGGCAGCGGCTCCAGCGGTTTCGACGCCGGCCCGGCCAGCGAGCGCGCGGCGATTCAGCAAGCGCTCGCCGAGCAGCGCTGCGTCGCGCGTGGCACGCTCACCATCTGCCCGGCGGACACCGAGCCGACGCCCGCGGCCACGCCGACGCCGACGGCCACGCCGACCAACCTCCCGCTCACGACGGCGACCGTGCCGAGCGAGTCGCCCACCACGTTGCCAACGGCGACGCCGACGATCGGCGCCTTTCGCTCACCGACCGCGTTCGCGACGGCAGCGCGCACCGCGACGCCCATGCTTACGCCAACCGGCAAGCACATCGATACCAACATCGACAACTCGACTCCCATCGCGTGCGCGCAAACCACTGCGTCGACGCCGTGCGCTTTCACCTTCGCGTTTTTTCCTTCAGGCTTTCCCTCGAACGCGGTCTATCGCGTGGCGGTTCGAACAACCGCGACCGGCGCCTGGACGGTCAGCAGCGACGTTGCGCCCAGCGGCCCGCTCGGGGCCTCGGATTTCGAGACCACGGTTGCGGTTCCGGCCTCTGCCAGCCAGGTCGCTCAGAATGAGACCGTCCAACTCGCCGTGTTGGTCTTCGAACGATCCGTGCCCTCGGTATCGAGCACCGTTCGCGAGCTTGCCGACACCGGTGCCGATTTCGCGTTCGTCACGCCGGTGCTGACGCTGCAGCCGTCAAGCTAACTGCGGCCGCGCTTCCCGCGCTTTGCGCGGCGGCTGCCCTTGAGGCTGGCGAGGAACTGCGCCGCCGGCAGGGTGTTGAGCACGTCGGATTTTTCGGCCCAGCCGCGGCGCGCCGTCGCGACGCCGTAGTCGATGTAGTCGAGGTGATTCACGCTGTGCGCGTCGGAGTCGATGACGATCTTGACGCCCGCGGCGATCGCCTTGCGCACGTGCTCGTCTTTGAGATCGAGCCGCTCGGGATAGGCGTCGACCTCGAGCGCGGTGCCAGTGCGCTTGGCCGCGGCAATGATTGCGTCGATGTCGACGTCGTACGGCTCGCGCTTGTTGATCACCCGCCCGGTCGGATGAAACAGGATGTCGGCGTGGGGATTTTCCATGGCGCGGATGATCCGCCGCGTCATCTCGTCACGCGACAGATTGAAATGCGAATGCACGGCGATGCCGACGACGTCGAGTTCGGCGAGCACCTCGTCGGCGATGTCGAGCGTGCCGTCTCTATTGATGTTGACCTCGGCGCCGGCAAACAGTGTGAATCCCTTGAGTTGCTTGGCGAGCGCGCGGACCGCGATCATCTGTTCGCGCAGCTTGGTCTCGTCGGCCCCCATCATCGCCAAGCTCTTGGTGTGATCGGTGATCGCCATGTACTCGCGTCCGAGCCGCCGCGCGGCGTCGACCATTTCTTCGATCGAGTTGGCGCCGTCGGTCCAGGTCGTTTGCGTCTGCAGATCGCCGCGCACCTCGCCGTACCGAATCAGCCGCGGCAGCTTGCCGGCGCGGGCCGCGTCGATTTCACCGGCGTCCTCGCGCAATTCGGGTTCGATGTACGGCAGCCCGAGCGCTGCGTAGACGTCCTCCTCGGCTTTGCCGGCAATCGACTGCTCACCGCGGAAGACGCCGTACTCGTTGAGCTTGAGCCCCCGCTCGATGGCGATCTTGCGCAGCGCGACGTTGTGCGCCTTGCTGCCGGTGAAATAGTTGAGCGCGGCGCCGAAGCTCTCGGCCGGCACGACCCGCAAATCGAGCTGCAAACCGCCGTCGAGCTTCACGCTCGATTTCGTCGGTCCCTGGCCGAGCACGTCGACGACTTCCGGCATGCCGACGAAGAATTCCATTACCCGATTGGGCTTGTTCGAGACCACCAGCATGTCGCCGTCGCCGACGGTTTCCTTGCGGCGGCGGACGGAGCCGGCGAGCGCCACTTGCTGCACGCCGGCGATTTTGCCGAGCCGCGCCTGAATCTCTTCGAGCAGGGGCAGCACGGCTCCCAGCGGCACGCGCCCGGAGTGGCCCTTGAGAAAGGCGATGCCCTTGAGGATCTTCTGCTCGCTCTTTTCGCCGAAGTGCGGCAGATCGCGAATCTTGCCGGCCCGCGCGGCTTTTTCGAGATCGGTCACCGTGCGGATGCGCAGCGCTTCGTACAACGCCTTGACGTGCTTTGGACCGATACCTTCGATCGCCGTCAGTCCGGAGAGATCGACGGGGACTTTCTTGTGCAGTTCGTCGTAGTACTTGAGTCGTCCAGTGGTGAGCAGCTCTTCGATTCGCTCGGCGATACCTTTGCCGACGCCCGGCACCTGCTCGATCGCCTTGAGGCCGCCACGCGCGTAGGTGTCCGCGAGCGGTTCATCGAGCGCCTCGATGGCGTAGGCAACTTTTTCGTACGCGCGCGGCTTGAACGGTACGCCGTCCATATCGAGAAGTACGGCGATCTCGCGCATGATCTGGGCGATCGCGGCGTTGGTCATTGATCAGTTGGCAGAGTGATCGGCAGCGGAGGTCGGACGATGGCCATAGGCACGGTGCGATCCGCGCGAGGCGCAGCCTCGCTAGCCTTCATAGTCGACGACGACCTTGATCTGATCCGTGGGCTTGCCGAGGTCGCGCAGCGCAGCCGGGATCTGATCCTGACGGATGCGATGAGAAACGAAGCGCACGGCCGGCAGCTCGCCGCTGGCGAGCACGTTGAGGACCTCTTCGACTTCGTCGCGCACGGTGCCGATCGGAAAAACCAGGTCCGTTTCCTTCAAGCACAGCGAGACCGGCCGGATCGTCAACTCGCTCATCGTAATCCCCGCGAGGACGACTACGTTGCCGCGTCCGCTCGGCATGCGAATCGCTTGGTCCATGACTTCGGGACGTCCGACCGCCTCGAACACGACCTCAGGCCGACCGCCAAGGGCGTCGGCGATCGCCTCCGTGACGTCCGGATGCTGGCGCGGGTCGATCACCGCATCGGCGCCCAACTCGCGCGCGAGCTGCCCGCGAGCCGGCGCTGGTTCGCTGACGACGATACGCGCAGCGCCCAACCGTCGCGCCCAGAACACAATCGACAGACCGATTTGCCCGGCGCCCAGAATCGCCACGCGTTGCCCCGCGCGCAGTCGGCCGCGGCGCACGAAATGCAACCCGTTCCCCAGCGGTTCGCTGATCACCGCATGCCGGCTGGGCACGGACTCCGGTACCCGCACGCACACATCGGCGGCGATGGTAATCCATTCGCTGAAGCCGCCGCGATGCTCGCCCATGCCGAGCTCGTCCCCAATGGGAACCGCGCGGTCACCCGGACGCCAGCCGCTCACGCCGGGTCCGCACGATTCGACCTCCGCGATCACTTCGTGGCCGAGAATGGTTCCGGGTGCTGACACCTGCGCCAACACCTTGTCGGAGCCGCAGATGCCACAGCCGTGCACGCGCATGCGCAACTGTCCGGGGCCGGCCGCGGGTACGTCGAGTTCGCGCAACTCGAACTCCCCGGGGCCGACGAGGACCTGCGCCCGCGTCTTCATCGCCGGCACGCCTCGTCCAGCACGCTCAACATCCGATCGACGTCGGCGCGCGTGTTGTAGAAGTGCACGCCCATGTGAATACAGCCCTCACGGGCGTTGATGGTGATGCGCTCGCGATGCATGGCGGCGACGATCTCGGCGGCGGGCGGCGCACCGGGCGGCGGTGCGAACAACAGAATCCCCGACCCTTCGCCTGGGCCGCGCGGGCTCTCGACGCCGCAGCCGCGGCGCTCGACCTCGCCCACGACATAGTCGGTCAACTCGCGGATGCGCGTTTCGATCCGCTCGATGCCGATCTCCTCCATCAGCCGCAGCGACGCGTTGAGCGCGGCGATGCCGAGGTAGTTGCGGGTGCCTTCCTCGAAGCGGCGCGCCTCGTCGACGAGCGTGCGCGCGTACGGCGCATCGGGGTCGCCCGGATCTGCATCCACGAGCAAACTCCCGGTCGCGATGTGATCCGCGCGCAACTGCGCCAGCACCTCGTGCCGACAAAAGAAGATGCCGAGCCCTTGCAGTCCGAGCAGCCACTTGTGCGTGCCGGCGGCGAGGAGATCGATGCCGGCGGTGCGCACATCAAGACGCAGCGCGCCGAGCCCTTGAATGCCGTCGCAGAACACGAACCCGCCGCGCGCGTGCACGATGTCGGCGAGGGCTCGCAGATCGGCGCGAAAGCCGGAGTTGTACTGCACGAAGCTGATCGCCAGGACTTTTGTGCGCGGCGACCACGCCTCCGCCACCAACGCCGGCGTGATGCGACGATCGCGTTGGCGGAGCAACCGCGTAACCACGCCGCGCGACTCTTGCGCCATCCATGGCAGCACGTTGGCGGGATATTCACCCTGCGCCACCAAGACTTCGTCGCCCGCTGCGAGCGGCAAACTCGACGCCGCCCACAAAACGCCTTCCGAGGTGTTGCGGCAGAACGCAATCTCTGCCGGCGTCGCGCTGAGGAGCCGCGCCACACGCGCGCGAGCTTCGTCGACCAGCGGCAGGTTGTTGAACAACGCCGAGACGATGGCGTTGCGGGCAAGATCGTCGATGCGTTCGCGCAACGCGTCGGTCACCGGCCCCGAGACCGCGCCCAGGCCGTTGGTGGTGAAGTAGGTGTACCGCTCCAGCGCCGGAAATTGAGCCCGAATCGGCTCGATTTCCGCGTCGCTCAACCCGTTCATTGCAGGCCGTCCGTAACCCGAGCCGTCCGCGGCGTCAATCCGAGCAGATCAGGGCAACAAAGCCGTGGCTCGAAGGGATTGTTGCTGCCGCTGCACTTTTCGCTTGCGCTCGGACATTCTTGGGCGTATTTTCCCACTCGAATGATTTGGTCGTCCACAAAATTCCGAAGCCGCCCGGCGCCAACGACCGGCCCAGTTGACGCTTGTGGGGGGGCCCGCGAGGCCAACAACTGTCAGGAGAAGGAGAGAGGGATCATGAAGCGAACACCGAGATTCTTCACCACGGCGATCGTTGCGGCTGCAGCGGCGCTTGCGCTTGCCGGCGCGGTCAGTGCCAACCCCGGCGGAGACCGCGACGGATCCCCGGGCGGGCCCTTGGGCGGGCCGGGACTCGGCGGTGGTGGACCGATCGACTCGCAGTGCCGGCAGAATTGTCGGCAGACCAACCGGCTGTGTGTGCAGAGTGCTCAGAGCGACTTTCGCGCGTGCGTGCAGACGACTTGCAGCAGCCAACAACAAACCGCCCAGTCGGCCTGTGCGAGCGGTGGTTTCCGCTCACAAGATTGCAAGGATGCGCTGGACTCGCTCAACACCTGCGTTCAGCCCTGTCGCACCGCGCTCGCGACTGCCGCCGGAACTTGCCAAACGGCCAACCAATCGTGCAATGGAGCCTGCGCGAGCGCGACGCCGCCTGCCGGCGATTCGACCTGCATCCCGGGTTGTCGCGCAAGTCTGCAGACCTGTCGCCTGGCTGCCAGCACCACAGAGCAGAGCTGCTTCGGCGACTGCAAGTCGCTGATTGCTGCGGCCGAGGATGCGTGCAGCGATCCGACGTCCAGCGCGTGCACATCGGCGCTGCAGGTGGCGTTTGGTTGCATACAACCTTGCCGCCAGGCGCAGCAAGTAGCTCAGAAGGACTGCCTCACGGCGGCGCAGACCTGCGTCTCCGGGTGCGCGAGTCCAACCCCAACTCCGACCGCGACACCGGGGTCGTGAAACGGTTCATCGGCATGGCCGAGCTGTGCCGGACCGTCGCATCGGTCTGAGTAGTGCACCATGTGGGTCGCCAGCTTGTTCGGGCGATCCGCGGTCACCCGCCCCGCCGCGTGGCGACTTCCGACTGCCCCCCAGTCGAGTTGCCGCGCGGTGGGGCGAAGTGACATAGGAGGTCCAAGACCGTTGGGCCCGTCGTCATGTTGCCGCGCGCGCAAAGAGCCTTGTTCCTCTCCGCCATCCGTCGATTGCTGCAGCCGGTTGCACGCCAGCTCATTGCGTACGGGGTAACGTTTCCGGCGTTCACGCAACTCATGAAGGAGATTTACGTCGACGTCGCGGAACAACAGTTCGCGCTCCCGTTCAAACGGCAAACGGATAGCCGCGTCGCGTTGATGACCGGTCTCAATCGCAAAGAAGTTGCGCACCTGCGGGAGCGCCTCGCGAAACCCAATTCTGCACCCAGCGAACGGGTATTGGAGGACGGTATCGTGACCCACGCGATCGGTCGCTGGATGGCAGGTCCTCCCTACGCAACACCGGACGGACACCCGAGGCAGCTGAGCTACGAAAGCTCCAAGCGGCACGAGCCCAGCTTCGCGCGACTGGTGCAGGACCTCGGCATCGACTTGCCGGTCCGCGCCGTGCTCGATGAACTGCTGCGCGTCGGCGCGGCTGAACTGCTGCCGAGCGGCGATGTCGTCTTGAAGCGCGAAGCGCACGTTCCGTTGGCCGACGCGGAAGGGAAATTCGCTCTGCTCGGGAGTGATCCTTCTGAACTCTTCTCGACGATCGTCCACAACGTCGAGCATCCCGATGATCCGCGGCTGCAGCGCAAAGTCGTCTATGACAACATCGGCGCCGACGCGCTCGACCGGCTGCGCGCCGAAGCCAGCCGGATTGGCGAGGAATTCACCCGCCGCGCCAACTCGTTGCTGGCATCGTACGACCGCGATCGACATCCCGATGCGTCGTCCGGCACACGCACACGCGTGGCGCTGGGCGCCTACTATTTCGAAGAGGAATGCCCCACGTCCGAGCAACCGACCGCCCAATCGAAATCCTCTCGCCGGTCCCGCCCCATCCCTGGCCGCATCCGGAGGTCCCGATGATGCGCTCGCCTCTGAGGTGGTTGACGATCCTCGCGTTGGTTTTCGGATGCGCGTCTTCCGATGGTGGTCCTGTCGGGACCGGAATTTCCGCGTCGTCGGTCAGCGGCAATGTCGTCTCGGTGGAAACCACGGTTGCCGCCGCAGGAGGTGCAGCCGCGCTGAATACGACGGTCCAGGTCACGATCGATGAGGTTCCCGACATCGAGACGACCACCGACTCGGACGGCAATTTCGTCTTGAGCGGAGATTTTTCCGGCATGATCACCTTGCGCTTCGTCGCACCCGGCATGACGGCCACGCAGCCGATCGATGTGCCCGCAGGTTCGACCACCGTGATCGAGGACGTGATGCTGGCGCCGCAGCGCGTGGAGGCCAATGCGATTCGGGTTCTCGGTTTCTATGGCCAAGTGGCCCTCGTCGACTGCACCGCCGGCGAGATCCTCGTCAACGACCGCCACCCGACGGCGAATCAGTTCATGATCCGTTTGTCGAGCGATACCGTGTTGATCAGGGGCAACGGCCAAGCGCTGCAATGCAGCGACATTCACGTGAACGACCTCATCGCAGTCGAAGGAGTGGTGCGGCAGAGCGATCGCACGGTCGGCGCGGTGACGCTGACGATCTCGCCGGGTCAGCCCGGGCAGCCCGGCCCCAAGCAGCCGCTGCGTTTCGTGGGTGATGTCTTGGTCATTAACTGCAGCTCCGGCATGCTTCTCATCGATGACGCCACCATCGGCCAGTCGCGTCTGCGGATTTCGAACACGACCAGGATTGTCGATGCGAGCCAGCGTCCCGTATCGTGCACTCAGATTGTCGCCGGTGCGCACGTATCCGGCCAGGGTACGATCCTCGTACGCCAACCGGGTGTGATCGACGTGCTGTCGATGACCGTCACGGCGCCGACGTCGTAAGCCTCGCGATGCACCGCCCTCGCCGTCGCGCGACGGTCCTGCTACGACCGACGGGCCATGGACCGATCGCGATGGCATCGGCGGTGCGCCGTGTTGCTGCTGCTCATCGTGTCGCCTCCGCGAGCCATGGCTGATTTTCCGATCGCCGAATTCGCAACCCCAAGCTCCCCGAGCGGCCCGCATCGCATCGTTGCCGGACCGGACGGCAATCTGTGGTTCACCGAGCCCGACGCCGATGCCGTCGGACGCATGACGGTCGCGGGTGACGGGGTCGATTTCGCGCTGCCGACCACGCGCAGCGGTGTCCACTCGATCAGCGTGGGCAGCGACGGGGCTCTGTGGTTTACCGAGCCGCTCGCCAATCGCGTCGGCCGCACCACCACCGGCGGAGCGATTACCGAGTGGCTCGTGCCATCGGCAGCAAGTTTTCCGACCGCGATCGCGGCCGGCCCCGACCAGCGCCTCTGGTTCTGCGAGGCGTTCGCGAACCAGATCGGACGGATCGCGCCCAACGGTACGATCGTGGCTTTCGCGCTGGCCACGACCGCCGCCTTTCCATCCGGCATTACGGCGGGGCCCGACGGCAATCTCTGGTTCACCGAGTCCGACGCCAACAAGATCGGCCGTATCAGCGTCGCCGGCGTCGTGAAGGAATTCACCATTCCAACCGCGGGAAGCTCGCCGACCGGCATCGCCGCCGGACCCGATGGCAATCTCTGGTTCACCGAATCCGATGTCGATCAGATCGGCCGGATCACGCCGCTCGGGGCGATCACCGAGTTCCCACTCCCGACCGCGATCAGCTCGCCCGACGACATCACGGCCGGACCCGACGGCAATCTCTGGTTCACCGAGCCGGATGCCGACCAAATTGGTCGCATCTCCCTCAGCGGAAGTGTCAGCGAGTTCGCCTTGCCGAGCAGCGGCACTGTCCCGTCGGGTATCACGGCCGGGCCCGACGGCAATCTGTGGTTCACCGAAGCGGGAGCGGAGCGCATCGGTCGTCTGACGTTGGTCGATTCTACTCCAACGGCCACCGCGACAACGACCGCTTCGCCGTCGTCGACTCCGGCATCGACGGCGTCACGCACGCGATCGCCGGAGCCCACCGTGATTGGAACGGTCAACACTCCGACCGTGACTCCCACCGCGATCTCAGGCTGTGCCGGCGACTGCGAGGGTAACGGCCACGTCAGCGTGAGTGATCTCGTCGCCGGCGTCGCGATCGCACTCGGGGAGACGTCGCTCGACGCATGCGCCGCCTTCGATGTGAACCGCGATCAACGCGTCAGCGTCGACGAGCTGGTGCAGGCGGTTCACAACGCGCTCGACGGCTGCCCACCGGCAGCCGTGACACCGTGACAATCATTGCGTGTGCGTGAGGCTACCAGAATCGTTTGGCGCCGCGGATGCCCGCAGCGGTCGTACCGGCTCTCTCACCGCGTCGCCGCGACCGCGTGCGTGATTCGCGTGATCCTGCTGCTCGTGGGAGCGGCCCCGTCAACATGGGCACAAACCATCGTCGAGTTTCCGCTGCCGACACCATTGAGCGCGCCGCAGTCAATCGTTACCGGTGCGGACGGCAATCTCTGGTTCACCGAATCGCTCGCGAACCAAATCGGGCGGATCACTCCCGCCGGTGTCGTTACCGAATTCCCAGTCACGACCGCTTCGAGCCGACCCTGGGGCATTGCCAGGGGCCTCGACGGCAATCTCTGGTTCACCGAGGCGGACGCGGGACGGATCGGGCGCATCACCCCTAGCGGCGTGGTCACGGAGTTTCCCGTGCCGATCGTCGGCAGCCCACAGTGCATCGTTGCCGGAGCGGACGGCAATCTGTGGTTTACCGACGCGTCGGCGAACCAGCTCGGTCGCGTCACCACCGCAGGCGTGATCACGCTGTTTGCCGTTCCGACCGCTGCGGCCGGTCTAGCCGGCATCGCCCTCGGTCCCGACAACAATCTCTGGTTTGCCGAAGCGAACGTGGATCAGCTCGGGCGCCGGACGAGCGCGGGCACGATCGCAGAGTTTGGCACACCGAGCGCGTTCGTGAGTCCGACTGGGATTGTCGCAGGCCCCGACAACAATCTGTGGTTCACCGAGGCCGATGCGAGCCAGATCGGCCGCAGTACCACCACCGGTGTGATGACCGAATTCGCGACGCCGACAAACTCCAGCTCACCGACGGGTATCACTCGCGGTCCAGACGGCAATCTGTGGTTTACCGAATCCGACGCGGATCAGATCGGCCGCAGTACAACCGGCGGCGTGATCACTGAATTCGCGACGCCCACGATCTTGAGCGGCCCTGCCGGCATCGCCAGCGGGCCCGACGGCAACGTCTGGTTTACCGAGGCCGACGCCAATCAGATTGGCTACGTAGCATTGGCGGCAACGACCCCGACACGGACGGCGACCAGCACCGCAACCATCACGCGCACCGCGACGCGGACGGTAACGCCGACCGCATCGCCGTCGAGAACGGTCACCCGCACACCGACGAGCCTGACGACGCCGTCGCGCACTCGTAGTCCCACCCCGACCACGACAACATCGTCTTCGCCCTCGGCGACGACCGCCCCGGTGACCCACACTGCCTCACCGAGCACGACGGCAACCGCGAGTTCCACGCCGACGCACAGCGCGACCGCGACGGTGCCCCCCACACTCCCCGGGACATCGACGGTGACGCCGAGTCCGAGTCCGACGCGCACCCGCACGGCATCGAACACGCCGACCGCAAGTTGGACCCTCAGCCCGACCCAGACCGCCGGGCCGTCCGCGACTTACACCGCTCCTCCGCCTAGCGTCACCACAACGGTCACGAGCACTGGTACATCAATCGCGACCCCGACAACGACCACCGCGAACCAAACCGACACCCCGGCACCGAGTCCCACCAACACTCACGAACTCACCGCAACCGAAACGGTGTCTGCATCCCACACTGCTGAGCCGACCGAAACCGCAACCGAAGTTCCTTCCCCAACGCTCAGTCCGACGAGTTCCTTGACCGCGTCTCCGACGACGCTTGAAGGGACGGTGACTCCGACGATCCCCGCGCTCACACCGACCATGGCGCCGGTCTGCGTCGGCGACTGTGACGGTTCCGGGGTGGTGACCGTCGACGAACTCGTGGTCGCGACCAACATCGCGCTCGGCGATTTGGCGCCGGACAAGTGTCCAGCGCTCGACGCCAATCACGATCAACGCGTCACCATCGACGAAGTCGTGGCCGCCGTGAACAACGCGTTGAACGGTTGCCCCTCGAGTTTGTGAATTCCATCGGGTCGCGAGACCACGAAGAATGGATACTGGCGGCGGGACTCCGTGCCCGCCGGACACGAACAGAGTCCTGACGCAACCGAGTGCGCTAGCGCGGGTCGATCAACACGCCCGGGTTGAGAATGCCGGCGGGATCGAGTGCGGCCTTCGCCGCCCGCAACGCGTTGGCAAATCCGTCCGGGCGTTGCCGGTCGTACCACGGTCGATGATCGCGGCCGACGGCGTGATGATGCGTGATCGTGCCGCCGTTGCCGATGAGGATCTCCGAGGCGGCGGCTTTGATCTCGTCCCACTGTTCGAGCTGACTGCCGCGTTTGCCCGGCGCGATGATCGAGAAGTACGGCGCCGGACCGTCGGGATAGACGTGGGTAAAGCGACACGTCACCTGGCCCGCGCCGCAGATGCGCGTCACCGCATCGGTCGCGCCGGCCATCACGCGGGCATGGAAGTCGGCGAAGCGATCCCACGTGATCGCGGTCTCGAACGTGTCGGTGATCATGCCCATCGCCACGAGCACGTCGCGCAGATACGGCGCGCCGAGAAACGCTTGCCGCCACGCCCCCGCCGCGCCTTCGCGGCTGGCGCCTTCGTCTGTGCGCGTCTTGCCCGCGCCCGCCGGCACATCGCCGCCGTGATCGCGACAACATTCGAGCGCGCGCTGCATCCACGCATCGAGCGGGTGATCCGCCGATTCGAATCCGAGGACGAGGACATGCTCGCTGCCGTTTCCGGCGCCCGACGTCATCGCTTCGTTGGCATCGAGCAGGCGGCAGTTCGATGGATACAGTCCCGACTGACTGATCGCGCGCACGGCGTTCGCGGCTTGGATGAAATCCGTGAACGTCACCGACGCCGACGCGCGAAATTTCGGCCGATCCTGCAATCGCATCCAGGCTTCGGTGATGATGCCGAGAATGCCTTCCGAGCCGATGAACAGGCGATCGGGACTTGGTCCGGCGCCCGACCCCGGCAGTCGTCGCGACTCGACGACGCCGTTCGGCGTGATCACGCGCAGCGATTCGACGAAGTCGTCGATGTGCGTGTACAGCGTCGCGAAGTGGCCGCCCGAGCGAGTGGCGATCCAACCGCCGAGGGCGGAGAACTCGAACGACTGCGGGAAGTGGCGCAACGTATAGCCGTGCGGCCGCAGTTGATCTTCCAGTGCCGGCCCGAGCACGCCGGCTTGAATGCGCGCGGCGCGCGAGGTGCGATCGATCTCGACGACGCGATCGAGTCGCGACAGATCGATCGACACGCTGCCACGGTAGTCGTCGCCGATGCGCGGCTCGACGCCACCGACCACGCTCGAACCGCCGCCGTACGGAATCGCGGCGGCCTTTGCATCCGTGCACCAATTCAGCAGCGCAACGACGTCAACCTCGGTGCGCGGATACGCGACCACATCGATCGGGTTCGAGTAGTCACGCCGAAACGCCCGCACGACGTCGCGAAACGCTTTGCCGTACGAATGCCCGGCGCGGTCGTCCGGGTCCGTCGAGCAGATCGCCGCCAGCGCCGCCGGCGGCGCGATCCGCGGCGCGCGGAGCTGGAGGTCCTCCACCCGTGGCGGTGACGCGATCGTGATCTCCGGCAAATCGAACCGCGCCGCCAGCAACTGCGCGATGTGCTGCTGCTGCTCGGCATTCGGTCCTTCACCTTCGACCCCCCAGCCCCAGAATTTCCGTCGACGTGTGACCATGCATCGCAGCTTAGTCGCAGCGCGTAGCGCGATACAAGCTCGACTGTGGCTCGGACACTTCCCAGTTGGTCAAGCGCCGCGCTATACTAATCGCCGATGACTGCCCACACCGCCTTCCGGTCCGAAGAGACGTTCACGCAGGGGGAGTTCCGGCGCTGGCTCGACGAGCGGCCGCGATCCGACATCAATCACTACGAGCTCCTGAACGGGAGGATCGCGATGACGCCTCCAGCTACGTGGCCACACGGAAGCATCGGATCGCGTTTGAATCACATCCTCAACGATCATGTGGGCAAGAATGACCTGGGCATCGTACTCGACTCCAGCACCGGCTACGAGCTGCCGTCCGGCGACACCATCGAACCGGATGTGTCGTACATCTCCGCGAACCGCCTCGCTGCCGGCCCTACCCCGCAAACTGGTCAGTTCATTCGCATCGTGCCGAACCTGGTCGTCGAGATTCTCTCGCCCTCGACAACCAAGCGGGACCAGACGGAGAAAAAGGATATCTACGAACGCAACGGTGTCGACGAGTACTGGATTGTCGACCCGCGCAGCAAGGCAGTCACCGTCTTCCACCTCCGCGAACAGGCCTACGGCAACGGGCAGATGTTTCGCGGCGGGATCGCGCGCTCACGCGTACTGCCGAAGCTCCGCTTGGCGGTGGAGAAGCTGTTCACGGTCTGATTGCGTCGGGAGGGAAAGTCGTGTTCGACGGAAAAGAACTGAACTCCGCGAAGCCGCGCGACTTGCTCCGATCCGGTGTCGCCTACGTGCCTCAGGGCTGCCGCGTCTTCTCCGATTTGACGGTCGGCGAGAATCTGGAAATGGGAGGCGTGACCCTGCCCACGAAGGCTCACCTGCGCGAAGGCATCGACCGGGCGCTCATTCTATTCCCGGCACTGAAGTCGCGCTTGCGCCAAAGGGCAGGGACTCTTTCCGGCGGCGAGAAACAGATGCTGGCTCTTGCCAACGCCCTTATTGTGTCTCCCAGGCTTCTCCTGCTCGATGAGCCGTCACTCGGGCTCGCGCCGCCGTTGGTCTCGGACGCGCTGGCGCACATTCACGAACTAAGCCGGAACTCCGGGATGGCAGTCCTGATCGTCGAACAGAAAGTCCGCGAAGTCCTCAAGATCGCCGACCGCGTCTACGTCCTCCGCAACGGCCGCGTGTCCTTCACGGGTCCGGCCGCCGACCTTCACGACGATGCCAAGCTGCGCGAGGTGTACCTGTAGCTAGCGAGGCGGCCCTCGCGCAGATGGCTGATCGCACATGGCCGATCGCCAGACCCATTGGCCATAGGATTGGCCATAGGAATTGATAGCGCAGGCTTGCCCGCAGTCGCATATGGCCATATGATGTGGCTACTTTGTGATCGGAGGAGACCAATGAAGCAACGCACCGTCGCCGCCGCTGAGTTCAAGAATTCCTGCCTCAAGCTCATGGAGGACGTGCGCAAGCACCGCGCACCGATCACCGTGACCAAACGGGGCAAACCGCTCGTCCGCGTGGTACCCGTCGGCGACCAGCCGCGCGCCAAAACGCTGATCGGTACGATCGTGCACGAGGCGGACGACATCTTTTCGACCGGCGAACGCTGGGAGGCCGATCGCTGATGCCCGCGGTGCTCGATACCTGCACCTGGCTCTGGCTCAGCGCGGCGCCCGGGAAGTTGTCACGCCCCGCCCGCAACCTCGTGCAGCGCGAGCGGCGACGCGGCGGGCTGGTCGTGTCGGTGTTTTCCGTTTGGGAGATTGCAAAGCTGGTGCAGAAGCGGAAGCTGCAGTTCTCGATCCCGTACCGGGAGTGGCTCGCCGCGGCCATGCAAGCCGAGGGCATCACGATGCACCCGCTGACGCCCGAGGTGTGCATGGAGAGTACCGAGCTACCCGGGGTGTTCCACGGCGATCCGGCCGACCAGATCATCGTCGCCACGGCCCGCCTGCTCAGCGCCCCGGTGGTGACCAGCGACCACAAAATCCGTGAGTATCATCACGTGGCAACCGTGTGGTGAAATCCCGGCAAGGCATTTAGTTAGGACGGTTGCCCATGGACAATGGACTCCGACAAGCGGAAGTAGCCGACGAGGTGCGCTTGCGCTCCTCGACGAACGCCAGCCGTGCCGTCTGTGACGGTTTGCCGTCTCACGTCCACTTCGCTGAATCCACCAACTTCATGAAGTTGCGCTTCGGTTTGTGCTTTGCCCGTACCGTCGCCAGGTAGGCGGCGAACTCATCCTCGCGGCCCATACGCTTCAGCGCGCGATGGACCTTTCGGAGCAGTTCGACGGCGTCTTCGTACGCGTCGTTGTTCTTGCGCGCGAGGGTCGGCTCGATTTGCGCTTGGTAGATGGACACCGCATCTTCGGGATGATCCTTCTCCCGCTTGCCGGCGAGTTCGAGCCACAGTTGCGGACTGCAGCCGCCCGCTTGCGCCTCAAGCCACGCGGTTTCGATGTCTCTCTCCCACAGAAAAATCTCCACCAGCGTGGAGTGATCGCGGCGGGCGACCCAGGCTAGGCGCTCACTCCACCTGGGGCGCGTCTCTTCAACGCTGCGGGCGTCGGCGCGCTCACGAAGATACGCGAGCGCCTGGTCGCGCCACGTCGGCCATTGGTCGACGCGATCGGCGTGTCGCTTGAGCTGTTGATACTGTTCCAAATGCGGCGCGTCGCTGAACTCGTTCCAGATCACGCCGATCGCCTCATCGTGGCGCCCCCGCCGATGATACTCTTCGGCAAGGAACGCGCGTAGACGCGAGTCGGTCCGCTCGGGAAACGCCTTGACGCCGAGTTCGGCCCACTCCAACGCTTTGTCCGGCTGGTTCGCGTCGCGATAAGTCTCGGCGATCTGCAGGTAGTGATAGGCGTACGAGAGGTCGCGACTCTTCACCGCCACCAAGGCTTCAATGTCACCGGTGGCGCGGGCGAGCGCTTCCATGACTTGGGTGATGCGAAACCGCTTGCCGTACTGTTCCGAATCCTTGCCACCCGGGCCAAGTGCCGGGACGTCCGCCCACTCGCGCTCGGCCAGTTGACGGTAGACCGCCAAGCCGGATTGGCCCAGTACATCGGCATACGTCGCGGCCGCCCCGAGAAAGATCTCCCAATCGGTGCGCATTTCCCAAGTAAACAGACGTGCGGCGAGGGCCTGCGGATCCGGACGCGCGCGACGACACGCGCGGTGATGCAGATCCTGAAGTCGTTCGAGAATCGGGCTCATGCCGCCGTCGGAATCATCCACCGAGCCCATCGCGTCTTCCATCGCCTCCAGCGCGAAGTCGGTCAGGTCGATGACCTCGCGGGCGTGGCCGGCCTTCAAGAGGCGCTCGATCTGGTCCACCACCGTGTCGATATGACGCGTGTAGTCGTACATGTTGTGATAGTCGACGAAGGTGCGCGGCCGGATCGTCCGCGCGATGGTGCGGCGGAACGTGCGCAGATCGACGGCACCGGGCCGCGCCGCCGCATCAAGCAAGAATCGGTCGCGCACGGGATCGTGCTCCTCCGCCAACTCCGCGAGCAGCTCCACGAGTTCGGCTTTGTCCTTTCTTGACAGGTGCGCGCGAAGATCGTCGACCGTGCGGACGGCTCGCGCGCCGGGCTCGTCTCGATCCTGGCGATCGAGCCACGCCAGCGCGACGGCAACCGCGTGCTTGCACCACGCCGCCTCCTGCGCCGCCGGACAGTCGCACGCAGCGGTTGCCCCTTTGTCTCGCAGCGTGAGCTGGACGTGATAACGCTGCGTGCCCGCCACCGTGGCGGTGATCACGTCGCCCTGCTCCTTGATCCCTTTGACGCGTCCCTCGTCGACGTAGGCTTCACCGCGTTCGAAGACCCGCTCGCCGGCCAACTCACGGATCACTCCCGCATCGAAGTCGCCATTCATCCGAGCCACTGTGGCATGGCTTGGCAGAGGCGGGAAGGGATTGGCCGAATTGCCCGGCAGTGAGGTATGCTCTGCACATGACTGACCCCATCCATCTCTCCATGCCGCTAGAAGACGCGATGCGTACGCAGCGGGCGGTGCGGCGGCTGAAACCGGATCCGGTCGACGACGCGCTGGTGTTGCACGTGATCGAGCTGGCGCTCAAGGCGCCGACCGCAAGCAACGGGCAGAACTGGGAGTTCGTCGTCGTCAAGGATCGCGCGGTGAAGGCGCGGCTGGCGTCGCTGACGCGGAAACCGTGGCTCGTCTACGGCACGCTGGCGCGGCGCGTCGCGCGCAATGATCCGAGGACGCTCCGCATGATCGACGCGGTGCAGTGGCAGGTCGAGCACTTCGAAGAGATTCCGGTGTTCGTCGTGGCGTGCTTGCGCGGACTCCGCCTGCCGTTTCCACCGACCATCGCGGGTTCGTACTACGCGTCCATCTATCCGTCCGTGCAAAATCTCTTGCTCGCCGCGCGCGCCGCCGGACTCGGCGCGGCGCTGATCACCATGCCGCTGTGGAGTACGTTCCTCGCCCGCCGCGCTCTTCGATTGCCGTGGAACGTGACGCCCTGCGCGGTGGTGCCGCTCGGTTGGCCGATCGGAAAATATGGGCCAACCACACGACGACCGGTCGGCAGCGTCACGCACCTCGATCGCTACGGAAACCAGCCGTGGAGGAGGGGGCAGTAGTGAGTGGTTGGAGGTTGTGTTCAGCTCTTTGACGAGCTGAGCTGGTCGAGGGCGCGGAACGCTTTGTCGAACTCCCATACCACCAGCGCGCCGGCGAGGATGACGGGACCGGTGCGGCCGATGCGCACGTAAGCGCCGGTCGCCGACGGATTGTGATTGCCGATCAGCAGCAGCAGCGGTGGGCCGCTGTTGCGAGTCAGCTCGATTTCGGCCTGCGGCGGATCGAGCCCGTAAGGCTCCATCTCCGACGGCCCGAGTTCGAGTCGCATCAACTCCGCGAGCCCGGTGAGGTTGTGGAGGAAGTCGGCGAGGGCGCCGGGCGGAATCGTGTCGGGCCATTTGCCGCCGAGCTTGCGGGCGACGCGCTGCACCTTGTCGCGGGTGAGGGTGATCTGGGTGACGTCGTCGGGCGCGAATTCGAGCAGCGGCGCCGTCGGCTGCGTCGGCTCGCGGTTCGACTCACCGCCGAGCAGCGGATCTTGTTGATGCGCGTCGGGCGACGGCCCCTCGAACCACAGCCACGCGCCGCCGGCGACGACCAGGAGCAAGAGCAGCACCGTGCCGCGCGTGCGCATCACGCACTCCCACGCCGCTGGCGCCGCACGGTGATCGCAATGCCGACCAGCAGCAGCAGGCCGGGTTGAGCGATGACCGCGTTCCAAAAAATCATCCGCCCCTGCCGCGCCGTCAACGAAATCGGCGAAATGCTCCCGCGCATCATTCCCTTGCGCCGCACCGCCACCAATTCCGCGTCCTCCGCGAGCACCGCAACCGTGCTCATGAACAGATCCTTGTTGCCCATCAGATTGACGTAGAAATTGCTGGCGAAGTCCGAATCGCCGAAGACCGCAACGCGACCGGTTGTGGCATCGTCGGCACCCTTCACGTTGGCAATCACGGCGACCGGCAGCGGACCGTTCTTGTCGATCGTCGGCCGAAAGCGAACCTTGGCGTCAGCCGGCGCGGTGTCACCGCCGATGCGCGCCCAACTTTCAGGACTGCTCATCGCGATCAGCGACACGATGACCCCGTCGCGCTTCTCTTCGACCGGCTCGACCGTGCGCGCGAGCGAGAACACCGCGGCGGTTTCCAGGTTCTTGCGGAACGTGCCTTCGTCGAAAATCGGCACCCGTGGCATGAAGCTGTCGGCGCCGTAGAAGCGATTGCGCTCGTCAACGATGATGTCGTTGCCCGGCTTGACGTTGAAGCGCGCGAGCAGTTCCATCACCGACTGCGAGCAATCGGGGTCGATCAAGATGAACAGCTTGCCGCCGTGTTGCACATACGCGGTCAGTTGATCGGCTTCGCCGGGGAAGAGATCCTTGGTCGGCCCGGGAGATACGACCACCGTGCAGTCGGCCGGCACGCCGTCGGGGGGCAGGCGCTCGATCGAGCGGACGGCGAAGTTCTCGTGCTCCAGCGCCTTGGCCACGTCGCTGTAGCCGCGCCGCTCGCTCGCTCCTTGCGGACTATGCTCGCCGTGACCGGTGAGAAAACACAATGTCCGCTGCGCGCGCGCCGACAGCTTCAACAACGCGTTGGTGATTTCGGTTTCGTCGAGGCTATTCAGCGACACGACGCGTTCCGCGCTCTCCACCGCGCCGGTGTTGTAGCTCGATATGTTGTACTTCTTCGCGAGCGCAGGACTGCGATCGAGATCGTAGAGCCGGAAACTGATCTGCGGCGCGGCCGCCCCGAACTGTTCGAGCAGATCTTCGGTCTGGCGCCGCACGCCCGGTTCCTGACTGTTGTAAAATCCGAAGATTGTCGTCGGCTGGTTGATCTTACCGGCGATCTTGAGCGCCTGATCCGACAGCACAAACGCCTGGGTCGGCGTCAGATCGACGCGGCGGTTATGGCGTTCGGCCAGCGTCAGCGCGATGGTGCAGAACGCAACCGCCAGCGTCACCTGCACGACCAACAGCGCCCACTGGCGCAACGCGTGTCCGCTCACGTCAATTGACTCCCCGCCACGCACGCGCGCCGAGCGATTGCAGCGTGAGGAAGAGAAAGAAGCCGACGAACAAGACGAAGTAGACGATGTCGCGCGTATCGATCACGCCGCGCGAGAAGTTGAAGAAGTGATCGAACAGCGACAGCCGCAGCAGCGCCCGCACAATCTGCTGCTCGGCGACTTCCTCGTTCCAGGTGACGAACCAGAAGAACACCAGAATCCCGTACGTCACCATGGCGCTGACGACTTGGTTCTCGGTCAGCGACGAAATGAAGATGCCGCAGGCGATGAAGGCCGTCCCAAGCAGGAAGATGCCCAAATAGGCCGCGGCGAGCGGCCCGATGTCGAAGTGATAGAAGTGATAGAAGATCGCCGGATTGATCATCGTCGGCAGCAGCATGATGACGAAGAAGATCCAGGCGGCGAGGAATTTGCCCATCACAATCGCGCCGTCACTCACCGGATAGGTCCACAGCAGCTCGATGGTGCCGAGCTTCTTTTCCTCGGCGAACAACCGCATCGTCACCAGCGGCAGCACCAACAGCGCGCACAGGCGCATGTCCATGAACACGTACTGCCACAGCCCGGTGGGTAGCACGTAGCCGCCGAAAAGGATGAAGAAGATCAGGTCGCTGTAGAAGAAGTAGCCGCTCAGCAGCAGAAACACCGCCAGCAGCACGTAGGCGATGAGCGAACCAAAATACGACTGCAACTCGCGCCGACAGATGACGAGGGCTTTCATCGCTCGGGACTCGCGTGGCCGCCGTCGGCGACCATGGTGAGAAAGATCTCTTCGAGCGTCAGCGCCACCGGCCGAATCTCCCGCAACCCCCAGCCCCCACCGGTGACCGCGGCGGCGATCGCGGTCCGCAAATCGCGATCGCGCTCGGTGCTGACGATCAGCGCGGCTGCGCCGTCGAGGTGAGCGGCGTGCGGCGCATTGCCGATATCCAAGACCCCCTCGATCGAACGCAGGCGCTCGTACACAGCGGCGGCGGGCCCGACGACCTCGACATAGATCTGCGAGGTTCGGCGCAATCGTTGATTGAGGTTGAAGGGCGTGTCGACGGCGAGCACGCGGCCCTTGTTGATGATGATCACGCGGTCGCAAGTGGCTTCGACCTCGGGCAGGATGTGGGTCGACAGAATCACGGTGCGATCTCCGCGTAGGCTTCGGATGAGCGTGCGCAGTTCGGCGACCTGCTCGGGATCGAGGCCCGACGTGGGTTCGTCGAGAATGAGGACGCGCGGCGAGCCGACGAGTGCCTGCGCGATGCCGACGCGCTGGCGATAGCCCTTCGACAACGTGCCGATCAGCCGATGCTGCATATGCGCGAGGCCGCAGGTTGCCAACAGCTCGGGCAGTTGCCGCTGCGCGTCTGCCCGCGCGACTCCCTTCATATCGGCGACGTAGCGCAAGTAGTCGCGCACGGCGATGTCGGTGTAGAGGGAGATGCGTTCGGGGAAGTAGCCGACGACGCTGCGCGCGCGCTGGGCTTCGCCCACCACGTCGTACCCGGCGACTGCTGCGCGCCCGCGCGTCGGCGGAAACACGCCGGCGAGAATCCGCATCGTAGTGCTCTTGCCGGCCCCGTTGGGGCCGAGGAACCCGACAATCTCGCCGCGCCCGACTTCGAAGGACACGTTCGCGATGGCGGTGAAGGCGCGGAACTGCTTGGTCAATCCCTCGGCGACGATCATGGGCAGCGGGTATCCTAACGAAGCCTTTCGGCCGGCTCAATCGCGCGGTCGCCGCGCTCGCGTATGAGCCTGGGTCGGCCATGTCAAGCGGCGGGTGGGTCACCAACAACGGCCGCCGCTTTATTGATCCGAATGCACTTCGTAAAATCGAGCGCATGCGAATCCCGCCGGTCCTGCTCATGGCTCTCGCGGCACTCACGATTGCGAGTTGCGCCGAGGCGCCGTACACGCATCGCTCGCAGTTGATCATGATGCCCGAGTCGCAAGAGATACAGCTCGGCGTCAGTGCCTACCGCGAGACCCTCGGCAAGGCGGTGGTCGTTCACGACGACGCGGTGGTCGGGGTCGTCCGCCGAGTCGGCGAACGGATTGCGGCGGCGGCCGACAAGCCGGAATACAAGTGGGAGTTCAACGTCATCGACGACGACAGCATGATCAACGCCTTCGCGTTGCCGGGTGGCAAGGTCGCGGTCTACACGGGATTGTTCCCCGTCGCGCAAGACGAGGCGGGGCTGGCCGCGGTGTTGGGGCACGAAGTCGGTCACGCGCTCGCCCGTCACGGCGCCGAACGCATGAGCCAAGGCATCCTGGCACAACTCGGCGGCGTCGCGCTCTCCGTCGCGCTGGGAGCAAGGAATTCTTACGCCTCCGACGCGGTCATGCAGGCCTATGGACTGGGCGCCCAGTACGGCGTGCTGTTGCCGTACAGCCGAACGCAAGAGTCCGAGGCGGACCACATCGGGCTGATCGTGATGGCCAAAGCCGGCTACGATCCCGAGGCGTCGCTCGCGTTGTGGCAGCGCATGGAAGAGCTGGACGGCAAGGCGCCGCCCGAGTTGCTCTCGACGCATCCGAGTTCGGGCACGCGCCAACAGGACATTCGCGGCTGGCTGCCCGAGGCGCAGCGCTACTATCACCCGGATCTGAATGTCGTGATCGCGAAGCTGCCGACCGTTTCCGACCTCGAAGCGGGACGCGATCACGGCGAAGCGGCTTGCGAGCGGTATGCGCGCACCATCAACGGAAAGGCGAGCGGACAGCTCGGCGCTCGCGTCATGACCGAGGCCCTCGGTACGACGCTCGAACTCTCGACCGACACGGTCGAACGGCGCGTGCTCGATTCTCACGGCTCGATCGGCGAGGTCGCGGTGGCAAGTGCGCTGAGTAAATCGGGAGCCGGATCCTATGAGGACGTGATCGCCAATCGCCACAAGGGTGAAAAGTGGTCGGCCATCACCAAGGAGAACGATCAGACGATGAAGGCCGCGCTCGGCCTGCTACGCTCGACTTTGGTCGCGGCCCGCAGCATCGGCGCGAAGTACCGTCGGCAACGTGCCGGCTAGCGGGACGTCTTCGAAGCTTCGACGGCTGCCCTGCCAGATGGACCTGCGAAGGTCTCGGTGATTCGAAGCCGTTGCGACGGTACGACTGCTGGATGCTTGCGACTGATGTGGTCGCTCGCGTTCGTCGCCTCGCCACCGCGGTAGGGGCACGGGAAGCGCGGCATTGGAGGCGGCGCGCAAGCGCGCCGCGTCACGAGCGCGTCGCGCGATTGTTGCGCAGGTGCAAATGCACCGACGCGACCATGTAGTAGATCGGAAAGAACAACGAGATGAACGCCAGCAGCCGCGACGGCTGCGGGAACTGCAGGAGCAGCACGCACATCACCGCGGCCCACACGATGCCGAGTGCGTAGGTGAGATTGCGCGCGACGGTGGTGCGGCTCGGATACAGATAGCGAATCGGAACGAAGACGAGAATCGAGAAGCCGAGCAGCGCGCCGACGTTGAACCACATCGGCGTTTGCAGCGTGTACAGGTAGAACACCACGATGTTCCAGTACGACGGGAAGCCGGTGAAGAAATGATCGCTGGTCTTCGCCTCGGTCTGCGAGAACCCGTAGCCGCTGGCGAGGAGCGGCGCGCTGCCGACAATCAGACCCCACAGACCGCTCGGCAAGAGGCTGGCCTGATAGGCCAGCACAACCGGCACGACGGCGTAGTTGAGATAGTCGACAATGTCGTCGAGCTTGGCTCCATCGAATCGGGGCAGAACTTCCTTGACTCCCACCCGTCGCGCCAGTGCCCCGTCGGTCGAGTCGATGAAGGTGGCCACTGTCATACAGATGAACGCGAGGGCGAAATCGCCGCGGCCGGAGGCCACGAGCGCGACCAGACCCAGCGGCGCGCCCGAGGCGGTGTAGAGATGCACCCCCCATGCGGCCCATGTGCGCCCCCGGTTCCGCCCCTCCATTGACGTCACCGGGTGGTGAAGGTTTCAAGCGCGGATTCGGATTCGTCGGTCATCGCCGGAGAAACCCGCGCACGGCGCGTTCGACCGCGTCGGGCCGCTCCATCGGAACGAAGTGGGAGGCGCGCGCGATCGTCTTGAACGTGGCGTTGGGCAGCAGCGACGCGGCGGTGTTCGCGCCGGCCTCGGAGAAGGCGTCGCTGGTCTCGCCGCGCAGCACCAAGACCGGGATCGTGACCCGCGGAAGAATCGCAAAGCCGTCCACGCTGGCGGCGTTGTCGAAAATCTCGGCTTCGATCACGCCCGGACATTTGAGCTCGATGTGTCCGTCGGGGCGCAGCACCGTGCCTTCCTCGATGTAGGCCCACAAGACATCCTCGCGCCACGAGTTGAACGGCGCGCGGGTACGATAGGAATGAAACATCGACGTCCGACTCTCCCACACCATGCGGCGCTTGCGGGCGCGGTGGGCGAGCGGATTTTGCGGTGTCGCGCCGTCGGCGGGTTTGGAGACGAGAATGGGGTCGATCAAAACCGCGCGGCCGATCGAGCCCGGATGGTGCGCGGCGCAGTACGCAATCGCCGTGGCCCCGGCCGAATGGCCGACCGCCGGAATGCCGAGCCAACCGAGATGATCGAGGAATCGATGCAGGTCCTCACCGAAATTGTCCCACGTGTAGCCGCCCTCGGGCTTGCCGCTGTCGCCGTGACCGCGCTGATCGATGCCAATCACGCGGAAGGTTTGGCTGAGCAATTGCGCGATGGGTTTCCACACGTAGGCATGGAAGCCGGTGCCGTGTACCAGCAACAGCGGCGGACCGCTGTTTTCCCATTCCAAGTAGTGAATCCGTAATCGTTCGAGGTTGACGAATCGGTGCTGTGGGACCGCGCCGAGCAGCGCGTCACGACGGGCAATCATGCGTGTTCCGTTCTACGACCTAATCTGATCCGCGATGGCTGCGCCGTTGCAAGACACACCCGCGAGCAAGTGTGTCAGCACGATCACGCGGATCGCACTTGTGCTACTAGCAAGCAGTGCGCGGCCCGGCAAGGTGGCGGCGCGCGATCAATCCTCGCCGATCCCTCGGCGAGCGAGCCGCGCGCGACCAAGACCAAACGAAAGCCCCGACCCGGCACGCCGGCCGGGGCTTCCGTGGTTCGTTGCGTCCGTTCAGACTTTGTTGACGTTGGTGGCCTGCAGTCCCTTCGGCCCTTGCGTGATCTCGAATTCCACGCGCTGTCCCTCGTCGAGCGTCCGGAATCCTTGACCCTGAATCGCGGAGTAGTGGACGAACACGTCCTGGCCATCATCTTTCGTGATGAACCCGTACCCCTTCTGACCGTTGAACCATTTCACCGTACCTTGCGGCATGGCGCCCTCCCTCCTTTCTGACGACACACAGATCGTTACTCACCGTCGATGTTTGAGGGAAAGCCCGGACGACAGGTTGTTGCGGATCCAACTGATGATTGCCTCGGTGAGACAGACCACGACCGCTCTACTTCCCATGATGTTCAGGAACCTTCGCCTCGAAACCGGCGCGCGTATACCACGCGCGTCACCGCCGTCGCAACAGAAATCTTTTGCCCTTGCGTATCGAGGCACGCCATCGGGTTCGCGTACGGCGGTTTGGCTTTACACCTTTTCGAGGCGATGGTATTTTTCTTGCTCTCGGCATCGACTCGCCTCATTCCCATGAAGAATCGCCTGCGTTTGGCTGTCATAGGAGCTGTCGTCCTCGCGCTCGGTGGGATCGGGGTCCTGGTTGCCCGCAGCCTGCGCATGCAATGGCGGGAAGAAGCAGCGCAAACCGGGCTCGACCTGCTGCCGCAAGTGGCGCAACGGATTCAGGACTTTCATCGCGTCAAAACGCAAGATGGCCGCAAGGTCTGGGAAGTCGCCGCGCGCGAAGCCCGCTATCTCGACGAGGAGCAAGCCGTCGTCGTCAACGAGCCGATGGTGCGCCTGTATATGCCCGACGGACGGATGGTCGCCTTGAGCGGGCACGAAGGACGCGTGGCGCTCGACGGCCGTGAACTGCGCGAGGTGGACTTGGCCGGCGGGATCGAGGTTCAGTTCAACGACTATACGGCGCGAACGGATCGAGCCGTCTATCAACACGCCACCGATCGCATTTCATCACCGCAGCCGGTTGAGATCGTCGGTCGGGCGTTGCAACTCCGCGGCGAACGCATGGAGGTCGACGTGGGCGCGCAGAAGTTGCGATTGTTTCGCAACGTGACAATGACCCTGCAACCGGATGCCGGACCTGGACTGTTACCGCCTGGAGGTGCGTCGCATGCCTCAGCGCAGCCGTAGGCGCACGCTCGCGGTGACGGTGTTGCTCGCCCTGATTCACGCCGGCAGCCACGTCTCATCGGCCACCGCTGAGCCCAGTGCGCCACCGGCCAGCTCGGATCCGACCCGCGGGTTGTTCAACAACTTCTCGCTCGGATCGAACAAGGAACCGATCCATATCAGCGCCGACATGCTCGAGTTCGACTATCGCAATCAGGTCCTCGTCTATCGTGGCGGAGTGGAAGTAACCCAAGGCGATCTGTCGCTGCACAGCAAAACCCTCACGGTCCACTTCGACGAGAAGGCCACCGACCGCGACCGGCTGCAGCAAATCGTGGCCGAGGGCGAAGTGCGCATCGGCAAGGGCGAGCGGTTCGCGACCGGCGGCCGGGCCGTCTTCGACCAGAAGACCAAGACGGTGACGCTGACGGAGGACGCGGTGCTGCACGACGGCGTCAATCGCGTCGCGGGCGATCGCGTCGTCGTCTACTTGGATGAGGGGCGCAGCGTGGTCGAGGGCGGCGGCGCCGATCAGCGGGTGCACGCGGTGCTGGTGCCGCCGGCGGATGCGCAAGCAAAAGTTGCGGGCGAAGGCGGTGTCCAGTAACGGAACAGGCGCAGCCGAGTCGCACCGCGGCGTGCTCGCCGCGCAGCGGCTGTGCAAGCGGCTCGGCGGTCGAGACGTGCTGCGCGAGGTCAGCGTGAGCGTGCACGCGGGCGAAGTGGTGGGCCTGTTGGGTCCCAACGGCGCCGGAAAGACCACCACGTTCTACGCCATCGTCGGCTTGATGCGTGCCGACAGCGGCACCGTGTCGCTCAACGGCGAGGACGTCACGCACGATCCCATGTACGTGCGCGCACGCAAGGGCATCAGCTACTTGCCCCAAGAGCCGTCGGTGTTTCGCAAGCTGACGGTGGAAGACAATCTGCGGGCGATCCTCGAGACCTTGCCGCTGAGTCACGAGGCGCGCAACGAGCGATTGGCGGCGTTGCTCGAAGAACTCAGCATCGCTCACCTCGCGAAAAGCAAGGCGCAGTCGCTCTCCGGCGGCGAGCGCCGCCGCCTCGAAATCACCCGCGCGCTCGTCATCGACCCGACTTTCATGTTGCTCGACGAGCCATTCGCAGGTATCGATCCCATCGCAGTGCTGGACATTCAGAACATTGTGGGTCAACTAAAGGATCGAGGGATCGGCGTGCTCATCACCGACCACAATGTGCGGGAGACGCTCGGCATCTGTGATCGCGCGTATATTCTCAACGCCGGCCAGATTCTGGAAGAAGGCACGCCCGACGCCATCGCCAACAGTCCCCTGGCGCGGGAGTTCTATTTGGGAGAACGCTTTACGCTGTAGAGAACATCGCCATGGCTCTCGAAACCCGACTCTACCAGAAGCTCAGTCAACAGCTCGTGATGACGCCGCAACTGCGGCAAGCGATCAAAATTCTCCAGGTGTCGCGCGCCGAGCTGGAAGAACTCATCGACCAAGAGTTGACCGAGAATCCGGCGCTCGAGGAGGAAATCGGCCTTCGCAGCGAGGAAGACGAGCAGCGCCCGCGCACCGAGGAGAATCTCGAAACCCAGCCGACGGAATCTCCCGACGCGTGGGACGAATCCCCCGACGCACAGCGGGAGACCACCAGCGAGGTCGCGCCCGAGAGTCCCACCGGCGAGATCGACTGGAAGGAATACCTCGAGAACTATCGTAACGATTGGCAAGGGGCGACCGCGACGCCCGCCGACTACGACGAGGACAAGCGCCCGGCCCTGGAAAACACCTTGGTGCGCAGCTCGTCGCTGACCGAGCACCTCATCTGGCAACTGCGCATGGCCGGCCTCACACCGCTGGAGGAATCGGTCGCGGCCCTGATGATCGGCAACATCGACGAAGCCGGCTACTTGCGGGTGCCGATCGAAGACATCGCGTTCCAGTGCGGGCAGGATATCGAGATCGTCGAGCGAACACTGGCGCGCATCCAAGAACTCGATCCGCCCGGCGTCGGCGCGCGCGATCTGCGCGAGTGCCTGCTGCTGCAACTGCGCTACGACGGGCAGGGTGATTCGCTCGCGGCGCGCGTGGTGGCCGATCATCTCGTGCTGTTGGAGAGCAAGCGGTACGACAAGATCGCCAAGGAACTGAATGTCCCGGTGGAGGAGGTCGTCACCGCGGCCAACACCATCGCGACGCTCGAACCCAAACCCGGCCGCAACTTCGGCGAGGGCGATATCCGCTACATCACCCCGGACGTGTCGGTCCAGAAGGTCGACGGCGAGTTCGTGGTGACGTTGAATGAAGAAGGGCTGCCGCGGTTGCGCGTCAGCTCGTTCTATCGCAACGTGCTCGGCAATCAGGAGACCAGCGACGCCAAGCGCTACATCCAGGAGAAGATGCGCGCCGCCGCCTGGCTCATCAAGAGCATCCATCAGCGCCAACGCACACTGTTCATGGTCACCAGCAGCATCGTCAAATTCCAACGCGACTTCCTCGAACGAGGGATCTCGCACCTCAAGCCGTTGGTGCTCAAAGACGTCGCGATGGACATCGGCATGCATGAGTCGACCGTCAGTCGCGCCACCGCCAACAAGTACGTCCACACCGCGCAGGGAATCTACGAGCTGAAATTCTTCTTTACCTCGAGCTTGAACCGCAGCGACGGGGGAGAGGACGTTTCGGCTGAGAGCGTCAAGGAGCGCATTCGGGGCATCATCAGCGCGGAAGATGCGCGCCAGCCGCTGAGCGATCAGCACATTGCGCAGATGCTCGCCAAGGAAGGTGTCGATATCGCGCGCCGCACGGTTGCCAAGTATCGTGAGATGATGGCCATCCTGCCCTCGTCGAAGCGGCGCCAAGTCTACTGATCGAGCAGAGGAGCACCCATGCCAGTAACCGTGACCTTCCGGCAGGTGCGGCCGACCGACGCGTTGCGCCGCCACGCCGAGACGAAAGCCCTGCGCTTGCAGAAATTCGTGCACCGCCCGATCGATGCCCACGTCATTCTGTCGGTGCTGAAGCACCGGCACATCGCCGAACTGGTCGTCAACGCCGATCGCATGAGCTTCACCGCCACCGAAGAGACTGCCGACCTCTACTCGGCGATCGACCGGGCGATCACCAAGCTCGAACGCCAGATCGCCAAGCGCACCACCAAACGCAAGACCCGCAAGCACGACGGAGCCGCGACTGCGTCCGCCGCCCGCGAGCCGACCGCCCGGCGCCGACGCGGCCCCATCATCGAAACCGAACGGGTCACCGTCAAGCCGATGTCCGTCGACGAAGGCGTGGAACAGATGAATCTGCTGAAGAAAGATTTCTTCCTGTTCAAAAACGCCGCGACCGATACGCTCGGCGTGATCTATCGCCGGCGCGACGGCAACTACGGCCTGATCGAACCGGAAATTCCTTGAGCCGCGCATGAAGATCACCGACCTCCTCCCCGCGTCACTGGTGCTGCCGAGCCTCGAGGGGCAGACCAAGGAAGCGGTGGTGCAGGAGTTGGCCGATCATTTGGCCGCACAGCGTCCGGAGATCAACGCTGCGCGCTTGGTCGAAGTGCTGTGGGAGCGCGAGCGGCTCGGTAGCACCGCCATCGGCGACGGCATCGCGATTCCACACGGCAAACTCCCCGGACTCAGTGAGGTGCTCGGCGCGTTTGGCCGCCACCCAAAAGGCGTCGACTTTCAGTCCCTCGACGGCGGCCCCACGCACCTGTTCTTTCTGCTGGTCGCCCCGGAAGATTCGGTGGGCCTGCACCTCAAAGCACTCGCGCGGGTCTCGCGTCTGCTCAAGGACCGCACCTTCCGCGCGCGCCTGTTGACCGCGCCGGATCAAGCCGAGCTGTATCGCATCATTCGCGAGGAAGATGACCGGCTCTGATCGCATCGCAATGCCGTTGCCGGTCGCACGATACCCGACGGACCGAACCGGGAGCCCGCCGTGAAACGCGCCCTCCACGTGGTCATCGTGACCGGCATGGCCGGCGCGGGGAAGAGCACCGCCATCCACGTCTTGGAGGACTTGGGCTTCTACTGCATCGACAATCTGCCGGTCGTCCTGCTGCCGCGCTTTCTCGACTTGTGTGAGAACGCCACCGAGGGCATCACCCGCGTCGCCTTGGGCATCGACTTGCGCGAGCGCGAGTTCCTCCGCGGCTACCCGGCGGTGCTGGATGAGCTCGCCCGCAAGGGCCACCGGGTCGAGGTGTTGTTTTTCGATGCCACCGATGACGTGCTGATGCGCCGCTTCAGCGAAACCCGACGGCCGCACCCATTAGCGGGCGACGACGGTGCCCTCGCCGGCATCGCCCGCGAGCGCGAGCAGATCAGCGATCTGCGCGAACGCGCGGTGCGCGTCATCGACACCAGCGCGCTCACCATCCATCAGTTGCGCGGCGAACTGACGTTGCGCTACACGACCGCCCTGGTCGAGGGGGCGATCAATCTGTTGCTGGTTTCGTTTGGATACAAATTCGGGCTACCGGCGGACGCCGACGTGGTCTTCGACGCGCGGTTTCTCGCCAATCCGTTCTTCGTCGACGAATTGCGTCCGCGCGATGGGCTCGATCCGGCAGTGGCGCACTTCGTGATCGAGCGCGACGAAACCCGGCAATTCATCGATCGCATCGCCGACCTCATGGACTTCATGTTGCCGTCGTACCAACGCGAAGGAAAAACCGCGCTCACGATCGGCGTCGGATGCACCGGCGGCCGCCACCGCTCGGTGGCGATCGTCGAACGGCTCGGACAGGTCTTGAGCGACAAGGGATTTCCCGCCCAGATGCGCCATCGCGACATCGGACGCTGACGATGTCGCCCATCCGTCGCACCCTGCAGGTTTTGAATCGGCTCGGACTGCACATGCGCGCCGCCGCGCTGGTGGTGCAAACCGCGAGCAAGTTCGATGCGGAGATCAATCTGACCAAAGACGGTCAAACCGTCAGCGGCAAGAGCATCATCGGGCTCATGATGCTGGCCGCACCGCAAGGAAGCGAAATCGACGTGGACGTCTCGGGCGCGCAGGCCGACGAAGCGCTGGCCGCCATCTGCGCGCTGTTCGAGCGTAAATTCGACGAGGAGTAGCGCGGTGTGTCCCGGGCGCCGCGCGCGCATATCGCTGATGGATTTCGGCGAATCGTTGCGCCCGATCGACGCGAGTTACAATCGCACCGCAACACCGCGCGCGGCGAGAAATTCCTTGCACTGGCGCACGGTGAATTCGCGGTAATGGAAGATCGAAGCCGCCAGCGCGGCGGTCGCGCCCCCGACGGTGAGCCCTTCGTAGATGTGTTCGAGCGTCCCGACCCCGCCGGAGGCAATCACCGGGACGCGCACCGCATCCGCAATCACCCGAGTCAGCGCCAGATCGTACCCGGCCTTGGTGCCGTCGCGATCCATGCTGGTCAGCAAAATTTCACCGGCGCCGTACCCTTCCATGCGGCGCGCCCATTCGATCGCGTCCAACCCGGTCGGCGTTCTGCCGCCGTGAGTGAAGACTTCCCAGCGGTCTTGGTTGATAGCTGATGGCGGATGGCTCGTCGGTCCCGAAGCCGGCGCTCGCTTCGCATCAATCGCGACGACGATGCACTGGCTGCCGAACTTTTCGGCCGCGGCACCGACGAAATCCGGCTTGGCGACCGCGGCGGTGTTGATGGAGACCTTGTCGGCGCCGGCGTTCAGCAGGTCGCGCACGTCCTGCAACTCGCGCACGCCGCCGCCGACGGTCAGCGGCATGAAAACCGTGTCGGCAGTGCGGGCGACGACGTCGAGAATGATCTTGCGCCGTTCGTGCGAGGCGGTGATGTCGAGGAAACACAACTCGTCGGCGCCTTCTTCGTCGTAGCGCTGTGCGATCTCGACCGGATCGCCGGCGTCGCGCAGGCCGACGAAGTTGACCCCCTTGACGACGCGGCCTTCCTTCACGTCGAGGCAGGGAATGATGCGTTTGGCTAGCATGAGCCGGCTCCGCTTCGCGCCACCGCGATGGCATCGCGCAGTCGGACCGCGCCGGTGTAGAGCGCACGGCCGATGATGACCGCGTCAACCCCAACAGCTTCACACGGGAGCAGCGCGGTGAGGTCGGCGAGCGAGCCGACGCCGCCGGACGCGACCACGGGAATGCCGATGGCCTCCGCCACCGCGCGCGTCGCTGCGACGTTGACGCCCTGCTGCGTCCCATCGCGGTTGATGTCGGTGTAGACGATCCGCGCGGCGCCCAGCCCTTCCACGCGCCGCGCCAGCTCGATCGCCGGCGTCGTGCTGGTTTCGGTCCATCCCTGCACGGCGACCTTGCCGCCGCGTGCGTCGATGCCGACGGCGATCCGTCCGGGAAAGTGCCGACAGGCTTCGGCAACCACCTCCGGCTGCGCCAAGGCGGCAGTACCGAAAATCACGCGATTGACGCCGGCGTCGAACAACTCTGCGGCGCGGTCCACCGTGCGCACGCCGCCGCCGACCTCGATCGGAATCGGCAGCGCGCGCACGAGCGCTGCGATCGCCGCGCCGTTCATCGGTTGGCCCGAGACGGCACCGTCGAGGTCGACGACGTGCAAATACTCCGCACCCTCGGAGACCCACCGCTCCCCCATCGCCACCGGGTCATCGCCGTAGACGGTCTCCGCGTTCATCTCGCCGCGCAGCAGCCGCACACACCGGCCGCCTTTCAAATCGATGGCGGGAAAGATCAGCATGCTCGTCTTCGCATATTGCATATCGCTGATCGCTGATCGCAGGAGCGACAGTGCTCCGATCCGCCGATGAGCGATCGGCGTTCCGCGATCCGCGATTCACCGGTCATCCGCCACCAGCCGCGCGAAGTTGCGCAGGATCCCTTGCCCGATCGCTTGACTCTTCTCCGGGTGATACTGGGAGGCGAAGACATTGTCGCGCGCGATCGCCGAGGCAAATTGAATGCCGTACTCCGTCGTCGTCGCCGTCAGGGCGGGGTCGGCGGGTTGCACGTAGTACGAGTGCACGAAGTACACGAACGCACCGTCCGCGATGCCGTCAAGATGCGGCACGTTCTGGGTCTTGCGGATCTGATTCCATCCCATGTGCGGCACCTTGAGATCGCTGGCGATTCGAAAGCGGACGACGCGGCCCGGAAAGATGCCTAGGCCGCGCACGGGGCCGAACTCTTCGCTCTCTTCGAAGAGCAACTGCATGCCGAGGCAGATGCCGAGAAACGGCGTGCCGCGCGCGATCACGGTTTTGATCGGGTCGACGAGACCGTAGGTTCGCAAGTTGTCCATGCAGGCCCCGAAGGCCCCGACACCCGGCAACACCACCGCCGGCGCGGTTTCGATGCGCGCCGCATCGCGCGTGACCTCCGCGGCGGCGCCAACCTTCTCCAACGCCTTCTGCACGCTGCGCAGGTTGCCCATGCCGTAGTCGATGATGGCGATCGGACGCATTTGGCTACAAGGTCCCCTTCGTCGACAGCACGCCGCTGACGCGCTGGTCGAGCTGGGTGGCTTGATCGAGCGCGCGCGCGAGCGCTTTGAATCCGGCCTCGATGATGTGGTGCGGGTTGCGGCCCTGCGTCATGTTGAGGTGCAGGTTCATCCCCACCTGATTGGTCAACGCGAGCAGGAAGTCGTGCACCAGCTCGGTGTCGAAGTTGCCGACGCGCGCCTGCTTGATCTTCAGGTTGTACGCCAGATACGGCCGGCCGCTGAGGTCCACGACCACGGTCACCAGGGCTTCGTCGAGCGGACACGATGCGTTGCCGAAGCGGCGGATGCCGGCCTTGTCGCCGAGCGCGCTGCGGAGCGCTTCGCCGAGCGCGAGCCCGACGTCTTCGACCGTGTGGTGCAAATCGACGTCGAGATCACCGGTGGCGCGGACGGTCAGATCGAAGAAGCCGTGGCGACTGAAGATCTCCAGCATGTGGTTGAGGAACGGCACCCCGGTCTCGATGTCGTAGCGGCCTTTGCCGTCGACATTGAGTGCCACCGTGATGTCGGTCTCCTTCGTCGTCCGCGTGATGCGTGCATGCCGGCCCGCGGCTGTCTTGGTCCGCACCGTGCGCGCCGACTTTTTCACCGAACGTTGCGCCATCATTCACCTCCGTTCAACCGCACGCGCACGGCGGCGGCATGTGCCTGATACCCTTCGAGCTGCGCCAGCGCGGTGATCGTGGGTGCCAAGGCGCGGACGGCTCGTGCGTCCGCGCCGATCACGCTGGTGCGCTTGACGAAATCGTACACGCCGAGCGGCGACGAGAACCGCGCGGTACCGCCCGTTGGCAGCACGTGATTGGGTCCGGCCGCGTAGTCGCCGAGCGGCGCGGCGGCGTATGGGCCGGCGAAGATCGCGCCGGCGTTGCGAATCGCCGGCACCCAGCGCGCCGCGTCGGTGGTGAGCAACTCGAGATGCTCGGGTGCAATCTGGTTCGCCAGCTCCACCGCCTCGCGCATGGTGCGTACGACCACCAACGCCCCGCGCCGGCGCAGCACACGCGCGATGTCGGCGCGACGAGGCAACGCCTTCGATTGGTCGTCGAGAGCACGACGCACCGCCTCGGCAACACGCAGCGAGGGCGTCAGCAACACCGCGCATTCGTCGCCGCTGCCGTGCTCGGCTTGCGCCAACAAGTCGGCTGCAGCGAATGCCGGCGGCGTGCTCGCATCGGCAATGACCACGACTTCGCTCGGCCCGGCGATCTTGTCGATGTCGACGATCCCGTACACGTGCCGTTTGGCGGCTTGGACCCACGCGTTGCCGGGGCCGACGATCTTGTCGACTGCGGGTACCGTCGCGGTGCCGAACGCCAGCGCCGCCACCGCCTGCGCGCCGCCGATGCGGTAGATCTGGTCGAGGCCGGCGATCGCCGCGGCAGCGAGAACAGCCGGGTTGTAGCCGGCGGGTCCGGCCGGCGACACCATGATCAACTCGCGCACGCCCGCGACGCGGGCGGGAATCGCGTTCATCAGCACCGACGACGGATACGATCCGTGCCCGCCCGGCACGTACAGGCCGACACGCTGCAACGGGCTGATGCGCTGTCCGAGGGTGAAGCCGAGCGAATCGCGATAGCGCCACGAGCGTTGGCGCTGCCGGCGATGATAGGCGGCGATCCGGCGCGCCGCGGTCCGCAGCGCACGCAGTGCCGCGGGCGAGAGGCTGCGCACCGCTGCGTCGATTTCCGCGCGGCCCACCCGCAGCTTTGCCGGCGTCAAACTGACGCCGTCGAAACGGCGGGTGAAGTCGATCAACGCACGATCGCCGCGGCGACGCACGGCCTCGACGATGCGTCGAGCCTGGCCATCGACGTGCGGGCTGGCGGTGGCGCTGCGCTCGCGAATCGCGGCAAACTGCCGCGTGAAGTCGCGTTGCGACGTGCTGAGGATGCGGATGATGTCGGGCATCTCTATTGTCCCCGCCGCCGCAGGTGACGCGCCGGCTCCACTTTGGTTCCCTCCCCGGTGAGCACTTCTGCGAACGGGGAAGGATTAGGGAGGGGGCGCTCTATGCACCGGCGCTGCATCATCACGACATCCTCGCCTGCAACACGCGCGGCACGCCGGCGTAATCGTCGATGATCTCGATTCCTGCAAAGCCCGCGGCTTTCGCCAACTCGCGCACGGCGGTCGCTTGGCCGAAGCCGACTTCCATCAACAGCAGGCCATCGCGCGCCAACAACGCCGGGGATTCCGCGAGCAGGCGGCGGATCACTCCGAGTCCATCGGCGCCGCCGAACAGCGCAGTCGTGGGTTCGCACCGCAGCTCGGGTTGCAGCGTTGGAGCGTCGGCAAGCGGCACGTACGGCGGATTCGAGCAAATGAGATCGAACGGCGCGGCGCCGGCGAGCGGCACCAACAGATCGCCGGAGACGAATTGAATCCGTTGATCGACACCGAGCCGTGCGGCGTTGCTGCGGGCAAGCACACGCGCGTCGGCGGAAATCTCACTGGCCCACACCGTCAGGTCGGGTCGTTCATGCGCCAGCGCGATCGCGATGCAACCGCTGCCGGTACCCACGTCCGCAACGCGCGGACGTGCTCGCGAGCGCAAGATATCGAGGGCAACCTCGACCAGGCGTTCGGTCTCCGGACGGGGAATCAGCACGGCAGGACCGACCGCGAAGTCGAGGGACCAAAACTCTTGGCGGCCGACGATGTACGCCAGCGGCTCGCGATTGTTCCGGCGCACCAGCAGTTCTGCAAACCGGTTCGCGACGCCGGGAGCCATCACGTCGCCCGCCGCAGCGAACAATTGCGTCCGTGTCCAGCCGCACGCATGTGCGAGCAGCAACTCGGCATCGAGCTGCGCCGTATCGACGCCGGCGGACGAGAGACCGGGCACAGCCAGCGCCAGCGCTTCGCGCACCGTCGAGCCCGGTGGCGCGGTCGTAAGTTCGCCGGCGTTCATGCGCTTTCCGCCTTGAGCGCTTCGGCTTGATAGTGGGTGATCAGCGCATTGATCAGCGGTTGGAGTTCGCCGTCCATGATGCGGTCGATCTGATGCAGTGTCATGTTGATGCGGTGATCGGTGACGCGGCCCTGCGGGAAATTGTAGGTCCGAATGCGTTCAGAGCGCTCGCCGGTTCCCACCATGCTCTTGCGGCTGGCGGCTTCTTTCGCTGCTTGCTCTTGTTGTGCGCGTTCGAGCAAGCGGGCGCGCAGGATCTTGATCGCCTTCGCCTTGTTCTTGTGCTGCGACTTTTCGTCCTGGCAGGCGACAACCAACCCGGTCGGCAAGTGCGTGACCCGCACGGCCGAGTCGGTGGTGTTGACACTTTGGCCACCGGGTCCGGAGGACCGGTACACGTCGACGCGCAAATCTTTGGCCTCGTCCAACTGCACGTCGACCTCGTCGGCTTCGGGCAGTACGGCGACGGTGGCGGTCGAGGTGTGAATGCGCCCGGAGGCTTCGGTGACGGGAACGCGCTGCACGCGATGCACACCGCCTTCGTATTTCAGTTGGCTGTAGGTGCCGCGACCCTCGATCAGCGCGATCACTTCCTTGTAACCGCCGAGGCCGGTGGCGTTGGCGCTCATCAGTTCGACGCGCCAGCCGTGGGTTTCGGCGAAACGGCTGTACATGCGAAACAGGTTGGCGACGAACAGACCCGCCTCTTCGCCGCCGGGACCCGCGCGAATTTCCAGCAAGACGTTCTTCTCGTCGTTCGGGTCTTTGGGAAGCAGCAGGACGCGGAGCTGCTCTTGCAGCTCGTCGAGGCGCTCGCGCATCGCCGGCAGCTCGGCCTTCGCCAGCTCGCGCAGCTCCGCGTCGTCCTCGTCGAGCAGCGCGCGGTGCTGGTCGATCTCGTCGCTCAGGCGCTTCCACTCGCGGTAGCACGCGACCAGTTCCTCGATGTCGGCGCGTTCCTTCCCGAGGCGGGCGTACTCCTTGCGATTGCCGATCACCTGCGGATCGCCGAGCTTGGATTCCAGCTCGACGTAGCGCCGCTCGACGTCTTCGAGTTTCTGCAACATTGGCTTGCGTCACCCAACAAAAAAAAGGGCGCAGGGGATGCGCCCCTGGCCCTTTGGATGCCGCCGGAATCCGAGGGCGGTCGCCCTCGGTGCGCTACTGCGCAGCGGGTTGCTTGAGTCCGTATTTGCGACGGAACTTCTCGACGCGCCCGGCCGTATCGACCAGCTTCTGCTGGCCGGTGAAAAACGGATGGCAGTTGGAGCAGATTTCGACATGGATCTCCGGCACCGTCGAGCGCGTTGCGATGACGTGCCCGCACGAGCAGACGATGCGGGCGGCGATGTATTTCGGATGAATACCCTCTTTCATAGGTCGGCCTTAAGTAGCATCCGGTCTGGAGCCACGCAAGCCGCGGAAACCCACGCTCGTGGCGGGCTACTCTTTCCACCCCGGCGGCGGCGGGATGTCACGGTTGCCGACGCGCTTGGCATAACCTTCGAGTCGGAAACTGCCCGATTCGCCACCCGCATACATCGTCTCGATGTTCATGCGTAGCGCAGTCGTATCGCCGCTCTTGATCTGGATTGTCTTCTCTTCCTGGAAGGTGGCGCGAGGCGGGTCGGTGGTGCCGACACCGCTGCTGTAAATCCGGAAGATCAGCCGGACTCCGTCAACCCGTTCTGGCCACGGATTGCGCAGCTTGCCGCGAATGCTGATGTTGCGGCCGTCGGTCATCACGCCGGTTGTGAAGACCTCCAGCCGCGCCAACTGCTCGGCGTCGGTGTTCTTGCCGACGTCCGGATAAATCTCCCGTTCCTGTTGGAGTTGCTCCGCGGAGGGCGGGGCAACCGGCGGCGTGCAATCTGAAAGCAATGCGGACGTTGCGAATGCGATGATCCAGCTCGACCGATGCATGCGACCCCCCTGCTTGTGCACGGTCTACGGCCGGCGCAGGTCTGCTGACAAGAGCCAGTGAGTCGAAGTCCTAGGACGGCAGCGCCGGCCATCGTCTGGCGCCATTGATCTCGCGCGCCGGATCGATGATGAAGAGGCTGCCTATGAGCGAATCGGCTCTTGCGCTCGCGCGCCGGCTGCCTCAACTCACCAAGCCGATTCCGCGTGTGACGTTGACGACGTTACCGACGCCGGTGCACCGGCTGCGACGGCTCGGTGAGCTGTGTGGCAGCGATCGGCTCTGGATCAAGCGTGACGATCAAACGTGCGCGCTGTACGGCGGCAACAAGCCGCGCAAGCTGGAATTTCTGCTCGGCGATGCGCGCCGGCTCGGTCGTCGGTCGGTGATGACGTTCGGGGGCATCGGCACGAACCACGGTTTGGCGACGACGGTTTGCGCGCGCTCGATCGGGCTGCGCACGATTCTGATCTTGCTGCCGCAACCGGTGACCGACCATGTGCGGCACAATTTGCTGCTCGACTACGCGAGTGGGGCGGAGATGCGGCTCGCGGCCAACGTCAGCGGTGTGGTCGCGAAGGGCTTGTGGCGTTACGCGCGAGGGTGGCTGCGGCGCGATCCGCCATACATCATCATGACCGGCGGTACGTCGCGCATCGGTGCGCTCGGACTCGTCAACGCCGCATGCGAGCTGGCCGAGCAAGTCCGCGCCGGTGAGTTGCCCGAGCCCGACGCGATCTTTGTGCCCGTCGGCAGCGGCGGGACGGTCGCCGGCTTGATGCTGGGACTCAAGCTCGCAAGTCTCCGTAGCCGCGTCGTAGGCGTCGTGGTCACCGACATCCTTCCGCCGTCGGCGCGTAGTCTCGTGCAACTCGCGCGCAAAACGTTGGTGCACTTGCGCCGCTTCGCGCGGGGGCTCCCCGATGTGTCACTGAGTGAAGCTGACGTGACGCTAATCTCCGGCTATCTCGGCCGCCGTTACGGCGATCCGACCCCGCAAGCCGAGCGCGCGCAACAACTCGCCGCGGATCTCGAAGGCATCCCGCTCGAAACCACGTACACCGCGAAGTGCGTTGCCGCCGTCCTCGACCTCGCGTGCCGAGAGCCCTATCGCGAACGGAACTTGCTCTACTGGCACACCTACAGTTCAGTCGACCCCGGCGCCGCGCTCGATCGTCTGCCCGACTTCCACGAGTTGCCGCCGGCGTTTCACCGGTTCTTCAGTCGCCGGTAGGCAAGAGGCAATCGGAAGCGACCCTCGAATCAAACTCCGGACCTGTTCGTTGCCCACCGCATATTTCCCCTGTCCAATTTCTACTGTCCTACCTCATCACCGGCGGCGCTTGCTCCAGCACCACTTGCTCGGCGATCAATGCGGTGATTGAGCATGGGACCAAGCGCAGCGAGTTGGGGCGCTGCCAGTTGAACCAGCCCGAGATCACCGATGGTTGCTGGCTCAGGCGCTCGAAGGCGAGGGCCACGACATCGGCGGTGGGTTCGCCGACTTTGCGCATCTCGGCCGATTCCCCTCCCATGCGGTCGGGGGCAGGACCGGCGAGCCGATGTCACCCAGGATTTCGACGGTGCCGGCGAGGTCGTCCTGCGGATACCGTCCGGTTGACGGCACTGCGGGAACCAGCCGCGCAACCGGGCGGCCGCGCTTCAGGATTGTAACGGGCTCGCCCGTTCGATCGACTTCTCCCAAAACCCGTAAGCATGTCGCCTTGAACTCGGCAGCCTTCAAAGCCTTCATATGACCATATTGTGTGACCAGATTTGATTGCGTCAAGCATTGGGGCGTTGTTCGAGGGTCGGCTGCACATGCTGCCATCCTCACCGCATCTCAATCGGCGTCTGCTCCAACACCACTCGCTCGGCGATCAATGCGGTGATCGAGCGTGGTACCAAGCGCAGCGAATTGGCGCGCAGCCAGTTGAACCAGCCGGAGATGACCGACGGTTGCTGTCCGAGGCGCTCGAACGCGAGCGCCACGACATCGACTGCGGGCTCGCCGACTGCGCGGATCTCACCGGCGACGTCGCGGAATTCGGATTCGGTCGGGCCGGGCTCCAGGACCAGCACGTCGACACCGCTGCCGCGCAGCTCGGACCACAACGCTTCGCCGAGGAGCAGGTCGAAGGCTTTCGTCGCGCCGTAGAGTGCGTGCCGTGGCAGCGGCTGGCGACCGGCGATCGAACCGCTGATGATCATTGCGCCGCGGCCGCGTTCGCGCATGCTCGGCAGCAGATGGCTAGCGAGCAACGTCGGCGCAACGCAATTGACCTGCACCATGTCGCGCAGGCGTTGAGTGTCTTGTTTGTCGAAGCGGCCGGCGTATCCGAAGCCGGCGTTGTTGATGAGAAGATCGATCTGGAGATCTTTGATCGCGTCGAGCAACTGATCGACGCCGGCGGGATCGGTCAGATCGGCCGGCACGACGCGGGTGGAGACGTGATGCTGCTGCTCCAACTCCGTTGCGAGGGCGCGGAGACGGTCTTCGCGGCGCGCGCTCAGCACGCACGACACGCCGTCGCGCGCGAGTGCACGCGCGAACTCGACGCCCAAGCCGGACGAGGCACCGGTCACCAGCGCCCACTGCCGTAGCGCTCGCGCAGCGATCCCGGAGCGCGGCCGAAGCGATCGCGGGCTTGCCACAGCGCGATCGTGATGGCGCCGAACGGCACCAGCACGACCAGGCCGCTCACCCAGCCGTTGAAACCGCCGACGTAGACGACGTTCCACACGAACATCCCGAACGTCACTTGCGCGGCATATACCGCCGCCCACGGCCACATCCACGCTCGCATCCGCCAGAAGCCGTACACGCCGGCGGCGTAGATCGCCCAATGCAACGGCTCCGTGAGTTTGGCGCCCCACCCATGCAGCAGAAACCCGAACCATGCCTCGGCATCGTGGGCGACCGGTTTGATGAAGAAGTCCCACGGCATGTGCACGAAGGTCATGTAGGCGCAGAACAGCATCAGCGCGTTCATCCACCGCGGTCGTTGACGAAGTCGTTCGCGCAGCCACTGACTCATCGGGGCCTCCTTGCGGATCGCTTGCGGCGGAGCTTGCTTACCACCGGTTCGCGATCACGGCTAGACGGTGCGGTCGGGCGGTGTTAGTCATGCCGCGTGCGTCTGGACCGACCAATTGCGCGGCGCACCCTGTTCCGCGCTGCGGGTTTGAGTGCGGGCTGGTTCACGATTTCGCGCTTGCGCCTGCCGGCCGCGCTGGCCGAGACGAGCAGCGGTTTCGCCGAACAGAAATCGTTGCGCGCGCTGAGCGCGACCGACGCGCGAATTCTCGGGGCGATCGCCGATCGCATCACGTTCACCGTCGATCCGAGCATGCCGCGCTTCGCCGACACGCCGGGACTGACCACGATCGACACCGCACTGCTGCAGTTGCCGCGCGACACGGTGACACAACTCCACTACGCGCTGCTCCTGTTCGAGTACGGTCCGCCGCTGTTTGCGTGGCGTCTGTCGATCTTCACGAACCTCAGCGACGAGGCGAAGGACCGCTACCTCGAAGGTTGGGAGCAGAGCGATTCCGATCTGCGTCGACTCGCGTTCAGAGCCGTGAAGAACCTCGCGCTGCTTGGATACTATGCGCAGGATTCGACGTGGCCGGGGATTCACTATCAGGGTCCGTGGGTGCCGAGACCGAGGCGGCTGGTGACCGGTGCTGGTGACTCGTGACTGGTGAGTGGAACGACGTACGCCGATGATCACGACGGAAAAGCAGATTGCCGGCGACCTCAACCTCGCGGCGGAAGTGTGCGTGATCGGTTCCGGCGCGGGCGGCGCGGTAATCGCCAAGGAGTTGGCCGAAGCTGGACGCGACGTCGTGTTGCTCGAACAGGGCGGACACTACACCAAGGACGACTTCACCCAGCGCGAAGATGAAATGATGCCGCTGCTCTACGAAGACATGGGGCAGCGCGCCACCGTCGATCAGTCGATCGTCATTCTGCAAGGCAAGACCATCGGCGGCTCGACGGTGCACAATCTCTGTTACTGCTTCCGTACCCCGGCGCCGATTCTGGACAAGTGGCAGCGCGAAGACGCCCTGCGCGAGCTGTCGTACGCCGATCTCGTGCCGTCGTTCGAGCGGGTCGAGCGCATGCTCAAGGTCAAGCCGATCGAAGCGCACGAGATCAACGCGCTCAACAACAAGATCCGCGAGGGTTGCGAGAAGCTCGGCTATCACGGCCTGGTCACGAACCACAATCGCGAGAACTGCACGCAGTCGGGATTCTGTCTGCTCGGTTGCCCGTTCGACGCCAAGCAGAGCATGCTCATCACCTACATCCCCGCCGCCGATCGCGCGGGGGCGCGCATCTTTGCGAATTGCCCGGTGCGCCGGCTGATCACCAGCAATCGGCGCGTGCGCACCGTCGAAGGCGACGTGGTCGACGCGCTCGGCCGGCGGCGCCATCGGGTCCGCGTCGACGCCCAGCTCGTCGTGCTGTGCGCGGGAGCGATCAACTCGCCGCAACTCTTGCTGCACAGCGGCATCGCCGACTCCAGCGGCCAGGTCGGTCGTAATCTCCACCTCCATCCCAGCGTGTTGTTGTCCGGCATCTACGACGAAGACATTTACGGCTATCGCGGCATTCCGCAGAGCTATCTGGTGGATCACTTCATTGACCTCGAGAAGGACCCCAACAGCGGCTACATCTTGATGCCGGTCTTCGGCTTCCCGGTGATGACCGCGACCAACTTGCCCGGTTTCGGCCGCGCGCACTTCGAGCTGATGAAGAACTTCCACCGCATGGTCGGGATTCTCGTGTTGATGCACGACCAATCGAGCGGCACGGTCCGCGTCGATAGCAGCGGCAAGCTCGCGATCACGTATCAAGTCGGCTCCCGCGAGCAGCGGCTGTTTGTCGACGGGATGAAACATTGCGCCGAAATTCTGTTCGCCAGCGGCGCCAAGGAAGTGCTGGCGCCGTACGCCCGGCCGCTGCGACTCAAACCCGGCGACTCGCTCGACGCCTTTGACGAACGCGGCGTGCGTCCCAATGACATCCTCATCGCGTCGACGCATCCGCAGAGTACCTGCAAAATGGGCGAGAACCGGCGGCGGTCGGTGGTGAACTCATACGGCCAGTCGCATGACCTGAAGAACCTCTTCGTCTGCGACATGAGTGTGTTCCCGTCGTCGCTCGGCGCGCCGCCGCAGATCACCACCGCCTCGCTCGCCGACCGTAGCGCGCACTACATCACAGCCAACTGGTCGAGCCTGGTCGCGGGAGCGTGACTCCGCCGATGAACGCCGATGCAAACCGATGGACAACGGTTGTCGGCGTGCCGACGCGCAAGCATTGGTGGCGCAGGCATCCCCGCCTGCGTGTTCGCCGTTCAGCGCGCGCGCGCGGAGCGCGTCCGTATCCGTCAGCGGTTCCCCTCTTTGTCCTAATTGTCTTCTCCCTCAACGGTGTTGCCCGTGCTGATCAGACCGTCAGCCTCGCGGCGCGCGACTTCGCGCCCGCCTCGTCGGCGGCGCCGTTTCGCGACGCCTTCGGCAGCGCCAGACGGCGCGCCGCGGACACCACCGCCGTGTGGAGCAGCGCCTCGGATGATCTCTCTGCGTGGGGACCCGCGCTGATCTTCCCGTTGCTCGGCGCCGGCTTGTCGAGCGAGACGGTGCAGGCCTTGGCAGCGCCGCTGGAAGGCACCGATCCCGCTCCGAAGTTAGTGTGGCGGACGCTCGGCCTCTACGCTGCCAAGAGCCGCGTACCCTTCGACGACACGCCGGCGTTGCTCGCCGCGGTGAACCGCAACTTGCGCACGATCAACCGCGCCGCGCGCGACATCGATGCCTTCGTCGACACGCCCGATCTGAAACCGTGGGGGACGGTCGGCCTCAGCGCGTGGGTTGCGTACCTCAATCTCCTGTTCCGCGATTACTGGGACCTCGGCGATCCCGGCGCCGAGTCGTGGAACGCGGATGGGCTCAAGCTCGTCGACGACCTCCTCACGCGAACGCTTCTGCCGGACGGCAAAGGATTCCGCGCCGAGTTGCGGTCGGACGAGCTGAAGCTGTGGCCGACCGCGCTGATGCTGTACGCGTTGATCAAGGCCTACGAGAACGAAGAGCTGGTGAAATACGAAACCGCCGCGATCGAAGCGGCGCAGGCACTCGAACCGCTGCGTGGAGGCGACGGCGCATATTTCTCCACGGCCGATCGAGCGGCGATCGATCCGCACGCCAATGCCTATCTCGCCGGCGCGCTCTTGCTGCTCGCGAAAGATACTGGCGATGCCGAGTATCAACAGCGCGCGCGCGCGATCATCCGCTGGTTGGCAAGCGGCCCGGGCGCGGCGTGGCTGGCGCGCGACGCGGGACTCGAAACCCACCTCGGCTACCTGATCCTGCTTGCCGATAGTCTCGCGACGCAGCCGTTCGAAAATCTGATCGGTCGCCGCGCGATGCGCACCGGCGTCGCGCCGGCGTTGCCCGATCTCACCTCGTTGCGTCCCAACGATTTTCGCTATCGCAACATGTTCGACGGCTTGCTCGGTACGCTGCTCTATCGCGTACCGCGCGCACGCGGCGACTTCGCGTACGACTACGGCGACGCTCCCGGCTACGCCGCCGAGATCTTGATCGCCGCGGGCCGCGTCGAGCCCGCACGGGAAGTGTTGGCGCGCGCGCACGCGCTGCTCGCATGGCCGCGGGCGCGCGATCTCGACGAGATGGCGTTCGGCGCCCACGGATTCTACGCGGCTCTCGATCGACCGGACGTGCTGCCGCGCGAGGAGAGCGAAGCGGCACTGCGGCGTGTCACGCTTTTCTCCGGCGCGTTGGCGATGATGGATCGCTACGACATGGACCTCATCGATTGGCTGACCGGCGGCGGGGGTTTCGACTACGGGCCGACGGTCATCGCCGCGCAGATCGCAGAGCTTCAGTTGGAGTTCGTGCACGCGTTCCCGCAGCAACGCATCGCATGGATGATCCACCCGCTAGCGATCGGCCGCGCGCTCGTCGACACCGCCGACGCGGTGGTGTGGGACGAGTCGCACCGCATCTATCGTTCGCGCCCGAGCGACGATGCGGTCCGGCTGCTGCCCAACGCGATGATGGTCCTGGCGCTGCTGCAGCTCCACGGCATCACCGGCGAACCCGGATATCTCGAACGAGCCGAGTCGGCCATCGAAGGCCTGACGCCGTTGTGGAATTCGCAGAGCGGTGGCTACTTCGCCAGCTCGGAACAAGTCGGCCGCGATGGTTACTTGTCGCTCTCGACCAACAGCTACGCGGCGCTGGCGTTGCATCGACTCGCAGTCGCCACCGGCAAGCCGATGTACGAGACACGCGCCAACGCCGTGCTCGAATTCATCCAGCGCGATCTCTACGCCGACGGCATTGCGTACCATCACGTCTACCGCGGCCGTCGCAGCGCCGGCGACGTCTGGTGCACCGGCTGCAACTGGCGCGTCCTCAGCGTGCTGCGGGAAGTAGCGAGCGGGAAGTAGTGAGTGACAAGTGATGAGTGGGGAGCTAGTGTCAGTGCATCCGAAATGGGTCTGACACACGTCACCGTAAGCTTGAAGGCCTTGGGTGCGCGGAACGGCGCGTTCGAGGCCGACTTCCTTGTTGACACCGGTGCGACCGATTCGCTGGCACACGCTGCGGCACTGCGCCGGATTGGCGTCGAGCCCGCCGGCAAGATGGCATACGAGCTGGCCGACGGAACGGTGCACGAGTACGACTTCGGCCTCGTGCAGATCGAGTTCATGGGCGAAGTAACCGCCGGCCGCGTGATCTTCGGCCCTGACGAGGCCGAACCGCTCCTCGGTGTCACCGCACTCGAATCCGTCGGCATCACGGTCGATCCGACCAATCACACGCTCAAGCGGCTGCCGGCAATTCCGTTGAAGTAGTTTCAGCCTATCTCAATCCACGCACGCCAGAATAGTGCGCACGCCGCACTGCGGATTGGTGCAGACCAGTTTGCACTTCTGCCACTCGCCGCGCACCCCGCAGTTGGGACAGTATTGTGTCAGGTCGGTCTCGCCGTTTTGTTTGCTCACCTTGAGGTTGTGCCGCTCCGCCATCCGCTCCCTCCGCCGGTATCGGCGCTATGGCGCGTGGGGCGCTCGCGTCAAGTGGGCGACGATCTCGTCGGCAACAACACGCCGGTGTTCTGCATCCGCGATCCGTTCAAATTTCCCGACATGGTCCACACGCACAAGCGCAATCCGCAGTCGGGGTTGAAGGATCACAATGCGTTTTGGGACTTCTTCTCGCGCACGCCCGAGTCGACGCACCAGGTCACCATCCTGTTCTCCGACCGCGGGACACCGCGCAGCTATCGTCAGATGCACGGTTTCGGAAGCCACACCTTCAAGTGGGTCAACGCCGGCGGCAAGGCCGTGTGGGTGAAGTACCACTTCAAGACCGCGGCGGGAATCGCAAACTTCACCGCGGAGGAAGCGGCGCGCGTCGCCGGCGAGGATCCCGATCACGCGACACGCGATCTGTTCGAGCACATCCGCAGCGGCAAGGAGGCGGTGTGGAACGCGTACGTGCAAATCATGCCGTTCGACGACGCGGCGACCTATCGCTACGATCCGTTCGATGTCACCAAAGTCTGGCTGTACAAAGACTACCCGTTGATCCCGATCGGTCGCCTGGTGCTCAATCACAATCCCGACAACTTCTTCGCGCAGGAAGTGCGTGCGCAGATCGCTCGCTGAACACGGAGTCGCTCAGACAAATGCATGCCCCGGACCTTTCCGCGTTGCCAGAAATGGCAACGCGGGAAAGGAGCCTCGGGCTTCCTCCGCAGCATGAAGTTGGTTACGGTGCGGCCTGAGGAGGATGCCGACTGCATGGCTGAAGCCGATCTGACCAAGCGCGATGCGCTCGCCGACTTCGAGCACCGCTCGATCACGCTGCAGGGCAAGACCAAGCTGGTTTTCGTCGCCGGCACCGGCCCGGCGGTGATCGTGATGACCGAGATGCCGGGCATCTCGCCGCACGTCGCTCGCTTCGCGCGCTGGGTGCGCGACGCCGGCTTCACGGTGTGGATGCCGCACCTGTTCGGCGAGCCCGGCCGGCCGCTGTCGATGGGCTACGCCCTCGGCTCGATGATCAAAGGCTGCGTCAGCGCCGAATTCCGCGCCTTCGCCGCCAATGCGTCGAGTCCCGTCACGCAGTGGCTGCG
>DATKMK010000102.1:0-51057 GCA_035541895.1 Binatia bacterium | reverse complement strand
AAGCGGCGGCCGATGCACATGTGGGTGCCGCCGCCGAAGGGGATCCACGAGTGCGTGTGGCGCTCGTGCTCGGCGCGCGCGGGCGCGAAGCGCTCGGGATCGAAGCGCTCCGGTGCGTCCCACCACTCGGGCATGTAGTGGGTGTGGATCGGCGAGACGACGATCATCTTTCCGGCCGGGATCCGGTACCCCGCCCAGTCGAAGTCGCGCAGCGTGGTGCGCGGGATCACCGGCAGCGGCGGGTAGCGCCGCAAGGTTTCCTTCATCACCCAGGTCAGGCTCTGCAAGCGGTCGAGGTCTTCGAAGTCCAACCGGGCCTTCCCAAGTGCCGTGCTTTCGGCGCGTACACGTTCTTGCCAGTCGGGATGCTTCGCCAGCTCGTAGGTCATCGAGGTTAGCGTGCTGGTGGTCGTGTCGTGCGCGGCCATCATCAAGAAGACCATGTGATCGATGACGTCGGCATCGCTGAAGCGCGCGCCCTCTTCGCTCTCGGCGCGGCACAGGCGGCTGAACATGTCGTCGCCGCTGCCGGCGCGCCGCTCCGGGATCAAGCGGCGGAAATAGTCGACCATGAACTCGCGCCCTTTCAGTCCGCGGTGGAACTCGAGGCCGGGAATGGGAAGGCGCAGGCGGGACATCGACGCCGCAACCAGATCTTCGAAGACGCCGTTCATGCGCGTCGTTTCCGGACCGAGCTCGACGCCGACGAAGATCGACGCGGCGATATCGAGGGTCAGCTCCTTGAACGCGCGGAAGGCCAGGAAGCCGTCGCGGCGGTCGCGCCAACCATCGACCCCGCGAGCGATCATCGGGTTCATGCGTTCGAGGTAGTGCCGCAGTGCTGGCCGGATGAACGCCGCGTGCATGATCTTGCGGTGCTGCTTGTGCTCCTCGCCGTCGCGCAGCAGCAGACCGTTGGGGAAGATGCGCCCCATGATCGCCATCCACGGCTTGCGCGATGAAAACAACTCGTCGCGGTCGAGCAAGACGAAACGGTTGGCGTCCGGCCCGAAGAGATTCATCAGTTGGAAGAAGCCGGCGCTCTGCGACACCACCGGCCCCTTCTCGTCGTGCAGCCGCTGCAGGCGCGACAGCATGTCGATACGCTGCGACTTGCCGCCGAAGTGCCCCGTCGATTAGCGGTGCGGCAACCCGGGCGATCCGCTCGACACGTCTACTCGCTCATCTCCGCCGGAGCTGAAGCCCGTTGAACACGCGTAGTCGCCCAAGCCGGCTGTCTCGCTGTGCTTTGGGCACCGCATGCGGTCGCAGCTCTCTCAGCGCATTCCCTACAACCCCAGCACTTCGACCTTGCCGTACTGCCGAAAGTGTTGGTCGAAGCTAAAGGCGGCACGCACGCTGCGCTGCTCCATCACGGCGAATGAGACGGCATCACACAGACTCCAGTCTTTGTCCGCATAGCGCGCGATGATTTCCTTCGCTCGTTCTTCCTCGCGCGGCGAGACGCGCACAACCGACAAACCTCCGGTCAACAACCATTCGCGCGCCAGGGCGCGACCCAGCTTGCGCAGCAAAAGCGAGTGCGTCTCCGCCTCGATGTAGTTGGTGATGAAACTTGGACGACGCTCCGCCGCAATCCGACGAGTCGCCGCGACCGCCCGCTGATGATCGGCATCGTCCGCGTCGAGCAGTGCCAGAATGGCACTCGAATCCCACAGAACGGCGCGGCGCATCTCACTTCACATCGATGACCGCGTGCTTGTCGCGCGCGCCGGGAGTGCGACCGCCGCTGCGCCCCGCGCCCACGAGCCGAAAAATCGGATGCTCGCCGTGCAGCGGTGTGACTGCCCCATCCGCGCGCGCCACCGTCCGGGCAGTTAGTGCCGTCTTCGGCACCCATCGGCGTCCCCGCTGACGCACGCTGGCCAGGCTGCCGCGGCGAATGAGGCGCCACACCGTCGAACGCGACACACCCATCACTCGCCCCGCTTCATCCACGCTCAGGAGTTGTGCTTTGCGTTCGGGAGACATGGGCAGCTTGTATCAGGGCTGTGTCACTGTATCAATCGGTTCACCGAGGAATCGCCGTCAGGTCGGCTCGCAGCTTGCTCGTTCGCCGTCCGTCGCCTAGATTGTCGAGTTCGTACGCTTCATTCGAAAGGAATTTCCCCTCCATGCCCCAGTTCATCTACACCATGAAAGATCTCCGCAAGGTCACGCCGCACGGCAAAGAGATTCTCAAAGGGATCTGGCTGTCGTTCTATGCCGGCGCGAAGATCGGCGTGCTCGGCCACAACGGCGCGGGCAAGAGCACGTTGCTGCGGATCATGGCGGGTGTCGACAAGGACTTCGCCGGCGAAGCGTTTGTCGGCGACGGCTACACCGTCGGCTTGCTGCCGCAGGAGCCCCAGCTCGACCCCAAGAAGAACGTCCTCCAGCACGTTGAGGAAGCGGTCGCGTCGACACGCGCGCTGCTGACCCGCTTCGAAGACATTTCCAATCAGCTCGGCGAGCCGATGTCGGACGGCGCGATGGAGAAATTGCTCGCCGAGCAGGGCCGACTGCAAGACGCCATCGACGCCGCCAACGCGTGGGAACTCGATCGCCATCTCGAAATCGCGATGGACGCGCTGCGCTTGCCGCCGGGTGATGCCGACGTCACCAAGCTTTCGGGCGGCGAGCGCCGCCGCGTCGCGCTCTGCCGCATCCTCTTGCAGCAGCCCGATCTGCTTCTGCTCGACGAGCCGACCAACCATCTCGATGCGGAATCGGTCGCGTGGCTCGAACGTCACCTGCAGGAATACAAGGGCACCGTCGTCGCCGTCACCCACGATCGGTACTTCCTCGACAACGTCGCCGGCTGGATTCTCGAACTCGATCGCGGCGCCGGCATCCCTTGGGAAGGCAACTACTCGTCGTGGCTCGATCAGAAGCAGAAGCGACTGGCGCAAGAAGAAAAGGAAGCGTCGGCGCGCCAGCGCACGCTCCAGCGCGAGTTGGAATGGGTGCGGCTGGCGCCGCGCGCACGCCAGGCAAAGGGCAAGGCACGACTCGCACAGTACGAACAGTTGCTGGCCGAGGACCAAGCGGCCGACGCGCGGCAAGGTGCGGCGGAAATCACCATTCCGCCCGGCCCGCGCCTCGGCGATTTGGTGATCGAAGCAAAGGGGCTCCGCAAAGCCTACGGCGAGAACCTCCTGATGGACGACGTCAGCTTCCTGCTCCCGCGCGGCGGCATCGTCGGCGTCATCGGCCCAAACGGCGCCGGCAAGACCACGCTGTTCCGCATGATCATTGGCCAAGAACAGCCGGATGCCGGCGCGTTGCGCATCGGTGACACCGTCGTGCTGTCGTACGTCGATCAAAGCCGCGACACGCTCAACGGCGAACGGAGCGTGTGGGAAGAAATCTCCGACGGCGGCAAGGAGACCGTGTTGGTCGGCAAGCGCGAGGTCAACTCGCGCGCCTACGCCGCGTCGTTCAACTTCAAGGGGCCCGACCAGCAGAAGAAGGTGAAGGACCTCTCCGGCGGCGAACGCAATCGCCTGCACCTCGCCAAGCTGCTCAAGAGCGGCGGCAACCTCCTCCTACTCGACGAGCCGACCAACGATCTCGACGTCGACACGCTCCGGGCACTTGAAGAAGCGCTGGTCACCTTCGCGGGCTGCGCCGTGGTGATCAGCCACGATCGTTGGTTCCTCGATCGCATCGCCACGCACATGCTCGCCTTCGAAGGCGATAGTCGCGTCGTCTGGTTCGAAGGCAATTATCAAGACTACGAAGCTGATCGGCATCGCCGCCTCGGTGCCGACGCCGATCAGCCGCATCGGATCAAGTATCGCAAGTTGACAGCGTGAGCGCGAGGGGCACCGCTGCATCCCGCGACCGTTCGCGTCATTCGTGAAGGCCGCGTGCGGGGCTTCGCCCCTGCGCCCCTCCGAGAGGGCACCCGCGGCCGGTTTCCCTCTCGGGCTCTCCTTTCCCGCCTCGGAGCCGCGCGAATGGGCCTCTTCACTGTGAGACGGCCACGCGCGATGGGTCGTGACATCGGCACCATTGCGTTCCCGCCAGCGGGGGGCGTCGAAATGACGGCTGTGGCCTCTCCGGTGATGCAGGAACACCGGTGTTTTCTTGCAGTCGTTGGAGTCGGACGCCCGGCGGAGAAGAGCAGATCGGAAACGAGAGTTGGGAAATGTGAGTCTCGGAAACGGAGCAGCCTGCGATCAAATCACAGAACCCAAAGGCCGACACTCGTAGATCGCAGGCCACCATTGGTATCGCAGCCCGGCGCCGTCGCGGTGAGACGTTCGCGTCAGGCCAGCTCACAATGATGCGGCGCATCGCCGAGCGCAGTGGAAGCGAAAGAGGAGTCCGAGGAGAAAACCGCGTCCGGTTTCCCCTCGGGGAGGGAGGCGGCTCGCCTCACTACAGAGATGACGCGCCGCGACGTCGCAAAGGCAGTTGGCGCAGCCGTCGCCACCTGCTATGGTCTTCGCCTCTCGTTCGCCAGGGAGCGCGCATGAGTCTCGAACACTTCCATCCGCTCGTCGCTCGTTGGTTCACCGACACCTTCGGCGGGCCAACTGCGCCACAAGCCGGCGGCTGGCGCCACATCGCAGCAGGCACCGACACGTTGATCTCCGCGCCGACCGGATCGGGCAAAACGCTCGCGGCGTTTCTGTGGGCGATCAACCAACTGTTCAGCACGGCAGAACGGGGCAAGCTCGCTGACCATACCAGCGTGATCTACGTCTCGCCGCTGAAAGCCCTCGGCAACGACATTCAAAAGAACTTGCAGCACCCGCTGGCAGCGATTTACCGCCTCGCCGCAGACAGCGGGAAGGTCCTGCCGGACATTCGCGTCTTGGTGCGTTCCGGCGACACGCCGGCCAGCGAGCGGCAAGCGATGGTCCGGCGGCCGCCGCACATTCTGATCACGACTCCGGAGTCGCTCTTCATCCTGCTCACCGCCGAGCGCAGCCGCACAATGTTGGCGCAGGCAACCACCGTCATCGTCGACGAGATCCACGCGGTCGCCGGCGACAAACGCGGCGCGCATCTGGCGCTTTCGCTCGAACGGCTCGATGCCCTCGCCGGACGTCGTCTGCAGCGGATCGGCCTGAGCGCGACGCAGAAGCCGATCGAAGAGGTCGCGCGACTGCTGGTCGGCACCGAGCGCCTCGTCCTCGGTGACATGCCGGACTGCGCCATCGTTGACGTCGGACACCGGCGCGCGCTCGATCTCCGCGTCGAGGTCACCGAGCATGAACTGGGGCCGATCGCTACCCACGAACTCTACGCCGAGATCTTCGATCGCATCGCCGCACACGCCCACGCGCATCGGACGACGATTGTCTTCGTCAACACGCGCCGGCTCGTCGAACGGGTCACGCATCAGCTCGCCGAACGCCTGGGGGCGGACAAGGTCGCCGCGCATCACGGGAGCTTGTCCCGTCGCATCCGCCTGGCAGCCGAGGAAGGCTTGAAAAGCGGCGCCGTTCCCGTCGTCGTCGCCACCGCCTCGTTGGAGTTGGGCATCGACGTCGGCCACGTCGATCTCGTCTGCCACCTCGGCGCGCCACGCGCGATCGCCACCTTGCTCCAGCGCGTAGGACGCTCGGGCCATTGGCTCGGCGCCATTCCCAAAGGCATTCTGTTTCCGCTGACGCGCGACGACCTCGTCCAGTGCGCCGCGGCAATTCGGGCGGTGCGCGCCGGCGCGCTCGATCGCATCTGCATGCCGGACAGTCCGCTCGACATTCTCGCGCAGCAGATCGTCGCCATCGTCGCAAGCGGCGAGATCGGCGAAGAGGATCTTCGCCGCCTGGTGCACCGCGCCTATCCATTTCGCCACCTCGCGCGTGACGACTTCGAGGCGGTGTTGGCCATGTTGTCGGAAGGCGTTGCGACCCAGCGCGGCCGCCGTTCGGCTCACGTGCATCGCGACCGCGTGCACGGCCAACTGCGGGCGCGACGCGGCGCGCGGTTGGCGGCTATCACCAGCGGCGGCGCGATCCCGGATACCGCGGACTACGATGTCATTGAGGAACCGGCGGGCACCTTCGTCGGCAAGGTCAACGAGGACTTTGCGATCGAAAGCATGGCCGGCGACATCTTCCTCCTCGGCAATCGCTCGTGGCGCATTCGTCGAGTGGAATCGGGCAAGGTTCGCGTCGACGACGCGCAGGGCGCGCCACCGACGATACCGTTTTGGACCGGCGAGGCACCGGCGCGGACCGCCGAGATGTCGGCGGCAGTCGCGGAACTGCGCGCGGAGGTCGCGGAGCGTGTCGCTCTCCGCGCCGACGTAGCCCTCGCGCCGGCGCGACCGGCCGCCCGTTCGACGGGTACAGCGGAGTCACCTGATTCCGCAGCCGTCCGCTGGCTGACCGACGAGTGTGGGGTTGATCGCGCCGGCGCACTACAGATCGTCGCGTACATCGCCGACACCTGTGCGGCGCTCGGGACCGTGCCGACGCAACGGACGGTGATCGCCGAACGCTTCTTCGACGAAAGCGGCGGCATGCAACTGGTCGTGCACGCGCCGTTCGGCGGGCGAATCAATCGCGCATGGGGATTGGCGTTGCGAAAACGCTTCTGTCGGACGTTCGATTTCGAGCTACAGGCGGCGGCGACCGACGACGGCATCGTGCTGTCGCTCGGCGAGCAACACAGCTTCGCGCTCGACGGCGTCTTCGCGATGGTGCGGCCGCCCGCTCTCGAGGCCGATCTCACGCAAGCCTTACTCGCGGCGCCGATGTTCGGCACCCGCTGGCGATGGAACGCCACCCGCGCGTTGGCCTTGCTCCGCCACACCGGCGGGCGGCGCGTGCCGATGCCGATCCAGCGCATGCGCGCGGACGATCTGCTGGCGGCGGTCTTTCCAGCGCAGGTGGCGTGCGGCGACAACCATCCCGGCGGGCCCATCGAGCTGCCCGACCATCCGCTGGTCAACGAGACCATCGACAATTGTCTGCGCGAGGCGATGGACATCGACGGCTTGCGCGCGGTGATCGAAGCGATCGATGCCGGCCGCCTTCGGACCGTCGCGATCGACACCGCCGCACCATCGCCGATGTCGCACGAAATTCTCAACGCCAACCCGTACGCCTTTCTCGACGACGCACCGCTGGAAGAGCGCCGTGCCCGCGCCGTGTCGCTCCGCCGTGTCGATCCGGACCTCGCCAACGGGATCGGCGCCCTCGACCCGGCTGCGATCGACGAGGTTCGTGCGCAGGCGTGGCCTGACGTGCGCGATGCCGACGAATTGCATGACCTTCTGCTCACTCTTGTTCTCCTGCCGCTCCCGCTCGAGGATGCGTGGGGCGCTTTCGCCGAGCAATTGATTCAGACGGGCCGCGCAACGCGCGGGCGCTGGCCGCGCGGCACCGCGCTGGTTGCCGCGGAGCGTACGCATCTGGCAAAAGCGGCGCTACCTGACATCGTCTTCGATCCGCTTCTCCGCGCGGGCTGCTCCAGCGCTGACGTCGAACCCGAAGATGGGCGGTGCGCCATCGTCCACGGATGGATGGAGTGCGTAGGCCCAACCTCCAGTGCGGCGCTCGCAGCGCGATTGGGATTGTCTGAACCGGCGGTCGAGGCAGCATTGATCCGGCTGGAATCCGCCGGCATCGTCTTGCGCGGCCGGTTCACGATCTCGCGAGCGTCGGGATCATCTGCTCAGAACGAGTGGTGTGAGCGCCGTTTGCTGGCTCGCATTCATCGTCTCACCATCAGTTGCCTGCGCCGCGAGATCGAAGCTGTGCCGGCGGCCGACTTCGTCCGTTTTCTCTTCCGCTGGCAGCACGTACACCCCGGGACGCAGTTGCATGGGCGTGACGGCGTCGCGCAGGTCATCGGCCAACTGCAAGGCATGGAGCTGCCCGCGCCGGCGTGGGAGCGCGACGTACTGCCGGCGCGCATTCAGCTCTACAATTCGGGCGATCTGGAGCATCTCTGTCTGGCCGGCGAAGTCGCGTGGGGCCGGCTGCGGCTGGCTCCGTCATCGACTGACGCTGACGACGGTGCGGCCGCACCACCGCGCGGACGCCGACAGGCACCGACGCGCGCCGCACCGCTCGCGTTCGTGTTGCGGGACGCGTTGCCGGCGCTGCTCGAATCGCCGATCTCGGACGAGGTCGTGCGGCGCGATCTTTCGGCCGCCGCGCACGACGTGCTGGCGCACCTCGAACGCTTCGGCGCCGCGTTCCTGGTCGATATCGCGCGCGCAACCGGCCTGTTGCCGACCCAAACTGAAGACGCGTTGTGGGAGTTGGTCGCGCGCGGCTTGGTCACCGGCGATGGAATCGCTGGGTTGCGCACCCTGCTGTTGCCCGAGGTCAAACGCCGGACACCGCATCGCCGACTGCGTGCCGTGCGAGCTCGCCCGTCGCGTCGGCTCATGCCGGTCGGCCGGTGGTCGCTGCTGCGCTCGGCGACCAGCCCACCGCCGGATGACGAAGCAGCGCTCCTCCACTTCGGGCGCCAATTGCTGCGGCGGTACGGCATCGTGCTGCGTGAGCTGCTCGCGCGCGAGGTGCGCGCGCCCGCGTGGCGCACGTTGTTGGGTCTCTACCGGCGCATGGAAGCGCGTGGCGAAATCCGCGGCGGCCGTTTCATCGCCGGGTTCGTCGGCGAGCAATTCGCCTTGCCCGAGGCGGTGGACGCGCTCCGTGCCATGCGCCGCACGCCGAGTGCCGGCGAGGTCACCATGATCGCCGCCGCCGATCCACTGAACCTCGTCGGCGTCCTCACCCCCGGTGCGCGGGTGTCGGCGTTCTCCAATCAGGTCATCGTTTATCGCGATGGCGTTCCCGTCGACGTCGGCGATCGCGGCGCGGTGCTCAGCCGGCAGCAAGCCGCGCGACAGCCGGCATAGTGGTGCCGGCGGGGACAACCGCCAGAGCAGTCGCGCGGCTTGTTCCACCCCCGAGCGGCGACCCCCACGATTGGAGGACGGCCGCCTTGCCTGCTACAAGGACCGCATGAACTCGTTTGTTCGCTCGTTCGTCGCTTTCGCTCTTCTCGCCGCCACCGGGCGAGTGTGGGCAACCACCGTGATCGAAAAGGACCTCGCTGCGCTGGCGGCCGAAGCCGACCAAGTGTTCCTCGGAACCGTCACGTCGGTTCACTCGGACTGGGCCGATACGGGTCATCGCGAGATCGAGACTGTGGTGACGTTCGGCGACCTCACGCCACTCTTCGGCGTCGACACGCCGACCCTGAGCTTGCGATTCTCCGGCGGCCAGGTCGGCGACATCATCGAGCATATTCCGGGCATGCCGCAGTTCGCCGCCGGCCAGCGTTACGTCATCTTTGCGCAACGATCTGCGGCAGCCAGTTCGATTGCGGGCTTTCATCAAGGCTGCTTTCGCGTCAGCGGCGCCGGGTCGAACGCGACGGTTGAGGTCCGCACGTACGAGCAGATCGGCGTCGCCGCCGACGGCCGATCGGTCGTTGGTGACGCCGCGAGCGCGACGACAGCGGTTGCGTTGGACGCTTTTCTCACCGACGTGCGGCAACGCCTTGGACAGCGCGAAGGGGCTGGACAATGACGCGCGCTGGACTAATCGCCATCGGCGTGGTCGTCGCGACGCTACGACCGGCCGCCGGCTACGAGTTGGAGCGCGTCGGCAGCAACGGCACGATGAATCCGTGCGGCAACGGCCCGAAGATCTCGTGGCCCGACGCCTCGGCATCCGTCGACCTGCATTATCTTCAGCCGGCACAGTTTCAAACTTACGCCATGCAAGCCGAGCAGCGGTGGAATCAAGCGATTAGCACGTTCCATTTCGCCAGTGGACGCGGCGGATTCTGCGACGGCAGCGACGGCGTGACCTCCATGGGCTTTTCGACCACCGATTGCGCCGGTGCGGCGTTCGCCGGGCAGGTCGTCAGCGTGACGCGGCTGTTCTTTCGCACCGACGGCACGATGCTCGATGCCGACACCACCTTCGACGTGAACAACGCGTCCCTGGTCGATCAAGCGCTGTTCACCCAAATCGCAATGCACGAGTTGGGGCACGTGCTCGGCCTCGCGCACTCCGATGCCTGCGGTGCCAACGGCCGCGGCATGCTGATGCAGGCGGTCACACCGCTCGGTGATCCGCGGCTGAGCGCGCCCACCGCCGACGACATCGCCGGCGCCAAGGCGATCTACGGCGGCGGGTCGACATCGACCGACGGCACCGTGCCGGCGGGTGCCAACGGCTGCGCCATGGCGTCGCCCGCCGCGGAGCGCAGGCTGGCCACCCCCGCCCTGCTCTTGCCGATCGCTCTCATGCTGCGACGCCGCCGAGCGTCGCGGCACGGAGATCACCGCTGATGGAACCCGTTCGGTGCGTGCTGTTCGATGCCGGCAACACGCTCATGCATCTCGACTACGACTTCATCGCCGGGGTGGTGACGGAGCACGGGCACGCCGTTGCGCCGATGGCGTTGCGGCTCGCGGAGTATCATGCGAAGGCAGCAATCGACCGCGAGTTGGCGCCCGAGATGGCCGCGCCCGACAGCATCGAAGGTCTCATCTGGCTCGACGGCGACCAGCGCCCGTCGTACTTCGCGACCGTCTTGCACCACGTCGGCGTACCGCGCGAGCGCGTGCGGCCGATGCTCGACGCGTTGCAGGCGCACAACCGTGCCGACAGCCTGTGGCGGATCGTCGATAGCGATACGCCGGCGGTGTTGCGATCCTTGAGCGACCGCGGTTTCACCCTCGCGGTGATCTCGAACTCCGACGGACGAGTGGAGGGTGATCTCGCGCGCTACGGTCTGCGTTCGCACTTTGCCACCGTCATCGATTCCCACCTCGTCGGCGTGGAGAAACCAAATCCGGCGATCTTCCACCTGGCGTTGGAGCAACTCGGCTATGCAGCTAGCCAGTCGGTTTACATCGGCGACGTGTTCGGCATCGACGTGAAAGGTGCACGCCGCGCCGGGCTGCAGGCGGTGTTGATCGACACCCTCGGCCGTTACCACGGCCGCGTCGATTGCCCGCGGGTCAGCCGCCTGCGCGAGCTGCTCGATCTGCTGCCAGCGACCGCCGCGCCCGCGTGATATCCCGCGTTCCGCTTTAGACCGCCGCGCGCGATGGCTCGATGATAGCCGCCGCCGGCTTGCGATCGAGCAGGAAACGCGGACGCAAGACCTTCACCAACGCCGGCACGATCACCAGCCCGCCGAAGGTGTTGAAGCCCATCAGCAACGCCAGCAGCATACCCATCTCGGCCTGAAATTTCAGGTCGGCGAACCAGAAGAAGCCGGTGCCGGCGAGCATCGTGGTGGCAGTAAAGATGATCGCCTTGCCTGTCGTTGCGGTCGCGTAGTCGATCGCTTCGTCGAGCTTGCCGATCTCGTCGAACGTGTCGATCATCCGACTGAAGTGATAGATGCCGTAGTCCACGCCGACGCCCGCGCCAGCGGCGGCGATTGGCAACGAGTTCACGTTCAGATCGATGTGCCACAACACCATCAACGCTTCGGCGACCAACTGTGAGAGGATCACGGGAACCATCAGGATCGCCGAGCAGTACCACGAACCGTACGTGAGGTAGAGGCAGAAGTAGACGATGCCGAAGATCAGGATCAGGTTCGTCCAATAGGAATGCTCGACCGCCTCGTTGACCGCCGCCAGAATACCGAACAGTCCGCCGGCGAACTTGAATTCGACGTCGTCGGTGTTCATCTGCGCCGCGAAGCGGCGGCCCTGGGCGATCGAGTTCATGACCACGTCGTGCGAGTAGCCGCGGAATAGGGTCAGCACTGTTCCGTAGCGTCCGGTCGGATCCATGAAGCGATCGAGGTCGCCCGCCGAAGCACCGTTGGTGAATACGTAGAAGAGCTGGCCGATCTCCTTCGGCTTCTCGGGAATGAGTCCCCACTTCGGATCGCCGTCGCGATAGAGTCGCGTGAGCTGCTTGACGATGTCGATGACGGTGATCGAACCGCTGGCGCCTTCGGCCCCCCGCATGTTTTCGGCGAACTCTTCGATGGCGGTTAGCGGCGCGATGTTCTTCATCCCGTCGGGCTTTTTCGTGTCGGCGATGACGATCAGTTGGCTGGCGCCGAGGAATTTGCTGTTGAGCTTGTGAAAGGCGACGTTGTACGGGTGATCAGGGAACAGCAGGGCCGAGCCCGGCGTGAGATCGCCGACCTTGAGCGTCCACCCCCAGATTGGCGCGATGAAGAACAGGGCGATCGTAATGACGGTGACGATCCACCGTCGATTCCCCTCACTCGCCAAGATCGTCCACTGCGTGACCGCGGGGTAGATGCGCTCGGCGTACTGCAGCCAGTACCATCCCATCACCGGCGCCGCGACCAGGAGCGCGACCCACCCACCGAACACTCCCATCTTGTGGGCGGCATAGGCGCCGGCACACCACAGGACGACAAGCACCGTGGCGATGCCGAGGCTCGGGCCGCCGGTTGCCTGCGCTTGCGCGTGGGTTTCCGGCGGTGGGTTGATGTACGAGAGGATGATCGGATGCAGGGTGACGACGCTGATGAAGATCGAGACCACCCAGAAGCTGGCAAAGATTGCCACCTTCTGAATCAGCGGAATCGGCGCCACTGCCACGATCAACAGCCCGATGCCGTCGGTCACGATCGACGCGATCGCCGGCGCGAACAGGTGCGAATACGATACGACGATCGCCTGCTCCTTGTCGCCCGACTTGTAGTACTCCTCGTGGTAGCGATCCATTGATTGCACCGAGTGGCTGAGCGCACGCGCGGTCAGAAAGATCGGCACCACCAGCACGAGTGGATCGAGATTGAAGCCGAGACCCGCCGCCAAGCCGAGCCCCCAGACGCTCGACAGCAAGCCCGAGAAGATCGGCACCCAGATTCCGGTCCAGGTCCGGAAATACGAGTACAACAGGAAGGACAACGCGACGGTGGTGGCGATGAACACCAGGATCAACTGGTTGGTGTACTGCAACACCGACGTGTAGAGCCACGGGAAGCCGGTGATGTAGATGCTGTGGTTGTCGTCTTCCTCCTGAGCCTTCAGATCCATCATGCGCTGGTAGAGCTCGCGGAAATCGAGGGCTTCTTCCCAGAATCCGGCGTGCACCAAGAGCGCGGTGTCGTCGAGGGAAGCGAAGATGCCGCGGATGCCTTTGTTCTGGTAGACGGCGAACTTCACCCGATCGGCGTCGGCCTGTGTCTGCGGCACACTCGGGTAGAAGACCGGCCGGATCTCCACCCCGCCTTCGCGTGCGGTGATGCTGGTAATGCGCGGATGCGCCACCGACAGGATTTGATACGGTACCACGCCCTTGCTGTTGATGACGTACTTGGTGATGCGATCGAGCTTCTGCAGCGTCGCCGGGTTGTAGACATCGCCGTGTTTCACTTCGAGGATGACCGTGAGAATGTTCGCGCTGCCGAACATGCGGCGGAAGTCGCGATAGATCTGGATGTAGGGATTGGGACCCGGACTGACGACGGCCTTGCCGAGGCAGTTGGGAATTCCCCCGCCTTCTTCGCGACATTCGGCCCAGGCATCGGCTGCGGTGCGATACTTCGGGTAGAAGTCGAAGAAGTCGGTATGCAGCCGCATGTACCGCAACTGCCACGCGAATCCCAGGGTAATGAGCGCGACGGCAATCGCTATCAAGCCGCGGTACTTGAGCAGAAACCGCAGGTACGCCTCAATCCATCTTTGGGGAATCACGCCGGCCTCTCCTTCCGACCGGGCAAGGCATGCGCACGTCTTGCGCGGGCACCCCACCGGCGGTCTGGCCGAACCCAAAGCACAGCGAGTGGAACTGTGTCAACGATTTTATGCACACCTCCGCGACGTCGCCGTAGACAACCTGCGACTGCGGAGACAAGTCGGCGCGCCTGCGCGAGCCCGACTCGCGATGTCTGCCTCGAACCTAGCCGGCAACCGCCGCCTGGGCAGGTTCGGCAACCTCACGTACCGGCTTGCGATCCAGCAAAAACCGCGGCCGTGTCACCTTGACGAACGCGGGCACCACGATCAGCGCGCCGAATTTGTTGAACGTCATCAGCAACGACAAGAGCAAGCCCATCTCCGCCAAAAACTTCAAGTCTGAAAGCCAGAAGAACCCCGTGCCGGCGATCATCGTGGTGCCCGTAAAGATGATCGCTTTGCCGGTGGTGGCGGTCGCGTAGTCGACCGCTTCGTCGAGGTCTCCGATTTCATCGAACGTGTCGATCATCCGGCTGAAGTGATACATGCCGTAGTCGACACCGACCCCCGCTCCAGCCGCCGCGATCGGGAGCGAATTCACATTCAAGTCGATGTGCATCAGCACCATGAACGCTTCTGCGGCGAGCTGCGACAGCACCACGGGAATGAGCAGGATGAACGCGGCGAACATCGAGCCGTAACAGAGATAGAGGCAGAAGTAGACAATGCCAAAGATCAGAATGAGGTTGGTCCAATACGAGTGCTCGACGGCTTCGTTGACCGCCGCCAGAATGCCGAACAGACCGCCCGCGAACTTGAACTCGATGATGTCACTCTTCGCCGCCTCCGCAAAAGCGCGGCCGCGACCGATGGAGTTCATAACGACGTCGTGCGAATAGCCGCGGAACAGCGTCAACACCGTTCCATAGCGCCCGGTCGGGTCCATGAATCGATCGAGATCGCCGGCGGACGCGCCGTTGCTGAAGACGTAGAAAAGCTGCCCGATCTCCTTCGGGCGTTCCGGAATGAGTCCCCACTTCGGATCGCCGTCGCGGTACAGCCGCGTGAGCTGCTTCACGATGTCGACGACCGTCACCGAACCGCTGGCCCCCTCCGCGCCCCGCATATGCTCGGCAAACTCTTCCATCGCGGTCAGCGGCTCGACGCTTTTCATGCCGTCGGGTTTCTTGGTGTCGGCAATTACGATGAGCTGACTGGCGCCGAGAAACTTCTCGTTCAGCTTTTGAAACGCGACATTGTACGGATGATCGGGGAACAACAGTGCGGAGCCCGGGGTCATGTCGCCGACTTTGAGGCGCCATCCGAACATCGGGAAGACGAAGAAGAGGACCACGGTCAAGCCGATCACGACCCAGCGTCGGTAGCCCATGCTCCCGGCGATCACCCATCGCGTCCACGACACGTAGGCCCGCTCACAGTACACCAGCCAATACCAAGCGAGTGCCGGCGTCGTCAGGACGAAGGTCAACAACGACGAGGGAACCACGCCCTTCATGTGCAAGGTGACCGCCGCACCGACGACGGAGAACACGATCGCCCGCGCGATCCAGATATTGAACGGTTGGCGGACTTGCCCGTGCTCGATCGGTGCTGACGGCGGCTCGATGTACGATAGAATAATCGGGTGGAGGGTCACCACGCTGATGAAGATCGACACCACCCAGAAGCTGGCGAAGATGGCGGTTTTCTGAATCAACGGGATCGGCGCCACCGCGACTACCAGCAACGCGATGCCGTCGGTCACAATCCCCGACATCGCCGGTTCGAACAGATGCTGGTACGAAACCACGATGGCGTCGTCCCGATTCTGCAGCCGGTAGTACTCCTCGTGGTAGCGATCCATCGACTGCACCGAATGGCTGAGGGCACGTGCGGTCAAGAAGATCGGGATCACCAACACCAGCGGATCGAAGTTGAAACCGAGCCACGCTGCGATGCCCAGACCCCAGATGCTCGACAAGATGCCGGAGAAGATCGGCACCCAGATGCCTGTCCAGGTGCGGAAGTATGAGTAGAGCAGAAACGCGAGCGTCAGAATGGTCAGCCCGAACACATACATGAGTTGGGTGACGTACTGCAGCACCGACGTGTACAGCCACGGGAATCCGGTGATATAGATGGTGTGGTTGTCGTCATCTTCCTGCGCCTTCAGCGCCGCCATACGATCGTACAACTCGCGGAAGTCGAGCGATTCCTCCCAAAAGCCCGCGTGGACCAGGACCGCCGTGTCGTCGAGCGAAGTGAAAATGCCGCGGATGCCCTTGTTCTGGTAGACGGCGAACTTCACACGATCGGCGTCGGCTTGGGTCTGCGGGACACCAGGGTAAAACACCGGCCGAATCTCCACCCCGCCCTCACGCGCCGTCACGCTGGTAATTCGCGGATGCGCGATCGACAGGATCTGGTACGGCACCACGCCCTTGCTGTTGATGACGTACTTGGTGATGCGATCGAGCTTTTGCAGCGTCGTCGGATTGTAGACGTCGCCGTGCTTCACTTCGAGGATGACGGTGAGGATGTTGGCGCTGCCGAACATGCGGCGGAAGTCGCGATATATCTGGATGTACGGGTTCGGACCCGGATTGATGATGGCGCGCCCCAAGCAACTGGGCGCTCCCCCACCCTGCTCACGACAATCCGCCCACGCGTCGGCCGCGGTGCGATACTTCGGGTACATGTCGAAGAAATCGACGTTGAGCCGCATGTATTGCAGATGCCAGGCGAAGGCCAACGTCAGTGCGGTGCAGGCGATGGTCACCCAGCCGCGGTACTTCAGCAAAAATCGTAGATAGAGCTCGATCCAGCGTTGCGGGATCATGCGTGTCCCTCCGTCGAATGGATCACAATGCCACCTGATCCTCGTTCCCTTTGATCGCCCGACACATCCTACCGCCTCCGGCGCAGCGTGCTCATACTTTAGTTGCAGCCTTTCTACAACAAAAAAAGGATCGCTCGGAACCCGGCGACACCACCCATTCGCGCACTCATTCCCGCCGCCGACTCGGTTGCGCGGGTGGCATTGTGCGTTCGATCGTGGTCAGAAGAGCGCCGCAAGGATCGCCGATGTCCGCGGAACGATCGAGCACAACTCGCCACGCCTTCGCTGTCGCCTTCGGCATTCTGCTTTCGCGCATTGCCGGGCTGGTCCGTGAAAGTGTCTTTGCGCTCTACTTCGGCACCTCGGACGCCGCCGACGTGTTCAAGGCCGCCATTCGGATTCCCAACTTTCTGCAGAATCTGTTCGGCGAAGGCGTACTGTCCGCCTCCTTCATCCCCGTCTACGCGAAGTTGCTCGCGCAGGAGAAGCCGGACGATGCCAACCGGGTCGCCGGAGCCATCGGCGGAATTCTGGCGTTGCTCACGTCGATCATCGTGCTGATCGGCGTCCTCACGACTCGGTATTTGGTCGCAACGATCGCGCCGGGGTTTACCGGTCAGAAGCGAGAGATGACGATCTTCATGGTGCAGATCCTGTTTCCAGGCGCGGGGCTGCTGGTCTTTTCCGCTTGGTGCCTGGGTATTCTGAACAGTCATCGGCGCTTCTTCCTCTCGTACACCGCGCCGGTGGTGTGGAACGTCACGCTGATCGTTGCCCTCGTGATCTGCGGGCGATTCAGCCGCGCATACCCGCTGGCGACCTATCTCGCGTGGGCCTCGGTGGTGGGAAGCGGGTTGCAGTTTCTCTGGCAGTTGCCAACGGCACTGGCCCTCGCGCGCGGCGTACGCCTTTCGCTCGACACGTCGCTCGCCGAAGTGCGCACCGTCCTTGCCAACTTCGCCCCGGTCTTCGTCAGCCGCGGGGTCGTGCAGATCAGCGCGTACGTCGACGGAATCTTGGCCAGTCTGCTGCCATCCGGCGCGCTGTCCGCGTTCACCTACGCGCAGACGCTCTACACGCTTCCGGTCAGCTTGTTCGGCATGTCGGTCTCGGCCGCGGAGCTGCCGGCGATGTCGAGCACACTGGGCAGCGTCGACGAGGTGGCCGCACAGTTGCGCGCCCGACTCGGCAACGGGCTACGCCAGATCGCGTTCTTCATTGTGCCGTCGGCGATGGCGTTCTTGGCGCTCGGCGATGTCATCACCGCGGCGATCTACCAACGCGGCCGGTTCGATCGGGCGGATGCCGTTTACGTGTGGGGGATTCTCGCCGGCTCGGCGATCGGGCTACTGGCTTCCACCTTGGGGCGACTCTACGCGTCGGCGTACTACGCGCTGCGCGACACCCGTACGCCCTTGAAGTTTGCGGTACTCCGCGTCACCCTGACGACGATCCTCGGGTACGTGGCAGCCTTCTATCTCCCGGCTGCTCTCAGCATTCAGGCGCGCTGGGGCGCCGCCGGTCTGACCGCATCGGCGGGCGTCGCCGGTTGGGTGGAATTCGTCCTGCTCCGCCGAACGCTCAATCACCGCATCGGCATCACTGGGCTCCCGCGCGCTTACCTGTCGCAGCTGTGGCTCTGCGCGAGCGCCGCGACCGCCGTCGCCTGGGGAGTGAAATGGCTGACGTCATCGGCGGCGCCGATCCCTTCCGCGGCCGGCGTGCTGGGCGCGTATGGCAGCGTCTACCTGAGCGGCGCCCTGCTCTTCCGTGTGCCCGAAGTGACGTTGATCGCGACTCGACTGCACCGCCGATCGCTTGCGGGCTAAGCGAGTCACGCGTTTCGCCACTGATCGGCGTCAGAGACCTTAGTACGTCGCTGATTACCGCTTCGGCGCGCCCAATGTGAGCAGCAAGTCGAGGCAAGGGGCAACGCAACCACGTGAGTCCGTGGCTCGCCGTGCCTCACGCCAGCCGTGAGGGTTCGGCGATCGACGTGGCTGCGACCTCTAGAAGTAGGTCATCAGACACCCGCGTGAGAACGGCTGCCGCGTCCTGTTGCGCGCCGTGCTCGACGGCACGCGAGAGCACTTCGTTCTTCGTTGCCCCTCCCTTCGCGCCGAGAAACGGCTTGATGATCAGATAGACGACATCGCGCAGCCGCATATGACGCAGGAAGCGGCGCAACAACCGCACGGTTTGCAGCGGATAGTGCGTGATCTTGAAGCGGAAGAGCCGCTTGAATCCGGCGGTACGCTCGGCATTGATCACTGCGCCCGGCAGGCAGGTGGGATCGATTTCCGAGCACTTGAAGTACTTGTACCAATCGTCCGCATCGGTGACCAACCCGCGCCGCAGATACTCCTGCCACAGCGGGGTGCCTCGGTACACACACAGACGGTTGAAGGCGAACGTGTCGAGCCGGAGCTTCGCCGCAAAATCGAAGGTCGCTCGCATGTCCTCGACGGTCTCGTCGGGATTGCCGACCACGAAGAATCCGTGGACCAGCTCGATGCCCGCCCGCTTGGCGTTGGTAACTGCCGCTTCCACCTCCGCCAACGTCTGCTCTTTCTTGAGCCGGTCGAGCACCTCCTGGCTTCCGCTTTCAATCCCGAACATCAGCGTCCGGCAGTGGGCTTTCGCCATGGCTGGAAAGAGATGCTGCGCCACCGAATCCACGCGGCCTTCGCAGCCCCAGTCGATCGTGACGCCACTGGCATTGATGCCGTTGCAGATGGCCTCGATGCGTTTCGGCTGCAGGAGAAAGTGATCGTCAACGAAGTAGACGGCGCCATAGCCCAGTCGCTGGAGGTGATTGAATTCCTCCACCACGTGCTGAGGGCTGCGCGCGCGCCACTTGCCTTCGTTGAAAATGGGAATGTCACAGAACACGCACGGCCACGGACACCCGCGCGACGTCTGCATGGTCGTGAACCGCTCCATCGAAAGCACCACCGGCACATCGAGTGGCATCGATTCGACGAAATCGAGCGGCAAGCTCTCACGGTCGGGAAACGGCCACTGATCGAGGTTGCGGTCCAGTGGCCGGTTGGAAGTTTGGGCCACTTTGCCGTCCTTCGTCCACGTCACGCCCGGAACTGTTTCGGGATCATCGAGGCGGTCGAGCAGATCGAGCACGAGTTGTTCGCCGTCGCCACGGCAGACGAAGTCAACCTCTGGGCACTGCTGTTTCACGAGCGCGGCATTGAGCGTGGCAAATACGCCGCCGAACGCGAGACGGACGTTCGCATCGGCGGCACGTATCTGGCGCGCGAGGATTTTGGCGTACGGATAGCTCGTGGTGCTCAGGAAACTGAGTCCAACCAGCACCGGCCGCTGGTGACGAATTTCCTCTATGATGACGGAATTGGGCGTTTCGGGGTTGGCCTGATCGAACATGACGCACTCGTGGCCCGCGCGTTTGAGCACGGCCGAGAGCGACATGATGCCGATTGGTGGGAAACCCATGATGCGAAGATTGCCATTGGCCGCCCGCTTCGCCGCGGGGAGAGCGTAGAATTGCGGATCACGGATATGAACCAAAAATACGCGCATTCGTCACCTCGCGGTCCGCGCACTCTTCTTGCGGGCTGCCGTAGTGCGCATGGAGGAGGCCCGTACACGGGAACAGCGGCAGCGGCCACAGGTGCAGGTCGGTGCCTCACAACGCGGGCAGATCGGCAATTCCGGCGTCAGCGGCGCGCCACACCCCGGCGCCTGGCAACGGTTCCAGTGCTTACCGCGCTCAACCTCGGGGTGAACGGGGACCTCGTCGATCTGGTCCTCCGCAACGAACAGGAGTCCGCGCTTCGGCGAGCGCACGCGGTACGCGGCGGCGATGCGCGACCAGATCTCAACCTTGACGTGCTCGCCGCTGTCGCGGAGCGTAACCCAGCGCTCGGGACCGAAGCGAGGCAAAACGGCGTCCTTGGCCATCGGGAACCTCCTTGCAACGAGTCGTTTCCATGGCCTCCGCAGCGCGTACCGCCGCGTGTGTCTGTCGCGGCAGCGGGCTACCGAGGTGTCGCTCGATGGCGTGCAGCTGGGCGCGCTCGTCCGGGGCGGCGAAGCTCGACGCGTGACCGCGCGCGCCGGCACGCGCCGTGCGGCCAACCCGATGCACGTAGTCCTCGACCGTATGCGGCAGGTCGTAGTTGATGACGCGCTGAATTTCTGCGACGTCGATGCCGCGGGCCGCGATGTCGGTAGCGACCAAGATGCGGTAGCGACCGCGGCGGAAGCCGTCCAACGCCTCACGACGCTGCGATTGCGAGCGATCTGCATGCAGGCGTTGCACGGCGTGGCCGGCGTGGCGTAGCGTGCGCGCCACGCGATCGGTGCGATGCTTGGTGCGGGCGAACACCAGCATCGTACCGGCGTTCTGCTCGACCAGAGACAGCAGTAAGGGCGTCTTGTGAGTACCTTCGACAAGGTAGACGTCCTGAGTGACTTCGCGCGGCGGCGCCGCCAACCGGCCGACATCGACACGGACGGGATTGCGCAGATGCATCCGTGCCAAGCCCCCGAGATCAGCGGGCAGTGTCGCCGAGAACAATAGCGTCTGTCGTGGCGCCGGCAAGGCACGCAGGATGCGATCGAGTTGGGGCTTGAATCCCATGTCGAGCATGCGATCGGCTTCGTCGAGCACGAGCACATGCACGTCCCCGAGCACCAGAGTGCCACGGTCGAGGTGATCGACCAGTCGCCCAGGTGTGGCCACGACAATAGCGGGCCGGCTGCGCAGTGCGCCGACCTGGGGGCCGTAAGCCACGCCCCCGACCACGAGCGCGGTGCGCAGCGAGCCACCGAGACGCTGCGCCCACACCTGTGTTTGTTCGGCAAGCTCGCGGGTCGGAGCCAGGATCAAGGCGCAGCCCTGATCCCCGGTGCCGTGCGCGGAGCGCAGCCGTTCAACGATTGGAATCATGAACGCGGCGGTCTTGCCCGTGCCCGTCTGCGCGGTGCCGATGACATCGCGGCCGGCGAGCGTCGCCGCGATGGTCTGTGCCTGAATCGGTGTGGGCGTGTGGTAACCTGCCGCCTTGAGCGCGGCGTGCATCGGTGCAGAGAGGGGAAATTGTGCAAAGCTTGTTGGTGCAGGATTCAAAAGACTCACGAACCTTTCGTTAGAGCTGGGGCGCCTTTTGAAATCGGCAGGCGCGTTTGAACCGTATGAAACGAATCCAGTCGCCGTCGGCAGCGCCGCCGGCGACACGAGGCGGCGGGGTCTACGCCGATCGTCACTTCCCTGTCTCGCGATTCGGCGGGCGGCGCCGCGCTGCGGATGGGGTGATGGGCACGACGTGAACGTGGCCGCCACGCGTGCGGCTGCGAATGTCGAGTTCTTGCAACAACGCTTCGAGAGCCACCTCGTCTCCCGCGGCGACGCCGATGAAGAACAAGATACTGCTGCGCCGGCGCGTGCGACGTTGCGAAAAACAGAGCAGGCGCTCGTGACAGCGGCGGCGTCCGAGATCACTGCGGAGGACCGTCTCGCCGTATGCGATTCTGCGACGCACCGGGCTGACGCGCACGATCTCGGGAACCGGCAAGGTCCCACGACTACTGCGCACCCATGAATAACCCAGCTCCGTCAAATGCTCCCCGAGCCGGCGACGCAGGTGTTCGCGTACAGCGGAATCTGGCACGGTTCACCTCGGCGTCACGCCCACATGCGGAGCGGTCGCTGCTGCCACTCGCGGGTCACGGCGCAGATACTGCGCGCCGATCCACCACTCGCTGCCGTCGGCGACCCGGCGGACCTGATAGACCAAGCCTTCACGCGAACGCGGGCGCCACGAAACGATCTCCACCTGTTGCCCATCAACCAGATCGTTGGCGAGCGGCTTGCCGTTGGCATCGAGGAGCGGCACCGGCTCGAGCCCGTCCGATCCGACCCGCGGCGGCCAGTGCACGAAGGCTCGCCATCCCACGCAAAAGATGGGCGCGTTCTTCTCCCGCCGCGGCGCTGGCCGCGATGGAGGGAGGTGGTCGAACGTTGCCATGTGTTCTCTTGTCAGGCCTCTCCGGCGAACGACGTCGCCAGTGCGTCATCGCCGTGCGAACCAGTTGTTGCAGCATAGCCGGCGATGCTGCGTGCCAGCGCAGCATCGCCGGCGTTACATGCTGGACTAGTAACGACGGTTCCAGCCGCCCCCACCACCGCCACGCGGGCCGCGGCCGCCGCCACCACCACCACCCTCGCGATCGCGAGCTTCGTTCACCCTCAGGGCACGGCCCTTCAGCTCATGCCCGTCAAATTGCTGAATGGCCTTCTGCGCCTCACCGTTCGAGCCCATCTCGACGAAGCCGAAGCCCCGAGATTGCCCGGTTGCGCGATCGGTGATGACCGAAACCGATTCGCAAGTCCCGGCTTGTGCGAATAGCTCCTCCAGATCACTGTTTGTCACTTCGAAGGCGAGGTTGCCTACGTACAGCTTCTTTCCCATTTTTCACGTTACTCCTTGTTGAGTCGCTGCAGCGACCATGTTATCGACGACCCCGCGATCGGACCCCGGCACATTGATATCGCGGCGTATCTTCCGGTTGACGACACCTCATGTGTCGCACCGGGTCTGCCTGAATGCGCGAGCGGGAAGAGCACCAGAGGATGAGTACAGTGCTGAAATTCTCGCCGGACAACCAGCGGCACTCACCGTAGCAGCCAAGCGCCGACAGCACAACCCCACGCAGGGCACGCACGGGTCTAAGGTCGATAGATCCACCGCTGTCGACCGCCTCGTGTCAGGCGACATCGTTCGCCCGCGCCACAAACGACGGCTTCATCCACCGACCCCCTTCTGGAAGGCGAGCGCGGCGACCGCGGGCCAAGGCGACATCGATGCCGAGACCGGCGGACTTGAGGCGAGTGACGGAAACGGCCGGCCGACGGCAGTCTTCGGTTTTTGGGTCCCTCGATTGATGCGTGGGAGACGTGGGGCCGCGATAACAACGGCAAGAGGGGTGAAATGCGCGCGGGCAAATGATAGCATCCGACCCGCTCGAACACGGGCGGCGCGCGGAAACGAGTCGTGGGCATGCGCGCGCAAGATATAACGCGTAACCGCGGTGGGCGGCAATGAAGCGGCAGGCATCGGCTGACCCACCCACGGCAAAGGAGGAAGGGAAATGCCAGAGAGTCAAAAGGTGAAGTGGAGCCGGAGAACTGTCGTGACCGGGATGGCCGTGTTGCTGACCATGACCGCCGGGTGTACGGCGACGCGTGGCCGGCGCGGCACACCGGAGGAGTCGGGATTCTTGCGCGACTACTCGCAATTGCAGAAGAACCCGGACTATCCCGCGTCATTGACCTACATCAAGCCCGGCGCTGACTGGTCGCGCTACAGCGCGATTCAGCTCGATTCCGTTGGACTGTGGGGGGGCGACAGCATTCAGAAGTTGAGCGCCGAGGACCGGCAAATGCTGACCGACACGCTCTACAAGAGTCTCTACGACGAACTCTCGAAATACTTTAACGTCACCACCCAGGCGGGACCGAACACGCTGCGCCTGCGGGCGGCGCTGACTCAAGCCGAAGGCGCCAACGTGGCCATACGGACCGTGACCACGGTCATCCCGCAGATGCGCGTGGTGGGAACCGTCGTCGGCCTCGGCGCCGACACCGCGACGACGGTGGGCAGCGCGACCGTAGAGGTGGAAGTGCTCGATCCGGTGACCAACGAACGCCTCGCTGCGGCGGTCGACAGCCGCGCCGGGACCAAGGTCTTGTTCGCCTCGCGGGCCTACTCGACCTGGGGCGACGTCAAAGCGGCGTGCGATTACTGGTCCAAACGCATCTCGTGGCAGTTCGCGCGCGCGGGCGTACAGCGCAAACCCGGAGTCGCGATGCCCGAGGAGCCGTCGGAAAGCCGCACCATCTGAGTGCCCGCGATCCAGGTCGCGAGAGCGAAGCGCCCGACACTCTGCGTCGTCATCGGCGCGAGTGTCGGGCCTGCTCCCGATCCTCGTCGGTGATTTGCACCTCGGACCGTCTGCCGCGGGACTATTCGGGGTTCGGACCGAAGATCCCGACACCGAGCTTGTCCGCGATGTAGCGGATAGCCCTCTGGGCGCGCACGCTGTTGCCCGCCTCATTCCGGCCACTCATGAGCATGAGAATCAAGAACGCCCAAGCTCTGCACCTCATCTTGGGCGTCATACGGCTTGCGGCGTTGATTCCTCGGTTGGGGGCAAACCTGGGCCGACGGAGCCGGCGACTCGCGGTCCGAACGGATTTCCTCCAGCAGCCCCTTCGCCTCGCGCAGGTCTTCCGTGTCGAACCCTTCCGTGAACGTGGCATAGATCGAATGCAGTAGTGTGTAGGCATCAAGGTCCTCGTTGGTCCCCGTCGAGAGACGCACCAGATTCATGACACTCCTGAGGACGAGGGACTGCGCTCCCTGCTCGCGGGCGATCTCCACCGCGCGCCCAAAACACTGCCGGGCGAGCGCGTCCCCGGTGTTACCCAACCGCCGTCTTCGCGGTTGCAACTCCCGCCGTTCGCCGATGTGCAGCTCGCCCTTAATGCGCCAGAGCTCGGCCGCATAGATGCGTTCAAGCGCGGTCTCGGTCAGCTGGAGGCCCTCGTCGGCTCGTCGCAGTCCCTCCTCCCACTGCCCTGCCCGGCCATGCGCCGCCGCGATGAAGGCGAGAATGGTGCCGCAGAAAAACGAGCCGGTGACCGCTTGTTGCTCGGCCAGAGCCTGCTGCATTTCCACCAAGCCGCGGCCGACGTCGCCCTGCTCCGCCAGCACCGCGCCGCAGACAAAGCGGCTCACCGGGGCGAGGAACGCGATGCCCTTGTCGGTGCAAATATCGGCGGCACGGGTCGCCCACGCGCCCGCGCCCGCCGGATTTCCGCAGAACAGCTCGAGCAACGCAGAGAAGAAGAAAGCGGAGGCGAGGTCGTACGGGACCCCCGTCTGCCGGGCTCGAGACAACGCGTCGCGCATCCGTGTGCGCGCCTGGTCGGGAAAACCCAGAAACCAGAGAGCGACGCCGGAGTGGGTGCAGGCGGCGACGATTGGGTCCACGCCGTACATGGTGATCAACCCTTCGACAGGCTCCCGCGTCGCGCGCTCCAGAACTTGCCCGAGGATGCGTACTGCGGCGCCGAAATTTCCGAAGAAAAAATCGGTTCGCCCACGTGCGAGCTCGGCTCGGCGGCGAAATCCATCGGTGTTGAGACGCTCGGCAATACGTTCCAGCTCCGCAACCGTTCGCCACGCGCTGTCCGCACGATTGCGGCATCCTTGCACATACCAGCTCGCGTGCACCACTTCGAAGAGCTGGCGCACGTCGCCCACTGCTTCGCACAAGGCTTGCGCGCGTTCGCAGTTGTCACTCACTTCGGTTGAAGCGTACCCGCACGTGACGTTGAGCGAGATGTTCAGAAGCAGGCGGAGATCGAGTTCGCGTTGTCGGCGCTCCAAGCTCTCCGGCGTTTCCTCCAGCAGGCCGAGCGCATGGCCGATGTATGCGACCGCTTCACGCTGCGCGCCGCGTTGCTGAGCGCGCACGGCACACAGGCCGAGGTACGCGACGGCCCGCTGCTGATCGCCGCTCCTCTCGAAGTGGATCGACAACTCGGCGGCAACATCAGCAGCGTGCTCCCCCAGGACCGATTCCAGCGCTTCACCCACGGCCCGATGCAGGCGCCGCCGCTGCGCATCCGGGATTTGCTCGTAGATGACTTGGCGATGGAGCGCGTGGACAAACTCGTAGGGCCGGGCGGTGCGGCCTTCGGGCCAATCGGAACGCCCCACAAAGTTGAGAAAACCGTGCGGCTGAAACACCTGCCGGCACGTCGCCTCGACGTCTTCCACAGCACGCCCGACGGCGGCGGCCACGGTTTGCGGCGCAAAACACATGCCCGCCACGCTGGCGGCTTCGAGGACGGTTCGTTGATTGGCATCGAAGTGCTGAAGCTGGAGCGTGATCATTTCCCGTAGATCAGTCGGCACTGCCAGATCGATACGATCAGCGGGTGCATTCACCATCCAGCGACCGCTCGATTCCGACAGCCAACCCCGTCGAATCAGCTCCTCCACCATGCCGACGAGGAAAAGCGGATTCCCGTCGGTCAGTCGGTGAAGCCCCGGGACCAGGTCCGGTTGCTCGCCGAACCGGCCGCGCAGGTACTGGGCTACATCGGCGGGCGAGAGAAACCCGAGCGCCAGATCGGTACAGCGATGGTGGACCTGGAGGGACTGCTTGACCTCGCGAATCGGATGTTCCTGCACACTGGCCTCAGCGGGCCGATACGTGCTGATAATGAGCAACCGCGCCGGGTCTCGGCGTTGTGTCAGAAAGGACAGCAAGTCGACCGTGGCGATGTCGCTCCAATGGAGATCCTCGAGCACTAGAACGACCGTTGATTGGGTGGCCATGGATTCGACGAACGTTCCGAACTCGCGAAGCATTCGTTCCACCGATACGCGCAAGCCCGTGCGTTGCGATTCCGGTGGTACGCCGTCCAGACGCAGCGACGGCATCTGCGCGTACCAGGTTGGTGCGACACGCGCCAGTAAAGGAACTAGCGCTGCACCCGGCAGCGACGTCAGGAAGCGTTCCAGTGCTTCGAAGATCGGCATGTACGGTTCTCGTGGTCCGTACTGTTGAACACACTGACCGCGAAGGACGCTCACCTCACCGTCGTGCACCGCCGGAGAGCGGAGAAATTCCTCGACCACGGTCGTCTTGCCGATGCCGGCCTCGCCAGTCACGAAGACTATCTGGCGTGTGCCGCGATGCGCCCGGCGGATACACTCTTGGATTGTGCGCAGCTCACGCTGGCGTCCGACGAACACTGAAGTCCGTGATTCCGGCTCTGCGGTTTCGGCTTGGGTCTCGCGGTGACCAGGAACCTGCGATGGTGAACCCGCGGGCGAAACTGTGGCGATGAACCGGAACCCGCGCCGGTGAACCGTCTCGATGAACCGCGGCCTGCGGGCGTCGTCTCCAAGCGCCTTGCGTAGCTCGCAGATGGACTGCGTCAGCGTGTCCTCTGAAACCGCCGTGTGCTGCCAGATGGTGTGGTGCAAGGCTTCTTTGGTGACGAGCAAGCCCGGGCGTTCGACCAGGTAGCGCAGCACGTCCCAGGATTTTGGCCGCAGCGGGATGCTTCGGTCGCCGACCCAGAGCCGTTGGTCGGCCATGTCGATGCGAAAGGCGTCGAAGACGAACCAGCGGTCGGATTTCGCCGACAATGGGCTGTTCATTCGCCTCGCGCCGCAAACTTTAGGGGAAATCTCGGAAGATTTTCAGGACGTTCATGCGGTGTGCGAGCTATCGATGCGTGCGTGCCGGATGATGACCGATGAAAACACGGCGCGCAAGGGCGGAGCCATGTTCGCCGACTGAGCCTGCAATGCCCCGACCTGCTCCCGAACTGCCATCCGAACGGGCTTTTGTACTGCAGCTCACGCGCGAAACGGATCCGCTCCTCGAGACGTTTTCCGGTCGATTGGAGCATCTCTCAACCGGTCGGCGGGTACGGTTCGAGGTGCTCGAAGATTTTCTAACAGCGCTCAAGCGGCTACTCGAGGATACACGGCAGCGATGAGTGAGCCGAAATTTCGCGGCGGTGAGACTCGGATTTCGAGTCGAGTTGCGACCTCGAAGTGCCGGTGCTGGCGTGTCTCTTGCTCGTTCCTCGTGGAAGCGTTTGCTCGGGAGGAGAAGGTGTAGCTGAGCGGACTGGCTGAGCCGGATGAATCTGGTCTCAGTCTCATGCAAAGGGCGACAGGAGGAAAGAGATGTACGAGACGCACGTGAACCAAGTGATGGGATTGGGCGGCAAAGCCATCGTAGCTGGAATCGCCGTGTCCCTCGTCACGACGAGCGGGTGCACCGTGACGCGCGGCCGGCGCCGGGGTGGATGCCTGTGCCGGCACCAAGGTCCTCTTCGCCAAGCGGACCTAGTCGACCTGGGGTGACGTCGCGGCCGCGTGCGACTACTGGTCGAAACGCATTGCGTGGCAGCTTGCCCGTCACGGCGTCCAACGCAAGCCCGGCGTGGCCATGCCCGAGGAACCCTCGGAAAGCCGCACGATCTGACGGGTGCGAACTGAGTGGTGATCACGGCCAAGGACGCCACTCAGTTCGCATCGTCGATGGGAGGAAGATCCGCGGCTACAAGGCCGCACGCATGGCCTGAGGCGGCTCATGCTGGCGGCGCGCAAGACATCAGGTGTTGACGGGTGAACCCATGGACTGGCTCGTCTCGTCGTTCCAACACTCTCCCGAGCTGGCGATCTTCTTGACGCTGGCCTTGGGCTATTGGGTTGGCAATCTCAAGATCGGCAACTTCAGCCTCGGCGCGGTGACCGGTGTGCTGCTCGCCGGCGTCCTGGTCGGGCAGATGCACATCGCCATTTCGGCGAACGTCAAATCGGTCTTTTTCATCATGTTTCTCTTCGCCGTCGGCTACGGCGTCGGGCCGCAATTCTTTCGCGGGCTCCAGCACGATGGCGTGCCGCAGGCCATCTTTGCTGTCCTCCAGTGCATGGTCTCGCTGGTGACTGCGTTCATCGTCGCCAAGCTCTTGGGCTACGACGCCGGCGCCGCCGCCGGCTTGCTCTCCGGGTCGCAGACCATCTCGGCCGTGCTGGGAGTCGCCACCAACGCCATCAATCAGCTCGATATTGCGGCCGACCAGAAGACCGCGCTCTTGAATCATATGCCGGTCGCCTACGCGGTGACGTACATTTTCGGCACCGCCGGCTCGGCATGGCTGCTCGCGTCGATCGGCCCGAAGCTGCTGCGCGTCGACATCGCCGCCGCATGCAAGGAGCTGGAAGCTGAGCTCGGCGCGCACGAAGAAGAACCCGGTGTCGTGCCGGCGGCCCGCCGGTTCGACGTGCGCGCCTACCGCGTCACCAACGAGCGCCTCGACGGCAAGACGGTTGCCGAGTTTGAGGAGTTCGTGAAGGAAACGCGGACCACCATCGAGCGGATCCGCCAGGCCGGCGGAATCGCCGATGCCGATCCGAGCACCGTGCTGCATAGGGGAGACGTGGTTGCGGTCGTCGGTCGCCGTGGGGTTTTGGTGGAGTCCGGCCTCGGCATCGGTCCCGAAGTTCAAGACCACGATCTCATGGACTTCCCTGGCGAAGTTCTCGACGTAGTGGTCACGAACAAAGGCGTAGCCGGTCAGACCATCCAACAAATCGGACAATTCGAGATCGGACGTGGGGTCTACCTGAGAAGTCTCACGCGCGGTGGGCATGAGATGCCGTTCGCGCTGGGCACGAAGGTTGACCGCGGCGATGCGCTCCAGATCGTCGGATCAAAGCGCAACGTCGAACGCGCGGCGAATGAACTGGGCTACGCGGATCGTCCGACCAACGCGACCGACATGGTGTTCGTCGGCGCGGGGATCGCGCTGGGCGGCCTGTTCGGCGCGATCACCATCCGAGTCGGCGGAATTCCCCTGACCCTCAGCACCAGCGGCGGCGCGCTCATCGCCGGTCTGATCTTCGGCTGGTTGCGCTCGGTGAACCGTACGTTCGGCCGAGTTCCAGCACCGGCTCTGTGGGTGTTGAATAACGTCGGGCTCACGACATTCATTGCGGTCGTCGGGATCACCTCCGGTCCCAGTTTCGTGATCGGCTTGAAGGCGGCGGGCGTCAGCTTGCTGCTTGCCGGCGTCGTCACGACGTCGGTGCCGCTGCTCGTCGGCGTGCTGATGGCCAAGTATCTGTTCAAGTTTCACCCCGGCATTGCGCTCGGGGTCGCCGCCGGGGCGCGCACGTCCACGGCCGCGCTGCCCCTGCTCCAAACGGTCGCGCACAGCAAGGTGCCTGCCCTCGGTTACACCGTGCCCTACGCCGTCGGGGCCATCCTGCTGACGATTTGGGGCATGGTGATCGTGCTCCTCATCCAATGACCGGACCCTGAGGAAGAGCGATGGCAACCAAAACCAAGAAGACCGCGACCTCCCGCGCCGAGCAACGGGCCCTGCTCAAGCTGAGCCCGTTCGAGCTCAAGGACAAGTTGATCTCGCTCGCCGCCGAGAGTACCCGCGGCAGCGCGGTGCAGATGCTCAACGCCGGGCGCGGCAATCCGAACTGGATCTGCACCACGCCGCGTGAGGCCTTCGCGACCCTGCTCTCGTTCGGCATCGAAGAATCGCGGCGCGACATCAAGCTACCGGACCTCGGCCGCATGCCCGAACGGGAAGGCATCGCAAAACGCTTTGCGGCGTTCCTCCAGACCAACGCCGCCGCTCCCGGTGCCAAGTTGCTCCGTGCCTCGCTCGACTACGGGGTGAAGGTGCTGAACTTCGACGCCGATACGTTCGCCTTCGAGCTCGCCGAGAGCGTCATCGGTTGCATGTATCCGGTGCCGGACCGAATGCTGACTTGCACCGAGCGCATCGTGCACGAGTTCCTCGCCCGCGAAATGTGCGCCGGAAAGCCACCCGCCGGCCGTTTCGACCTGTTTGCCGTCGAAGGCGGCACCGCGGCGATGTGTTACATCTTCGATTCCCTGATGCTCAATTGTCTCCTCCATCGCGGCGACACCGTCGCGCTCGGGGTGCCGACATTCACGCCCTACATGGAAATTCCACACTTCGATCGGTATGCTTTCAAGGTCGTGAACCTCGACGCGAGCAAGGAGCTGCGTCCCGACGGCACACACTCGTGGCAATACGCAGACGCGGAAATCGACAAACTGGCGGACAAACGGATCAAGGCGTTCTTCTTGGTGAACCCGAGCAATCCGCCGTCGTACGCGATGCGCGAGAGTTCGATGAAGCGGCTGGTCAAGCTGGTGAAGACCAAACGGCCGGACCTCGTCATTATCACCGACGACGTCTACGGCACGTTCGTACCCGGCTTCCGTTCGTTGATGGCGGAGCTGCCGCACAATACCATCGGCGTGTACTCCTACTCGAAACACTTCGGCTGCACCGGTTGGCGGCTTGGCGTGGTGGCGATCCACCAAGACAACGTCTTCGACAAGCTGCTGAAGAAATTGTCGGCCAAGGATCGCGCGCAACTCAATCACCGCTACAGCAGCATCACCCTGGCGCCCGAGAAACTGAAGTTCATCGATCGCATGGTCGCCGACAGCCGCCAAGTCGCACTGAATCACACGGCGGGCTTGTCGATGCCGCAGCAAATCCAGATGGCGCTGTTCTCGTTGTTCGCGCTGCTCGACACGGAAGACAGCTACAAGACGCTTTGCAACCTGATCGTGCGCCGGCGGCTCAAAGCGCTGTTCGACGGGTTGGGCCTCACCCCGCCGATCGATGAGAACCGCGCCTCGTATTACACCGAGCTCGATTTGATGGTGTGGGCGCAGCAGTCGTACGGTCCCGACTTCGTCGAGTTCCTCGGCAAACACTACGAGTGCACCGACGTCTTGTTCCGCCTCGCCGAGAAATCGGGAGTCGTACTCATGCCAGGCGGCGGCTTTGGTGGCCCCGAATGGTCCGTCCGGGTCTCGCTGGCGAATTTACCCGAAGACACCTACCCGAAGATCGGCGAGATGCTGCGAGAGGCGGCCCAAGGCTACGTCGACGAATGGCAGGATTCGAAGCCGCCGGCGAGGTGGCGATCGCGCGCCGACCGGCACGGACGAAAGGAGGAAGAGCCATGAACGGAATCGCATCACGCACCTTACGCGGCACGACGGTGGCCGTCGTAACGCTGCTGCTGGCTGCGTCAGCGGCGACCGCGAAACCCAAGGTCATGATCCTGGCCACCGGTGGCACGATCGCCGGCGCGCAAGCGAGCACCATTGAAGCCGGCTACAAGTCGGGTACCTTTTCGGTCGACGACCTCATCAAAGCCGTGCCGCACCTCGGTGATTTGGCGGACATCTCGGGCGAACAGGTCGCCAACATCGGCAGTCAGACCATGAATCACGAAGTCTGGTTGAAGCTCGCTGCCCGAATCAACGCCGTGCTGAAAGGCGATACCGACGGTGTCGTCGTCACGCATGGCACCGATACGATGGAGGAGACTGCGTATTTCCTCGGTCTGGTGGTGAAGAGTGACAAGCCGGTGGTCCTGGCCGGATCGATGCGCCCGGCAACCGCCATCAGCGCCGACGGACCGGCGAATCTCTACAATGCGGTCGCACTGGCCGCCAATCCGGACGCCAAAGGTCGTGGACCACTCATTGTCCTTAACGATGAGATCCACTACGCCCACGAGGCGCAGAAAACCAACAGCACCCAGCTCGACACCTTCAAGTCGCCGAACCGCGGCCGGGCCGGGGTGATGAACACCGGCAAGGCCTACTTCTTCTCCCAAAACACCGCGCGGCACACGACCAAGAGCGAGTTTTCGGTCGACGGCAAAGTGGCGAAGGACCTGCCGTGGGTTGAAGTCGTCTATTCGTACGCCAACTTCGGCCGCGACACGATCGACTTCCTAGTCAGCAAGGGCGTGAAGGGCATCGTACTCGCGGGCGTGGGCGACGGCAACAGCACCGACGACGCGATCGCGGCGCTTGCCGATGCGGCCAAGAAGGGCATCGCTGTCGTCCGCTCCACGCGCACTGGCAGCGGCCTCGTCGTGCGCAACGTCGAAGTCGACGACGACAAGCTCGGGTTCATCGCCGCCATGGAGCTGAACCCGCAAAAGGCGCGCGTCCTGCTCCTGCTGGGATTGATGAAGACGAGGGATCCCAAGGCGTTGCAGGCGTTGTTCATGGAGTACTGAGGCGGGAGCTGGCATCGTCGCGTGCCGATCATGACCCGAATCGTCCGTATAGTCGTCTTGACAGCCGCAATCCTGGGCGCTGGGCCGTCTGCGCCGGCCGTCGCGCGGCCAGCGGAACCTGGCGATGCGGCCGGCATCGCGACGGCCCCCGTCGAAATCGACGGCCATGTTCTTTTCGAGCTTCGTGGGGCCGCCGCACTGCCAGCGACGGTGCGCGCGGCCAGAGTGAAGGCACGCATCGTGGCAGCGGCAGCGGACCCAGCGGTACGGAGCGACGAGCTGCGGGTCGTGTCGTCGGGTGAGTACACCACCATCGTGACCGGCGAGCGGACCCTCCTGGCGTTGGTCGACGCCGACGCGCAATTGATGCAAGTCAGCGTCACGGTGCTGGCCGACCTCTGCCGGCATCGCATCGTCCAAGCGATCGACGAATACCGCGAGGCCCGCCGGCCGGAGCGCTTGCTACGCGACGCGCTGGTTGCGCTGGTGGCCACGGCGGCATTCGCGTTCTCGGTCGTGTTGCTGATGTGGCTGACACGCCGCATCGACGCCCGATTGGAGCGACGCTTCGAGCGCCGCATCCGGGCACTCGAAGCCCAGTCGTTCGAGTTAGTGCGGGCGGAGCAGATTCGCGGGGCGCTCCGCAACTCGCTCCGCGCCATTCGGACCCTCGGAATTTTGGCGGTCGCTCTTCTCTACCTCCACTTCACGCTCTCGTTGTTCCCCTGGACTCGTAGCTACGGCACGTTCCTGCTCCAGGTTCTGTTGGGTCCCCTGCGCGTGATGGGGCGGGCCGTACTCACGAACATCCCCAACCTCGTCTTCCTCGCCATTCTGTTTCTGGTCGTACGCTTCGCGCTGCGGCTCACACGGCTGTTCTTCGAGGCGCTTGGCCGCGGCTCGATTACGCTCACCGGTTTCGATCGCGAGTGGGCAGCGCCCACCTATCGGATCGCCCGGCTGGCGGTGGTCGCGTTCGGGGTGGTCATCGCCTATCCCTACATTCCCGGATCGGAGTCGGCGGCGTTCAAAGGGATCTCGCTGTTTCTCGGCGTCGTCTTCTCGCTCGGATCATCCTCGATCATCGCCAACATCATCGCTGGATACACCATGACCTACCGGCGCGCCTTCAAGGTCGGTGATCGCATCAAGATCGGCGACACGATCGGAGACGTGATCGAGGTCCGCCTCCAGGTGACGCACCTCCGCTCGCTCAAGAACGAGGAGGTCGTCATTCCCAACTCGCTGATCTTGAACAGCCAGATTGAGAACTACAGTTCCCTCGCCGAGAAACGAGGGCTCATTCTGCACACCACCGTCGGGATCGGGTACGAGACCCCATGGCGGCAAGTCGAAGCCATGCTGCTAACGGCGGTGGAACGTACGCCCGGACTGCTCACGGACCCGCCAGCTTTCGTGCTGCAACGCAAGCTCGGCGACTTTTGCGTGGAGTACGAGATCAACGCGTACTGTCGCGACGCCCAGGCGATGATGGCGTTGTATACCGCGCTCCACCGCAATATTCTCGATGTATTCAACGAATACGGCGTGCAGATCATGACGCCGGCCTACGTGGCCGATCCCCAGCAGGCCAAACTGGTTTCGAAGGAGCAGTGGTACCTGCCGCCGGCCAAGGCAGGCCCGGGGCCGCCATGATCTACAAGCAGCGGTCAGCCTGCTCGCGATCAGTCGCTCGCCGCGGCCGGATTCTCACCCGACTGACCCAACCGCTCGCGCGTGTCGCAGATGTGGCCAGTCGAAGTTGGCTCGCGACGGAACGATGAGCGCACGCTCTCTGGCACGCGCCTTTCAGTACGGAGTCGATGCCGCCATCGGTGGAGGGCGCGCACCGGCTCGAGGGAGGATGACACACCGATGCAACCAAAACCTCAGATCGTTCGTTTCTTGAAGTCCAACGTCGGATTGTTCGCCGGCTTCGCCGAGGACCGTCTCACTCAGCTCGTTGACGGCTCGCGTGTCCAGTCGTTCGAGGCCAACGAGGCAATCGCCAACTATGGACAGGAGGCGACGCACTTCGGTGTGATCCTCAGCGGCACCGCCGCGGCATCCGTGCTCGGGCCCGGCGGGACCCGAAAGGCGCTCGGCCGCTTTGAGGCGGGCGGGACGTTCGGCGAGATGGCGCTGATGACCGGCGATAAAACGCTGGCCGACATCATCGCCGAGACCCAATGCGAGGTGCTGCTCGTCCCGGTTTCGCTGTTTCAATCCATCATCGTCGCCGAACCGGGGGCCCTGCAATACATTTCGCGCACGATAGCCGACCGCTTCAAAGCGTTGCTCGCCGATCCCTCGGCCGCCACCGCCGCCCTCGTCGAGAGTCCCGATCCCTACGGTCTCAAGCTCAAGGGTGAGCGCCCGGAGAAGATCCTCGTCATCAACTGCGGGTCGTCGTCACTCAAGTACCGCTTCTACGATACCACCGATGAGTCGCGGAACGCTCGCGGTCTGGTCGAGCGGATCGGCGTGACCGGCACACGCCACGTGTATCGCGGCCCGAAGGGCGACGTGAAGCGCGAGCTGCCGCCGGGCGATTTTGCCGCGGCGTTCACAGCCATGCTCGGCGAGCTGACGGCCAAGGAAACCGGCGTCATCAGCGGCGCAGGCGACGTCAGCGCGGTTGCGCATCGCGTCGTTCACGGCGGCGAGCGCTTCACCGAAGCGACGGTGATCACGGACGAGGTGCTGGCGCACATCGAGGCGCTCAATCCGCTCGCGCCGCTGCACAACCCGGTGAACGTCGCCGGTATTCGCGAGATGCAGCGCCTGTTTCCCGCCGTCCCGCACGTGGCGGTGTTCGACACCGCCTTCCACCATACCTTGCCGGCGTATGCCTATCTCTACGGGTTGCCGTACGAGCTGTACGAGAAGAAGGGCGTGCGCCGCTACGGCTTCCACGGAACCTCGCACTCGTACGTGGCGCTGCGCGCGGCGCAGTTCCTCAAGCGCCGGCCGAACGAGCTGGAACTGGTGAGCTGCCACCTCGGCAACGGCTCGTCGCTCTGCGCGGTCGATCACGGTCGCTCGATCGACACCACCATGGGGTTCACGCCTGCGGAGGGGCTGATCATGGGCACGCGTTGCGGCGACGTCGACGCCGGCGTGCTCGCGTACCTCGAACGGACCGAGGGTCTCACCGCGGCTCAGAGCGAGGAGATGCTCAACAAGAAGAGCGGCTTGCTCGGCCTCTCGGGCGTGTCGAGCGACATGCGCGAAGTGCTGGCTGCCGCCGAGCAGGGACATCAGCGCGCGCTCATTGCCCTCAAGGCGTACTGCTACCGCGTGCGCAAGTCCATCGGCTCCTACGTCGCCGCGATGGGCGGGCTGGATGTGGTGTTGTTCACCGGCGGCATCGGGCAAGGCAGCGCCGAGGTGCGCGCGCTGGCGCTCCAAGGCTTGGATTGCATGGGCATCACGCTCGACGTGCAGCGCAACCGCGAGGCCCGCGGCTTCGACGAAGTCTGCCGCATCTCGACCGACGACTCGAGAGTCACCGTGCTCGTCGTGCCGACGGACGAGGAACGCATGATGGCGCGCGAAGCGTTGCGCGCGCTCAGTCGCTCGTACATCGCCGGCGTCCTCGCGGCGCAGAAGCAGCAACCGTTCCTGGTCGAGGTCTCTGCTCACCACGCCCATCTCACGCAGGCGCACGTCGAAATTCTGTACGGCAAGGGACATCAGCTCACCAAGCACACCGACTTGTCTCAACCGGGTCAGTTCGCGTGCAAAGAACAGGTCACCCTCGTCGGGCCGAAGGGTCGTATCGAACGCGTGCGGGTGCTCGGACCGGTACGCAAGGCGACGCAGGTCGAGATCGCCATGACCGAGCAGTTCAAGCTCGGCGTGCATCCGCCCGTACGCGAGAGCGGCGACATTGCCGGCACGCCGGGCTGCACGCTTGAAGGTCCCGCCGGCAGCGTCATGATCGACCAAGGCGTCATCTGCGCGTTGCGTCACATTCACATGACCCCGGCGGACGCGCTGCGCTACGGGGTGCGCGACAAGTCGTTCGTGCGAGTGCGCATTGGGGGCGACCGCGAGCTGATCTTCGGCGACGTGCTCGTCCGCGTCGATCCCAAATTCAGTCTCGCCATGCACATCGACACCGACGAGGGCAACGCCGCCGGGATCGAGACCGGTGTCCAGGGATACATCGACGGCATTCAGGAAGACAATGAAGGACGTGGCAGCCATGACCTCTTCTAGAGCGACCCCGCCCGCTGGTCAGAAGGACGCCTGGCGCGGATTCCAGTCGGGTTTGTGGCAGCGCGACACCAACGTGCGCTGGTTCATTCAGCGCAACTACACGCCCTACGACGGTGACGCCGCGTTTCTCGCCGCGGCGACCGAGCGCACCAAGCAGCTGTGGCAGCGGCTCGAAGAGATGTTCGTCGAGGAACGCAAGAAAGGCGTCCTCGACGTCTCGCAGATTCCCAGCTCGATCACCGCGCACCCGCCCGGCTACATCGACCGCGACAACGAAATCATCGTCGGCCTGCAGACCGATGCTCCGCTCAAGCGCGCCATCATGCCCAACGGCGGGCTGCGCATGGTCCTCAGTTCGCTGAAGGCCTACGGCTACGAGCCGGACCCGGCGGTCGTGCAGGCGTTCACGAAGTACCGCAAGACCCACAACGAGGGCGTCTTCGACGCCTACACCGCGGACATCCGCCGCTGCCGTAGCGCGCACGTCCTCACCGGCCTGCCGGACGCATACGGTCGCGGCCGCATCATCGGTGACTACCGCCGCGTGCCGCTCTACGGCGTCGTCCGGCTGATCGCGAAGAAGGAGGAGGAGAAGGCCGCGCTCGACGCCGAGATGTCGACGGATGCGGTGATTCGCGATCGCGAGGAACTGGCCGAGCAGATTCGCGCGCTGCACGAGCTGCAGCAGCTGGCCAAGAGCTATGGGTTCGACATCTCGGGTCCCGCGCGCACCGCGCGCGAAGCCGTGCAGTGGCTCTACTTCGCGTACCTCGCCGCGGTGAAGGAACAGAACGGCGCCGCCATGTCGCTCGGCCGCACCTCGACCTTCCTCGACATCTACATCGAGCGCGACATTGCGGAAGGCACCCTCACCGAATCGCAGGCGCAGGAGATGATCGACGACTTCGTCATCAAGCTGCGCATCGTACGCTTCCTGCGCACGCCGGAGTACGACGAACTGTTCGCCGGCGATCCGACCTGGGTGACCGAGTCGATCGGCGGCATGGGTGACGACGGTCGGTCGTTGGTGACGAAGACGAGTTTCCGCTTCCTGCAGACCCTCTACAACCTCGGCCCGGCTCCCGAACCCAATCTCACCATCTGGTATTCGCCGCGTCTGCCCGATGCGTTCCGGGAGTTCGTTGCGAAGGTCGCCATCGATACCAGCGCGATCCAATTCGAAAGCGACAACGTGATGCGCCAGGCATGGGGGGACGACGGCGCGATTGCGTGCTGCGTTTCGCCGATGTTGGTCGGCAAGCAGATGCAGTTTTTCGGGGCGCGCGCCAATCTCGCCAAGTGTCTGCTCTACGCCATCAACGGCGGGCGCGACGAAATCAGCGGCGAGCAGATTGCCCCCGCCTTCGAGCCGGTGCGCGGCGAATACCTGGAGTTCGACGACGTCGTCGGGAAATTCGAGCACCTGATGGACTGGCTGGCGGGCGTGTACGTCAATGCCATGAACATCATCCACTACATGCACGACAAGTACGCCTACGAGCGCATCGAGATGGCACTGCACGACTATGCGCCGGTGCGCACAATGGCATTCGGGCTCGCCGGACTCTCGGTCGTCGCCGACAGCCTCTCCGCCATTCGTTACGCGCGCGTCAAGGTCGTCCGCGACGACACCGCGCTCGTGGTGGACTACCAGACTGAGGGCGACTTCCCGAAGTTCGGGAACAACGACAACAACGTCGATCAACTGGCGGCCGCCGTGGTCGCCTCGTTCATGACTCGGCTGCGCAAGTATCCGACCTACCGCAACGCGCTGCACACGCAGTCAGTGCTGACCATCACGTCCAACGTCGTCTACGGCAAGAACACCGGCAACACGCCCGACGGGCGCCGCAAGGGCGAGCCGTTCGCGCCGGGCGCAAATCCCATGCACGGGCGCGACTCGCACGGCATCATGGCGTCCGCCGCATCGGTGGCGAAGATCCCCTACCGCGACGCGGCGGACGGGATCTCGCTGACCGCGACAATGGTTCCCCAGGGGCTCGGGCGCACGCGCGACATTCAAGTGACGAACTTGGTCGGGATGCTCGATACCTTCTTCGGCGCCCAGGGTTACCACGTCAACGTCAACGTGCTGAACCGCGACATGCTGCTCGACGCGATGGACCATCCCGAGCGTTACCCGAATCTCACGATCCGTGTGTCCGGCTACGCGGTGAACTTCGTGCGGCTCAATCGCGAGCAGCAGCTCGACGTCATCAACCGCACATTCCACGGCAGCAGCAGGTGACAACCATGAGCGAAGATGCTGCCAAGACCGAAGTCGAGTTGGTTGCGAGCCCCTACGACCTGCGCGTGTCGCTGGGTGAGCATGTCAACGAGTCACGGACCGCGACGGTGTTGCAGAGCGGCGACCTCGGATTCGTCCATTCGTTCACCACCGGCTCGGCGGTCGATGGGCCAGGCGTGCGCGTAGTCGTCTGGCTCACCGGCTGCCAGTTTCGCTGCGTGTTCTGCCACAACCCCGACACGTGGAAGCTCAACAACGGCATCCCCGTTCCCCTCGCGCGCGCCGTCGAGGAGGTTCGCAAGTACCGGCACGGGCTGCGCACGATGAAGGGCGGCTTGACGGTGAGCGGCGGCGAGCCGCTCCTGCAGAAGCCTTTCCTCATCCGACTGTTCACCGCGGTCAAGGAAACCGGGATTCACACTACGCTCGACACCAACGGCTACTTCGGCGACCGGTTGAGCGATGCGGATCTGCAGGCGTGCGACCTGGTCATGCTGGGTCTCAAGGCGCTCGATCCCGATCTCCATCGCCGCATCACCGGCATGGACAACGCCCCCGTGTTGGCCTTCGCGCGCCGTCTCGCCGCACTGCGCCGGCCGATGTGGCTGCGCTACGTCTTGGTGCCGGGCCTGTCGGACGACCGCGGCGAACTCAAGCGCATCGCCGAGTTCGCCGCCGGCTTGGGCAACGTCGAGCAAGTCGAGCTGCTGCCGTTTCATCAACTCGGCCGCTTCAAGTGGGAGCGGTTGGGCATGACCTACACCCAGCAAGACACACATCCGCCGTCAGACGAGCAAGTCGAGGCGGCGATCTCAGTGTTTCGCTCGGCAGGACTCGCCGTTCACTAGGGGTGCATTGACGGATCGGGCCGACATACCCGACGCAACAGTCCGAGGAGGTATCCACATGGACAGACCGACACTACCACCAAGCGAGTGCGCGACCTGTCAAACAGCCGCGTGCTCGACGTGCCCGACGGCGGCAAAGGGCGGCGGCGCCCATCTCCGCCTCAGCCGACGCGACGTGCTCAAGGCGGCGGCCATCGCCACCGCAGCCGCCGCGTTGCCTCGGCGCGGTCGCGCGGTAGAGGCGGTCGCTCCCGCCGGGACCGCCGAGGCTGCAGCGGCTGCGGCGGCGGCACCGAAATCCAAAGGGCCGATCATGACGGTGCTCGACGAGTTCTACAAGATGGGCCCGGGACCTTCGAGTTCACACACGATGGGACCGATGCGGATCGGGTACGACTTCTACCAGCGCGTGTGCAAGCTGCCCGAGGACCAACTGAAGCGCGCCACGGCGTTGAAGTTTCATCTGTTCGGCAGCCTGAGCCAAACCGGCAAGGGGCACGGCACTGACAAGGCCACCCTCGCGGGACTGCTGGGACAGGCGCCAGCGACGTGCAAGCCGGAGTTCCTCGACGCATTGGCGGCCAACCCAACCGAGGTGCACAAGGTCAAGATCGGCCCGACCACCCTCGATTTGACGATGGGCGACGTCATCTTCGACGCCGTCAAGGGTGACTTCCATCACCCCAACACCATGACCGGTGTGCTGCTGGCCGGCGACGCGAAGCTCTACGAGCTGGAATACTACTCGGTCGGCGGCGGCTTCATCGAATGGAAGGGTTACACGCCGCCCGAGAAGGGGCAGCCCAAGTACCCGTACGAAAACGCCCGCGACTTCAAGAAGTACATCATCGACGACAAGATCCCGCTGGCGACGATCCTGTTGACGAACGAAATGGCCATCTCCGGGAAGAGCGAGAAGCAGATCATGGAGTTTCTCGACCAGGTCGCCGACGTGATGGCGCGCGGGGTGCAGACCGGCTTGAAAGTCGACAGCGTCCTGCCCGGCCCCATCAAATTGCACAGCAAAGCCGCTGAGCTCAACCGCAACCTCAAGAAGTCCAACAAGGGGGTGGCGGGCCGTGCCATCACCCAGGTCGCAGCCTACGCGTACGCCATGGGTGAGGAGAACGCCCGCGGCCATATCATCGTCACCGCGCCGACCGGAGGCTCTGCGGGTATCTTGCCGGCGGTCCTCACGTCGCTGCGTGATCTCAAGGTTCCGCAACAAAAAATCCGCGACGGTCTGCTGGCTGGGGCGGCGATCGGCTATCTGTGCAAGCACAACGCGACCCTGGCGGGTGCGGAAGGCGGGTGTCAGGCGGAAGTCGGAGTTGGCTCGTCCATGGCCGCGGCGATGGTCGCGCAGGCTTTTGAAGCAAGCCCCAGGGTCGTAGCGAACGCGGCCGAGTCCGCACTCGAGAGTCATCTCGGGCTGACCTGTGACCCGGTGGCCGGCTACGTCCAGGTGCCCTGCATCGAGCGAACCGCCTACGGCGCGGTCAAGGCGTGGACGGCGTACTGCATCGCCAGCGAAGAGGTGCCCGAGCAGCGACGGGTTGATCTCGATACGTGCATCGCGGCGATGGCGCTCACCGCGAAGGAGATGAACTCGAAGTACAAGGAAACGTCGGAGGGCGGCCTCGCGGTGTCCGTGGTGCTGTGCTGAGCGAGCCCGGCCGACGACGATGAGTCCGTCGTTCCCGATCGCAGCGCTCCTCGCCTGGTTGCTCGCGGCGACCTACTACTTCTACCAGTACGCGCTGCGGTCGGCGCCGAGCGTGATGATGCCGCAATTGGCCGACGCATTCGGTGTCAACGCGCTCGGCGTCGCGTCGATCGTGGGGATGTTCTATTACGGCTACTCCCCGTTCAGTCTGGTCGCCGGCGCGGCGATGGATCGGTTCGGCGCCAAGCGGATCATTCCGATCGGTGCCGCGATGGTCGGAGCCGGCGCGCTGCTGTTCAGCACCGGCGGCGTGGTGGTTGCGAGCACCGGGCGGTTTTTGCAAGGCGCCGGTGGCGTGTTCGCCCTCGTCGGGGCCATCTATATCGCGACGAAATATTTTCCCGCCTCGTACGCCGCCTCGCTGATCGGTGCCACGCAGATGTTCGGCATGGCTGGTGGCTCCGCAGGCCAATTCTTCGCCGGGCCGCTGATCACTGGCGGGCTGGCGTGGCAGCGTTTCTGGGCCTACGCCGGGATCGCCGGCCTGGTGATCAGCGTGACCTTGCTGTTGCTGCTGCCCAAGGAAGAACGTCAGCCGACGACCGGCAGCGGTGGCGCCGGCGTCCTGGATTCGTTGAAGACGGTTTTCTTGAATCCGCAATCGATCCTGTGCGGGTTGATCTCGGGCTTGCTGTTCATCCCGACGACGATCTTCGACATGACGTGGGGCGTACGCTTCCTGCAGGAGGGGCGCGGCCGCGAATATGAGGATGCCGTCCGCATCGCCGCGACCGTGCCGTTCGGCTGGATGATCGGCTGTCCGCTGCTGGGATTCATCTCCGACCGAATCGGTCGGCGCAAACCGGTCATCTTCGGCGGGTCGCTCGTGCTGCTCGCGGTGCTGGCGTGGGCGCTCTTCGGCGTCCACGGCTTCTTCCGCGGTGCCGCGGTCGGAATCGTCATGGGAATCGCTTCCGGTGCAGCAATGCTGCCGTACACCGTCATCAAAGAAGTGAACCCGCCCGAGCTCGGCGGCTCAGCCACCGGCGTCGTGAACTTCATCAACTTCACCTTCAGCGCGTTGCTCGGCCCGGTGTTCGGACGCCTGCTCGTCGCCGTATCGGCGGGCAGCGACAGCATGGGGTTGGAGCATTATCAAGCGGCGTTCAAGCCGATGCTCTTCGGCATCGCCGTCGCGGTGATCTTCACGTGTCTCTTGAAGGAAACCGGACCAGCAAGCCGGATCGGGACCGAGGGAGCGCCGATCCGAGGGCAAGGAGGAAGACGATGAACAGAAACATGAAGGGGGTGATCGTCGTCATTGCGTTGCTCGGCGCGCCTGGATGGTCGGACGTCGCTCGGGCAGACTCCCGGGACAAGGAGATCGAGCAACTCAAGAAGGCCGTCGAGTCCCTGCAGAAAACAGTCGAAGAGCAGAACAAGAAGATCCAGCAAATCGAGAAGAGTCAGGCTGCCGCTCCACCGGCGGCGGCGCAGCCGCCCGCCGGGGCGGCGGAAGTCACCTCACCGGCGAGCGCGGTCACCGCACGTGGCTCCCTCAAGGATGAACAACAAGCGGCGCCGCGGCCCGACGACCTCACGCTCGACCCGAAGTATCGGGGCTTCACGCGCATTCCGAATACGAAGGTGTTGATCAAGTTCAACGCCAAACCGCGCGTCGACATGACCTACGACAACCAGAACGCCGGCGATGACAACCGCTTCATCACCGCCAAGATCCCGGTCACGGGCGATCCGGTGAAGGGCGGCAAACCGGTTTTCAACATCAACGCCAAGGGTTCGCAGTTGCGACTCGACGTGCGCGCGCCCGAAATACCGGGCGCTCCGCGCTTCTACTACGAGAACGACTTCTACGGCTCGGGCGGCGGCGAGTTCCCCTATCGCGTTCGGCACCTGTACGGGCAGATCTACAACATCATCGTCGGCCAAACCTACAGCGTTTTCGAAGACCCCGACGTTTGGCCCGACACGGTCGACTACGAAGGACCCAACTCGGCGATCTTCGCCCGCCGGCCGCTAGTCCGGTACCAGCACCGGCTCACCGATGAATGGCAACTCAATTTCGGCATCGAGCAACCTGAAACCGAGTTGGACACGACCGGCCAGCCGTCTGCTGCGAGCGGTCGCAATTCTGCACCGGACGTCGGGCTGAACGCGCGCTGGGAGCACGCCAGTGTCGGCCACGTGCAGTTCGCGTCGATCTTCCGCGACCTCGGCGTTCGCAACAGCACGCAGGGCAACCAGGACGCGTTCGGCTGGGGCCTGAACCTTGCCGGCAGTTTCGACACCTTCGGATCCGACAGCCTGCAAGCCCAAGCGACCTACGGCGAAGGCCTCTTCCGGTACTGCAACGACGATTTCCAGAACAACGACGCCGCGTTCAACAAGGACGGTGATCTCGAACCGATTCCGTACTTCGGCGGCATGCTCGGCTACACGCATCATTGGAGCGACAAGTTCCGCTCGACAGTGAGCTACGGGTACGTGCATCTCGACAACGCAGCGTCGCAGGCCGGCACGACGTATCACGAGACCCACTACGGCAGCGTGAACCTGACGTGGCAGTTGCGCGAGCGGCTCTCGGTCGGACTCGAGGAGTTGTACGGCTATCACGACACCAAGGACGGAGCGCACGGTGACGTGTACCGCAGCACGGTGGGCTTGGTGTACTCAATCTTCTGATGTTGGGCAGGAAGCGGCACCTTCGGCACGCATGCGGGAGGCAGCGTCCCTGCCTTCCCGCCCTGCTTCGAGTGGTCAGAGAGCCAGGTCGATGCGTGCCTGCACGAGATGCAGATTGCCGTTCTGCGGGCCGTCATCGACATGCGTGTACCCGTAGCACGCTTGCAGCCGCAGGTTGCGGGTGAGGTACCAGTTGACTCCCGGCATCAGCTCGACGCCGCGTCCCCCGCGTACGGCTCCATCGACGAGGTCCAGGTAGGACAGCCGCAGCACCGCCTCCCACGCTCCGATGTTGCCCGTGCCGAAGACAACCGGACGCGCCGGGGTGATGGCAGAGAATAACCCGTTGGCGCGATCATACGGCCGGGACTCTCCGGTCAGCGACCACGTGCCGAGCACGTACGCTCCGCTGAAGTCGGAGCCAGCGCTGTTACGTCCTTGCACTTCGGCCACCAAGACTTCTCCTTGAACCGACCACGGACCCTGAGCGGCGGCCATCTCGTTGCCCAAGACGATTGCGCCGCTTCCATCGATGGTACCGGTGTCGAAGAGCTTGGGAGCCCACTGGCTCTCGGCGCGCGTGTCGTACGTGATCTCCCGATCGGATGAGTACATGTAGGAGGCGAAGGCGCCCAGGTGCACGAGCGGAAGCCGTCGATCCTCGCCTGCCGATGCCAGCCACGTCAATCGACCCGCGACCCGCGTCGGACTGCTGTTGTTCTCGCCGGCCTCGGTATTCGTTCCGTCGGCGAACCAGCCGACCGCCCAAGTCACGTCGCGATTCGCGGTTCGGTTCGCCAACAATACGCCCCCCTTCGAGCTTGGCACTAGCGCCTCAACCGGCAGCGACTTCTCCATGAACGGACGCGCGAACGACGACGAGAGCGAGTCCATCGACATCGGCAAGTCCAACTGGCCGATCTTCAGATCGCCGACCCAGGGAAGATCTGGAAAGGTCAGGTACGATGTATCGAGCGAGAACTCCCCATTGATCACGCCGATTTCGAGATAAAACTTGAGCGGCCGTCGCCACGGCCACACTTCGCCGGCAACTCGAATGTATGCTCGACGCAACCCACCGTCTTCCGAACCCTCATCGTCACCCGCGAATCCGGCCGTATCGGCCGAGAGGCGGAAGCCGACTTGCACGTGCAGCAACAGCTCGCTCGCCGGGCCAGCGACTTGTTCGAGCAGCCCGAGCCGGCGCACCTCGACATTCAGCCCTCGGTCCACGTACCACCGGACCGGCCGCTCCGATGTCTCGTCCGAGTTCGTATCGGCAAGCGTGGGGGTACTTGCCAAGAGGGCCGTGCCGATGACAAGAAGACACCCAACCACGGGCCGGCGGCCCAACGACACGACACCTGCGAGTGAAAGGAGATTGGTGATGCGAGCGGTAGCGCGAAACATACTCTGCGTAGTGATGTTGCTGGCCACTCAGGTCATGGCCGAGGAAAAGTCAACCAACACTAACATGGAAATCCTGAAGGACAAGATTCGCGCCGACAAGAAGCTGTTGGTGGCCGACAACCTGCAGCTCACCGACAAGGAGGCGAAGGGGTTCTGGCCGATCTACGACGCGTACCAGAAGGATCTTGCGAAGCTCAACGAGCGGCTCGGCAAGACGATCTCGGCCTACGCGGAGGCCTACAACAAGGACTCGCTCACCGACGCCCAAGCAACCCAGCTCACGTCCGAGGTGATCGCCGTCGAGGAATCCGAAGCGAAATTGCGTCGTACCTACGCTGGTAAGCTCGCCAAGGTGCTGCCCGGCAAAAAAGTTGCGCGCTACCTCCAAATCGAGAGCAAAATTCGCGCGCTCGTCCGCTTCGACCTGGCCTCGGAGATTCCGCTCGTCGAGTAGGACTTGAGATCGATGACGTGAGCGGTCGAACACGGAGGCGGATGTGAAGCCTAGTTCCAAATGCGTCGGTACCGCAAAGCGTTCGGTCCGAGTGAGAAGGGCCGCTCCCGCGTTGACCCTCCTGGGTATCGTCCTGGGGCTCGCCGGGTGTGTTCACGCCCCGAGGTGGGCGGCGCAGCGGGACGTAACGCCCGAGCTCGTGGCGCGCGTTCTCGACGAACCGGCGGCGGTTGACCGCGACATCTCGCCTGCCGAGATTCCCGAGATCCCGGTGCGGACCAACCTGCGCCCCTGCTGCGCCTTCGGCACAGAGTTGCAAGCGCGGCTGGGTCCCGTCCCCATCCCCTTCTTCACCTTGGACAACATCATCGGGGTCAACGAGCTTGGGCCGCACAAGTACGACTCCGGGGCATTTTCGACGTCCGGTTCGTCCACCAAGAACGCGTTCACCACCGAGAACAACGCGATGGTCTACACGTGCCGCGGCGGATTCATCGATACCGCACACGTCCGCGATTATGCCGACTGGACCTTATTCTGGGCCGCCACGATCGGCCGCGCGTCCCAGACCGGCGCGACGGTCGAGCTGCCGAGCGAGGGAGGTGCGCGGCGCGTGCACATCCGGCCCCTGCCACCCGAACTGCTTCAGCGCTACGGCCTGCGGCGTCTCGCGGTCAGCTTGGCGCAATGGATTTCGTTTCAACTCTCCGTTTGGCACGAGATCGCGACCGCGTACGGATGGTCCGCGATCGATCTCTATCCTGAGTACGTGTCCGCGTTCTCACCGGAGGATCTCTATTCGAACCTCCTCGGCATCAAGATCGCCGGCGGCATGTTGTTCTACGCCGGCACCGCGGAAACCGACAGCCTGTACGACCAAAACATGGATCGCTGGCTGCCGATGACGTTGTCGTACCTGCATCCGGTTTCCGGAGACGCGGGCGCGGCCGCCGCCAAGCTCGTCGATGGGGTCTGGTGGGATTCCCACGCGCGTCTGCCCGATCCGCATCTCGTCTTGCGCCGCGCCCTCAACGACGGCGAGGAGATCGTGCCGTGGCTGGTGTCCCAGGCATACGATTCATCGGAGATGCGGCAGTGGCTCCAGCGCGCATGCGGCGGCGCTGAGCATCCCCTCATCTTGCGACGCCGTCACTCGCTGCATGGAGTCAACTTCTCCGAGTTGCTGACGCTCGAAATCGACGTCGCCGTCCCCGACCCGTTTCCGTTCCCGCGGCCGGGATCAAACCGAATCACGCAAGAGGATTTCCCCGCCGTCATCGATGCCGTTCACCAGGACTTCGTGCGCAAGTTGGGCCCCGATGTCGACCGGCGCGAGCGCCGCATGGGATAGATCGGAGCACACTACGATGAGACGGGAAACGAAATGGGTTTGCCGAGCCGGCTGTCAGACGAGGCATCCGTTGAGCGGCTTTGCGCCGATGCGAACCGCTACCCTGCTCATCGCCTTTGCAGTGCTGGCGAGTGCTTGCGCCGCGCCGCTGCGCGTCGAGCGGGTCAGACCATCTGACTTCTACCGCGGACAGGTCAGCAACGCGTTGTCATCCGGAGATGTCAGCGAGCTGACCCGCATCGCGCTGCGCCGCCACGATCTGCTCGACCGCTACCACGACGAACCTGATCAAGCCATCGCCGTCCTGCGCGACTCGGTTGTGCAAGGCGTCGGGGGGCGCGACGAGCTGTTCGCCCTCGCCGAACTGTCGCTGTATCGCGCCTCGCGCGACAACAACCGTCCGAACTATCTCGCCGCCGCGCTGTACGCGTATGCGTTCCTCCTGCCGAACGGCCAGCGACAACCACGCGATGTCCTCGATCCGCGCTTTCGCCTGGCATGCGACATCTACAACCTCGCGCTGGCCGAGGCGCTGCAGGACGCGCAGGGTCACTACGTGTTCCCGCGCGCGGGAACCTTCGAGCTGCCGTTCGGAACCATAGAGCTGAGCTTCGATGACAGCACGCTGACCTGGCACGACCATCGACTCGTCGATCTCACGCCGGTGGGACAACTCAAAGTCGAGGGTTTGCGCAACCGCTATCGCACCGCCGGCATCGGAGCCCCGCTGTCCGCCCGTCCCCAACCTCCCGATGATCACTATGACGACGACTCGCTCATCGGCCCGAATTCTCGGGTGCCGGTGACGCTGTTCCTGCGAGTCGACGAGCCGGAGCACCAGATCGTCACGTCCGCGCTGCACGGCGGGCTCGAACTGTACGCCACGACCGAGACCGAGACGCTTCGCATCAACAACCGTGACGTCCCGCTGGAAGCCGAGCCCACCGCGGTGATGGCCACAACCCTGGCCGCCGCGCGTCCGTGGACCTCGGAGCTGGCCGCATTTCTCGGCGATGCGGTGAAATACAAAACGCGGCCGACGCTGCTCCGTGCCGGACAGCCGTACCGGCGCGGCAAGATTCCGGTCGTGTTCGTGCACGGCACCGCGTCGAGCATTTTCCGCTGGGCCGATATGGTCAACGACCTGCTCGCCGACGATCAGATTCGGGCTGCGTATCAGTTCTGGTTCTTCACCTACGACTCCGGCAACCCGATCGTGTACTCGGCCTACCGCTTGCGCAAACTGCTGACGCAGGATGTGGAGCGCTTCACGCGCGATGCATCCGACCCGGCGCTCGATCAGATGGTCGTAATCGGTCATAGCCAGGGCGGCCTGTTGACCAAGCTGACCGCGATCGATTCCGGCGATCGATTCTGGCAGAACATCAGCAACAAGCCGTTCGACGAGGTCAAGTTCTCGCCGCAAACCCGCGAGCTGCTCCACGACGCGCTGTTCGTCAAGCCGCTGCCGTTCGTGAAGCGCGTGATCTTCATCTGTACGCCGCATCGCGGCAGCTTTCTCGCCGGCCCGCAGTTTGTGCGACGGCTTGCGGCGTGGCTGGTGCGCTTGCCTTCGGATGTCGTCAGCGTCAGCGCTGAGTTTACAGGGTTGTCGTCTGGTCAGGAGCAGTACATGTCGCTCCAGCACATCCCGACGGCGATCGACAACATGTCGCCCGGCCACCCGTTCATCCGTGCATTGGCGTCGATTCCGATCGCCCCGGGCGTCAAGGCGAATTCGATCATCGCGGTGAAACAAACCGAAGACATCGAGCATGGCGACGACGGGGTGGTGAAATATCAGAGCGCGCACATCGAGCCGGTGGAGTCCGAGCTGGTCGTTCACGACAGTCACTCGACGCAGGCGAATCCCCACACGATCGCGGAAGTCCGCCGCATCCTGCTCGAACACTTGAAGGAGGTACAGCCGATCCTGGCCGCGGCGCAAGGCGTGCCCCCGCGCGCCGTCGGGGAAGCGCCGCCCGCCTCTGGCGATTAGAGGCGCAGCGATGATGAACCGGGCCGGCTTCAGCAAAATGGCACGCGCGGTGCTGGTGCTGAGCCTCCTCATCCTCCAGGGATGCGACGATCTCGTCATCCACGACACCGCGAGCCTGATCGCTCCCAAACTTCAACGCTCTGAGATCGTCGGCCTGGTGGCGGGTTTTGGAACGACCTTTGCCGCCCTACCCGACTTGATTGCGATGTTTAGGCGGCGGTCGAGCAAGGGCATGAACCCGACGATGGCAGGCATCATGGGTGTCTTTCAAATCGCCTGGATCTACTATGGGCTGTTGATTCAGTCCCGCCCGGTCGTTGTGTGGAACATGATCGCCGTGGTGATCAACTTTCTGAGCGTTGGGGCATTCGTTCGTTTCGCCCGCCGGGAACGGAATCAGGCAGTCAACTGAGCCGCTCTGCCCGTAGAGGAGGAAGACGTGACGACGACCGTGGAGCACAGCCGCCTGGAAGAAGCTCGAACGCAGAACGTTGCGTGGAAAAAGTGGGGACCGTACCTCAGCGAGCGCCAGTGGGGCACCGTGCGCGAGGACTATAGCGAATCGGGCGACGCGTGGAACTACTTTAGCCACGATCAGGCGCGCTCGCGGGCGTATCGTTGGGGCGAAGATGGGCTGGCCGGCATCTCTGACGACCGCCAATACCTTTGTTTCGCGCTCGCGCTGTGGAACGGCCGGGACCCTATCATCAAGGAGCGGCTGTTCGGGCTGACCAACAGCGAAGGCAACCACGGCGAGGACGCCAAGGAGTACTACTTCTATCTCGACTCGACGCCGACCCATTCGTACATGAAGTACCTCTACAAGTACCCGCAGACGGCCTATCCCTACGACAACATCGTGGCGACCAACCGCGGCCGCAGCCGGCAGGAGTCCGAGTACGAGTTGCTCGACACCGGGGTGTTCGATCAGGATCGCTAGTTCGACGTGTTCGTCGAATACGCGAAGGCATCTCCGGAGCACATCCTGATCCAGATCAGCGTGCACAACCGTGGTCCG
>DATKMK010000101.1:0-15781 GCA_035541895.1 Binatia bacterium | reverse complement strand
GTGCGCGCCGGGCGTGTTGCGCATGAGGCCGTCGAGAATCGGGCCGAGCGTCTGGGTCGACGCCAAGCCCATGTTCTCGTACGCCTGGTTGACGATCAGTTTCATCGCCGAGAGTTGCGACAACGGAATCGACGCCAACTGCTCGGCGCTGGCGCGCACTTCGGCTTCGAGTTGAGCGAACGGCACGGCTTTGTTGATCAGTCCAATCGCAGCCGCTTCGCTGCCGGACAGCGGCTTGCCGGTGAGCGCGTACTCTTTCGCCTTGGTCAAGCCGAGTCGGTACAGCCACATACCGCTGAGATAGCAGCCCCACATCCGCGAATAGGGCGTGCCGATACGCGCGTCGTCGCTGGCGATCACCAGATCGGCGCACAGCGCGAAGTCGCTGCCGCCGCCGACACACCAGCCGTGCACCTGCGCGATCACCGGCTTGGGCGCGCGCCACAGGCTCATGAACTTCGGTACCGGCGCGAGCGTCGGCGCGGTGGCGAAGACGAAATCTTTGCCCGGGTCCCACGCGCCGTCGGTGGTGAGCGCCTCATCCCAGTGGTGGAACCCACCGCCGAAGTCGAATCCGGCGCAGAATGCGCGACCGGCGCCGCGCACGATGATGACTTTCACTGCACGATCGGCGACCGCGCGATGGACGGCGGCCTCGATTTCGTCCGGCATCGGCGGCACGATGGTGTTGAGTCGATCGGGTCGATTGAGCGTGATCGTCGCGATGGTTCCGTCGACGTCGTACAGCAAGGTCTCGTACGCAGCCGGAGGTCGCGTGCCGGCTTCCCCACGTCGACTCTTCTTCGATTTGCGGATCGTCATGGGGCGGAATCCTCTCAGAAGTTTTCCTTGAACGGCCGCACGTCGAGTTGGTAGCTCCACGCACTCGGGTCTTGGTGGACGAGATACCAGTACGCGTCCGCAATGGCCGACGGCTTGAGCAAGTCCTCGTCCTTCAGATGCGGCAGGAACTCCCGCACCACCGGCATGTCGATAGCGCCATCGACATTGACGTACGCGACGTGGATGCCTTGGGGATGAAGATCGCGCGCCATTACCTCGACCAGTCCGCGTGCCGCAAACTTCGCCGGAGCGAACGCCGCGGACGACGGACCAGGCTTCACGCCCGCGGTGGCGCCGGTGACGACGATGGCGCCTCTGCGTTGTTGCCGCATGCCGGGAATCACCTGTCGCGCCCACAGAAACGCGCCGAAGGTATGCACGCGCCAGGTGTCTTCGAAGATCTCTGGGGTAGTGTCGACGATCGTGCCGAACGGACGTCGTCCGCCGTTGTAAATGAGCACGTCGGGTTGCCCGAGTTCACGACAAACCGTGTCGTATGCGGCCGAGACTTGCTCCGGAACCGTCGCGTCGCATCGTACCGGCAGCGCGACGCCGCCGGCAGCGCGGATCTCACGCGCCAGCGCATCGGTGACCTCGCTGCTGCGCGCCACCAGCGCGACGGGATACGCTTGCGCGAATCGGCGTGCGACCGCAGCACCGAGGCCGGCGCCCACGCCGACGACGATGGTGATGCCTTTCGCAGTTGGCTCGCTCACGTCGGGCTCCTTTGTGCTCTACGCCTTAGCGCCAAGCCAGCGCTATCGGAACTGCCCTGCGAAGGATTCAGGAGTTCAAGCAGCCGCTCCCGCAGTAGCGGCTTGTGCACCTGTTGCGATGCCGCGGTGCGCGGGAGGCTGTCGACGAAACAGACGTGACGCGGCTTCTTGTAGCCGGCCAGATGCGCGCGCACATGCTCGATGGCTTCGTCGGCAGTGAGCGCCGCGCCGTTGCGCAGCACGATCGCCGCTGCGACGGCTTCGCCCCAATGCGAGTCGGGAATGCCGACGACGCTGACTTCACGGACGGCCGGATGCGTGAGCAGGACGCGTTCGATCTCGACCGGAAAGATGCTTTCGCCGCCGCTGCGAATCACTTCCTTGCTGCGGCCGACGATCGACAGAAACCCTTCGTCGTCGAAGGCGCCGAGATCGCCGGTGAACACCCAGCCGTCGCGGATGGTGCGCGCGGTCTCTTCGCGATTGCGCCAATAGCCTTGCATGAGGAATTCGCTGCGCACCGCGATCTCACCGACAGCGCCGACGCTGACGTCGCGTCCGGTCTCGTCCACCAGCCGCACCTCGACATTGAGATAGGGACGGCCGACCGTCTCGGGCTTCCGCGCCACGTCGTGGGGCCGCACGACGCTCACCGGTCCGGCTTCGGTCGAGCCGTACAGAATCACCATCTGCGAGCAGCGGAAGCGTTCGCGAATCTGCTCGACTTCGGCGGCGGTCATGGCCGCCGTGCCGCTGCCGAGCAGTCGGAGCGAGCGCAAATCAAAGCGATCGAAGTCGGGCAACGCCAGCATCGACTTGAACACCGTTGGCACCGCGTAGAAGTAGGTGACGCGTTCGCGCTCAATAGCCTCGAGGATCGCCCGCGGCGCGGCCTTCGGCATGATGATCGCGGTCGAACCGGTGTGCCAGCAGCCGAGCGGCAACGCCCACCCGCCCATATGAAACATCGGGAACATACTGAGAACGATGTCGTCTTCGTTGAGACCGAGCTGCAAATGCGAGGTCGCGGCTTGCAAGCAATAGCAGCGCTGCGACAGCATCGTGCCTTTCGGCGATCCGGTGGTACCGCTGGTGTAGAGCATCGCGTGCGTGTCGCACTCGTCGATGTCGGCATCGATGTCATCCGGCGATTCCACACTCGCCACGGCGTCGAGCGTTGGATCGGACGATCGGCCGCTCGAATCGATTGCGATGAAGCGGTGAACCGACGGCAGCCGGCCGGCGCCTCGCAGCTCGTCGACAAGCGGTGCACACTCGTCGGCAACGATGAACGTCTCGGCATCGGCGTGCGTGACCACGTACGCGACTTCGGCGGCGGCAAAGCGCGCGTTGATGGGCACCACGATCGCGCCGAGCTTAACGACGGCGAAGTAGATGAGGGGATATTCGACGCGATTGTTGGCCATCACCGCGACGCGATCGCCGCGGCCGACGCCGAGGTGTCGCAGCCCGCGCGCAAGCTGGTTCGAGCGCGCGTGAAACGCTCGATAGCTGATTCGCGCATCGCCGATTGCGTACGCGGTCTTGTCGCCGCGCGTCCGGGCATGGCGGCGGAGAATGTCGCCGAGCAAGAGCATCACGGCCTACTTCAACTCGATGAGGATTTCGCGATAGCGCCGCGTGCCGACGTTGATGGCGGTCTCGATGCCACCGCGCGTGATGTACGTCACCTTGCCGGGCGTCGCCGCCGCTTCGATGTAGTCGCGATACTTGCCGGCGGTGTCGGGCTCGGGCTGCGCCGCGATGCGGTCGCCTTCGATCTGCACCAAGATGTAGTCCAGCTCGTGTCGGTGCACATCCGACTTCGCGCCGGGAGCCAGATCCATCTCCCACACGCGCACTCGATCATTCTCCAACAACAGCTTGGTCCCGACGTTGCCGAGGATGCGAACGCTCTGACTCATCGAACCACCTCCGCGGTCCGAATCGAAATCCGGACGATCAGCGATCTGCCATCAGCCATAAGCCTGCTCGTCAGTATCCCACCTCTCGATCGACGACACCGAACAGCGGCTGGCCGGCGCGATAGCGGCGCAGATTGTCGATGAACGGATCGATCAGTCGCTCGGCCGCCCCCGGCATGCTCCACGACACGTGCGGACTCAGGCGCACTCGTGGATGGGTGTACATCCAATGGCCCGCGGGCAGCGGTTCCGGCTCGACCGCGTCGAGCGACGCCATCGCGACGCGTCCATTGTCCAGCGCAGCGCGCAAGGCGTCGGCGTCGATCAGAGAGCCGCGCGAGATGTTGATCACGTGTGCGCCGAACTTCATCACGGAGAAGATCTCGCGGTTGAGCAAGTGACGGGTTTGCCGCGTCGCCGGCGCGGCGATGACGATGTGATCGGCGACGGCGACCAGTTCCGACAGCGACCGGCTCATTGCAATGCCGTCGAGCGTCGCGGGCGCGGTCGTGCGACGGTACGCCTGCACCTTCATGCCGAACGGCAGTGCCAGTCGTGCGACCGCGGTGCCAATCCCACCGAGGCCGACCAAGCCGAGCGTCTTGTCGTGGAGCGTGCCCAAATCCGCGCGACTCCATCCGCCTTCAGGCACGGCGTGAATCCACGACTCCGGCAGCCGCTTCTCGAACGCAAGCGTCACGGCCAAGACCCACTCGGCGATCGGGATCGCACTGCCGCCGCGCGAGCAGGTCAGCGTCTGATCGGTTAGCAAATCAAAGGGAAACGCGTCCACGCCGGTGCCGAGTGCGTGAATCCAGCGCACGCCGTGGGCGAGCACGATCGAAAGATTCGGGGCGGCCCACGGGTAGGTGAGAAGGACTTCGCCGGTAACCCCGGCCGGCAGATCGCTGTCGCGTGGAATGGCGATGACATCGACGTCGGGCACCGCCGCAGCGACCTGCGCCGCAAGGGTGTCGCGAATCTGGTGCAAGACCTTCATGCCGTGGCCGCTCGCTGCCGCAGATACAGCTCGAGGTTCGCCATTGCGCGTTGAAACACACGGGTGATCGCGCGCGGCGCAAACGGCGCGCCGAGCCGCGCCAACAATCGCGGTTCGAGCGCCAACGTCCAGCGAATGTGCGTTCGTCCAACTTGGTCGGTCAACTCGAACGACTCGACTTGTGCGTGCGCGAACGGCACCGAACTGCGGAGGACGGTGTACGCCCAGCGCGCGTCGACATCCCATGCGATGATCTGTTCGACCCAGCGCGTGCTGCCCACGTGCGCTTCGCGAATGGTTCCGACGCCGTGCGGCGGCGCGCTCGGATACGATGCCCAGCGCACGCTCGGAAACCATTCGCTCCAGGTGGCGGGATTCGTCAACGCGCTGAACACACCGGCCAGCGGCACCGCGATCTCGATGCCGTTGGTGTGCACCACCGGCGCGGTGGAGATGAAGTCGAGGTTTTCCTTGCGCAGCTCAAACCACATTGATCGACCTTCGATTGCAAATGCGTACGCCGTAGGCTACTCGCGCGTCAACAGGTACAGGCGGTATGATCGCAATAATCACGCGGGACGCGGCAACCGATCGTGGCCCGCGATAGCGTCGCGGCGGAGTCGCCATGGAGCGAGAAATCGTCATCACCGGGATCGGCGGCCAAGGCATTCAGTTGATGGCGAAGGTCCTGGCGCAGGCGGCCGCGGCGGAAGGTAAGCAGGTCATGCTGTTCGGCATGTATGGCGGCGCGATGCGCGGCAGTGCGAGCGAGTCGACCATCGTCATCGCCGACGACGAGATCCACGCACCGCCGATCATTCCGCACTGCTGGAGTTTGGTGGCGATGCATCCGGCAGCCCTGGCAAGTCTGGCGCTCAAGCTGCGACCCAACGGGCGATTGTTTTTCAACGAGACCTTGGTGCACGAAAATCCGTGTCCCGAAGTCGCCAGCGCGGCGATTCCGGCGACGCGTTTGGCCGAACACGCGGGCAATCTCATGGGCGCGGGTATGATCATGCTCGGCGCGTTCGTGGCCGGGACCCGGTTGATACCGCTGTCCGCGGTGATCGCGGCGATGCGCGCCTCGCTCCCACCGCACCGCCAGCAGCTTGCCGACGCCAATGTTCAGTTCTTGAATCTCGGCGCGCAATACTTCGACTCACGATTCGCGCCTCACGGCTCGCTCGCATGACCGCCACCGTCACGATTGACGTTGATACCTGCAAGGGCTGCGTGCTCTGCATTCCGGTTTGTCCGCCGAAGGTGTTGGAGATGTCGACGGCGGTGAACGCCAAGGGGTATCGCTATCCGATCCTGCACGACGGCTGCACCGGGTGCGAGCTATGTGCGAAGGTGTGTCCGGATTTCTGCTTCGAAGTGTACCGCGAGGCGGCCGCGTGATGGCTCGGACGTTATTGGAAGGTTCCTGCGCCCTGGCGGAGGCGGCGATCCAAGCGGGCTGCCGCTTCTACGCCGGCTATCCGATCACGCCGTCAACGGAGATTCTGGAGTACATGGCCGCACGCATGCCCCAAGTCGGCGGGACGTGCATGAACGCCGAGAGCGAGATCGAGGCGATCGGCATGGTGTGGGGCGCGGCCGGCTGCGGCGTGCGGGCGATGACGGCGTCGACCGGGCAAGGCATCAGTCTGATGCAAGAGAGTTTCGCCGAGCTCGCCAACGCGCAGATTCCCGTGGTGGTCGTGAACATGTGTCGCGGCCAGGGCGACTACTTCCAAGCGACACGCGGCGGCGGGCATGGCGACTATCGCTTCATCGTGCTGGCACCAGCCTCGGCGCAGGAAGCCGTCGATCTCGCGCAACTCGCCTTCCACCTTTCGGAGAAGTGGCGCAACCCGGTGATGATCATGGGCGACTTTCTGCTGTCGCACACCTCGGAGATCGTCGAGTTTCGCCCGCCGTCGTTTCCCGCACTGCCGCCGAAGACCTGGGCGATCACCGGCGCGAACGGCCGGCGCGGCATCACGCTGTCGCCGCTGGGTCCGTCGGAGAAGCTTTCGACCGATATCGCCGCCACGTTGGCCCAAGCAACCGACAAGCACGCGGCGATCAAGGCGGCGGAAGTGCGGGTCGACAGCGGGTATCTCGATGACGCCGAGCTGGTGGTGGTGGCGTTTGGATTTCCCGGCCGCTTCGTCAAGTACGCGGTGCGGCTCGCACGCGACACGGGTTTGCGGGTTGGCTACGTGCGGCCGATCACGCTCTGGCCGTTCCCATCGCGTGCCGTTGCCGAGGCCGCACAGCGAGCCAAGGCAATCGCCGTCTTCGAACTCAATGCCGGACAGATGATCGAAGATGTTCAACTGGCGGTCCTCGGTCGCGCGCCGGTTCACGCCATCGGCGGCATCAGTCACGACCACTCCGGCTTCGGCGTCGGGCCGCTGCTCAATGTCGAATTCATTCTGAAGCGCATCGAAGCTGCGTACGCACGAGCCGTCGACAGTCGACAGTCAAAGGTAGAAACCTTGGAGAACACGCGGTGAAGCGGGCACTGGGAACCCCCGATCTGTTGCTCAAGACCGAACATTCGCTGTGCCCGGGCTGCGGCGAGCCGGTCGCGCTGCGAGTCATCCTCGAACTACTCCAGGATCTCGGTCTGCGCGAGCGCACGATCTGCGTCGCCGGCATCGGTTGCTACACGGCGTTCCCGATGATCATGGACGTCGACGTCATGCAGGCGTTGCACGGTCGCGCGCCGTCGGTCGCCACCGGGGTCAAACGCGTACGCCCCGACGCCTTCGTCTTCACCATGCAGGGCGACGGCGACATGATTTCGGAGGGCTTGCAGGAAGTCATTCACAGCGCGGCGCGCGGCGAGAAGTTCACCGCCATCGTGTTCAACAATGCGGTGTTCGGCGAGACCGGTGGCCACATGACCGCGGCGACCGTGCTCGGCCAACACACCAAGAGCACCGTCGGCGGTCGCGATCGCGATCGCCACGGGTATCCGATCAAGATCAGCGAGCTGGTGGCGCAGCTCGACGGCACCGCCTACGTCGCGCGTGCCGCGATGCATACGCCATCAGGCATCAAGCTGGCGAAACAATATCTGCACGATGCCTTTCGTGCGCAGCTCGACGCCAAAGGCTTCTCGCTGGTCGAGCTGCTCACCATGTGCCCAACCGACTGGTTCGTGCCGCCGGAGCAAGGTCCGGCGTTTCTCGAAAAGCATTTGATCCCAACCTTTCCGCTCGGCGTCATCAAGGGCGGCTGAAGCGATCGGAGGCGCATGACAACCCAGGCCGACGAACCCAATTCGCCCCGCCTCGCGTTCGTGCACATCGACGATGTGCCGTGGACCGAAGTCATCGCGCAGATGCACGGCGAGCGCCGCGTGTCGGTGCACGAAAAGTTTCTCGAGTGGAACGCCAAGCGGATGGTGGTGCTCGGGCGGTACGATCCCAATGTGGTCATCGAACGCCACGGGCATGCCAGCGATCATCTGGTGTACGTGCTCGAAGGCGAGTTGATGGTCGGTGATCGCCGCTGTCCAGCCGGCACGTTGATCGTGCTGGAAGTGGGCGCCAAGTTCGGCCCGCTCATCGCCGGCGAACGCGGCGCGCTGCTGTTCGAGACGTGGGCCGGCGATCCGCGCCCGGTACCGGACGACAAGCAAGCGTACTATGCGCTATTGAAGGAAAAGGGCATCGTTCGCTTGCCCAATCCGCGATTCAGCAAGCCCGCGACCGCGCCGACGCAACCCCAAGACGGCAAGGATCTGTATTCGTAGCTCGCGCGCCCGGCGAGTCGGCTGTTTGGAACATCTGCTGCATCGTGTGATGCCGCGCATAGCCGGTTGACGTGTCGGTCTGATAGCGCCCGCGCTTTCTCCTTGACAACCGACACACTTGCGAGTGTGTTTGGTGAGCGGGCGGAGACTTCTTCTGGACCGAACTCGATCGACGTGGCTGCTGGTGCTGTGCGCCGTCACGGTTGGTGCGCTGTTCATCCTCGATCTTGTCACCCCGTTGGGTGTCGCGGAGTGGATACTCTACCTGCTTCCGCTGTTGGCCACGTTGTGGTTGCCGCATGTTCGCGCGACAATCGTCATCGCCGTCGTCAGCAGCGTGTTGATGCTCGTCGGGCTCTTCGCCTCGCCGGCGGGCGTGGCATTCGGGCTCGCGGCAACCAATCTTGCAATCGGATTGCTGGTGCTGTGGCTCACCACGTTGCTCATCATCCAGCGCAAACGCGTGGAATCGGCCTTGCGGGCGAGCGAGGATCGCTACCACGACTTGATCGAGCACAGCCAAGACCTCATGTGCACCCACGATCTCGACGGCCGCATTCTCTCCGTGAACGCGCCGCCGGCGCGGATTCTCGGCTACGAACCGGCTGAATTGGTGCACGGCAACCTCCGCGACCTGCTTGCCCCCGAAGTGCGCGAGCAGTTCGGGGAGTATCTGGCGGCCATCGCGCGCAATGGCATCGCGAAGGGGCTGATGATCGTCTGCACGCGGACCGGAGAGCGGCGGGTATGGCAATACTCGAACACGCTTCGCACCGAAGGCGTTGCCGCGCCGATCATTCGCGGCATGGCCCATGATGTCACCGAGCGGGAGCGCAGCGACGCCGAACGAAGCGCGCTGTTGGAGATCGCCACGGACATCAATCGCACCGCCAATTTCGACGAGCTGCTCGATCGCATCCAACGCCGTACGGCAGCCATTCTACCGTGCGATCGGGTGGTCACATATTGTTGGGACGAGGCCCGTTCGCTCTATCGGGCGATCGCGTGGTTCGGCATCCCCGACGACCTGGTTGCCGACACGGCAGCGGGTGAGTTTCGCTCCGGAGAGCCAATCGTCGACGGGCTGGTCTCGGGCCAGACCGTCCTGATCAACGATGTTGCGAATCAGGATTGGCTGCCGGTCGAGTTGCTCATGCACTTCCGGCTCTCCGCGCTCACTTTGGTACCGCTGGTCGTGCAAGGCCGGCGGCTGGGCGGAGTGGCCGCGCTCAACGCGGAGAACCGTCAGCTCTTCAGCGATCGTCAGGTCCGACTGCTCGAACTGATTGCCCGACAAGTCGGCATCGCAATGGAAGCGCACGAGTTCCGTCAAGCGCAACAAGAGGAAGCCAGCGTCAATGCGGCGTTGGCACGCATCGGCCGGGAACTCACGTCGCTCGATACCCGGCAACTGCTGGAAGGACTCGGCCGCATCACCGCCGAGGTGCTCGCGTGCGACGTGAGCTACACGTTGCTGTGGCAGCCCGATCACGGGGCGTTCAAACTGATGGTGGGGCACGGCGGCTCGGACGAGGAGCAAGAGGCGGCGCGAGCCCTCCGGTTGCCGGCTGAGTCCGTTGCGGGACTGATTGCTGTGCTCGAGCAGCAGGGCGTGACGCAATTCTCCACCGCCGACCCGCCGTCGGTCTGGGCGAGCTTGCCCGCGCGCTTCGGAGTTACGGTGGTGCTGTACGTCCCGCTGTGGCGAGCCGGCACGATCGTTGGGGTCCATGCGGCTGGCTTTCGCGGTCGCCGCGAGCCGTTCGCCGAGCCGCAGGTCCGCATTGCGCGGGCCATGTCGCGGATGGTGTCCGTCGCGTTGGAGAACGCCCGCTTGATGGAAGAGCTGGACCGGGCGAACCGACTCAAATCCGATTTCATCGCGACCATGTCGCACGAGCTGCGCACGCCGCTGCATATCATGCTTGGGTACCACGATCTGCTGCTCGCCGGCGATTGCGGCCGGTTGACCACTGAGCAACTCGAAACCGTGCAGCGCGCTCAGAGCAGCGCCGAAGAGCTGCTCGAACTCGTCAACGCGACGCTCGACCTCAGCCGCCTCGAAACCGGCCAGGAGTCCGCCACGGTGAGCGACGTCGATCTGATCGCATTGCTAGATGAGATCAAACGCGAGACCGGCCGCTTGCACAGCAAGCCGGGCCTCGGTTTTGTGTGGGACATCCCGACCGCACTGCCGCGGTTGCACACCGACGCACGCAAGCTGAAGGTCGTGCTCAAGAACCTGATCCACAACGCGTGGAAGTTCACGCGCGAAGGAACGATCACGGTGAACGCGCGGCTCGACGGCCGTGACGTCGAGTTTTCCGTGTCCGACACCGGCGCCGGCATTGGCGCCGACGCGCTCCCGCTCATCTTCGAGCCGTTTCGACAAGGCAAAGCTGGGCTCGCGCCGCAACACGACGGCGTCGGACTGGGGCTGTATATTGTACGCACTCTGGTCGGTGTGCTGGGCGGGAGTGTGACGGTCCAGAGCGAAGTGGATCGCGGGTCGACCTTTCACGTCCGGCTGCCGCTCGCGGTTCGTCCAAACGGGTCAGCGCCGGCGTCGTGAGACCGCCGCGATTCACTTCACATCGGGACCGAGCGGCCTACCGTCGACGATTTGGTCGAGATATTCCGACAACCCGTAGCCGACCTTGCCGTCGCACCGATACTCGGTCATGCCCTCGGTGATGCGCGTGACCAACTGCGTCCCATCGTCGCTGGTGCGGCGGTTGCGCAACGGAATCATTGAAATGACCTTGCCGTGGACCTCGTACTCGCGCTCGTCCGTCTTGGCCCAGGCTTTCAACCGAGTTTGATACCAATGCTCGTCCCACTCGCTCTCGACGAGCGCATCGCGAATCATCAGGTACTCGCCGTCACGCAGTACCATCCCGCTGCGGCGAACCGTGCCGTCGTCGCTGCCGATGAGGGAGATCATCATCGCGAAGTCGGCGCCGAAATTCATCGGCAGCCAGCGGTACCACGTCACGCTCTGCCAGTAGCGGGGGCCCCACGACTTGTCGCGCAGACCAAAGCCGTTGATGTCCCAGTGTTGGCCGGCGATATCGAAATGGCCGCTGGCCGCGACGTGCTGCTCGTAGTGCGCCTTGGCGAACGATTTCTCGGGATCGATGGGCAGGTCCGTCCCGTCGGCTTGGACCGGGCGCCCGCCGAACATCGGGGCGATGCCGCGGTAGTCGAGATCGACCGTGCAATCGACCAGCGGATTGTTCTTGAAGGCGCGCGACGGGTGGGCCATCTCCAACGGATGGTTGAGCAAGAGGATCTTGCCATCGTAGGTGACCCGCAACCGCTTGAACGCTTCGATCACGTGGATGCGCATCCCGCCCGCGTTGAGCTCGTCGTTGTTGTCGATCGTCGGGCGACCGAACATGAACCCGACGCGGCCATCGGGAAGGTAGAGGCACACGGACATCTCGGCGTAGCCTTCATTGACCCGGTTGCCGATCCGAAACCAGCCGCCGATCTGTTTCGTTGGATCGAAGACGTTGAAGTACATGCTCTCGTTGTAGTTCTTCGCCGCGTCGGGCGTGTGGCAGTACTCGTCCTGCGGTTCGAGGATCACGCGAATCCCGTTGATCGTCGTGCTCATGCGCCACGCCTCCTTCGTCGCTCGCACCATGTCACCAAGTAGCGGCCATTGCCAGACCGCGATCCCTCCCGGCCGTCGTGTCTCACGGCAACGGTGGCATTGCCATTGCACAACTTCCGCATCGCGATGTGGGCAATCGAACCGTCGCCTTCGGGCCGGAACATTTGGCGCGCAAGATTTGTCGCCGTCGTTACTCTTGCCACGGTCGGCGTGGGGCTGACGCTGGGCGTGTCGCGTGCTGTGGCGCTTGCTGCGCCGAGCGCCAGCCCGGTTGGATACTGGCGATTCGACGAGGGTAGCGGGACCACGGTGAGCGACAGCAGCGGATTCGGCAACACCGGCACCGCCCAGAACGGGATGACCTGGGGCGCCGGCCGGATCGGCAAGGGCGGCGTCTTCGACGGCGCCAACGCGCAAGTGCGGATCGCCGACAGTCCCAGCCTGAGCATTAGCGGGACGGCTCTAACTATCGCGGCGTGGGTGAAGCCGACCGCGGGGGATGGCTACCGGGTGATCGTGCACAAAGAGAGGCAGTACTCGTTGGCAATCCTCAATGGGCAACTGACCTACGCCGACAGCGTCACGTGGAGCTACTCGACCCTCGGCGCTTACGGTTCAATTCCCGTCGGCAGTTGGAGCCACGTGGTGGTGACCTTCGACGGCCGTGCGATCGCCTTCTACGTCAACGGGGCGCTCGTGGGCAGTAAGCTCCGCCCCGGTGCGATCAGCGATAACGCCAACCCGGTGTGTGTCGCCGCATACAACTGCTCGGGGCTGCGCTTCGGCGGGACACTCGATGAGGTCAGCATCTATGCGAGCGCGCTGTCGGCTACCGACGTACAATCGCTGGCGGGCACTCCGACGGCTACATCGACACCGGCAATCGTCCTCACTCCGACTCGCACAGCGATGCAAGCGGTTCCGACGTCAACCCTGACGCCCGGCACTACGCCGACGACATCTGGTGCCGGGCCGACGGGCTACTGGCGATTCGATGAAGGCAGCGGAACGCGGGTCGGGGACAGCAGCGGATTTGCCAACACCGGCACCGCCCAGAACGGGATGACGTGGAGTGTGGGTCGGATCGGCGGCGGCGGGGTGTTCGATGGCACGAACGCGCAAGTGCAGATCGCCAATAGCCCGAGTCTCAACGTCAGCGGGTCGGGATTGACCGTGACGGCGTGGGTGAAGCCGTCGGCGGTCGATAGCTACCGGGTGATTGTGCACAAGGAGGCGCAGTACTCGTTGGCGCTCCTCAACGGTCAACTGACGTACGCGGACAGCGCAACCTGGAGCTACGCAGCGATCGGCGCCTACGGCTCGATTCCCGCCGGCGCTTGGAGCCACCTGGCGGTCACCTTCGACGGGAGCGTGATCAGTTTCTACATCAACGGAACGCTCGTCGGCAGTAAGCCCCGCGCAGGGGCGATCACCACTAGCGCAAATCCAGTCTGCCTCGCGGCGTACAACTGCCAAGCCCTTCGCTTCGGCGGCACGCTCGACGAAGTCGCCGTCTACGCCCGCGCACTATCACCAACCGAGTTGCAAACCCTCGCAAGCGCCGGCACGCCACCGACCGCCACCTCGTCGCCGACCGCATCGCGCACGCTGACGGCGATGCCGACGCATACGCTGACACCGCTTGCGAACACGCCGACGTCGACCGCGACGCGTACACCGACCGGCACGCCGACGCCGACGCGCACCGCGACGCGCACCGTACAACCTACAAGTTCCGCAACGCCCACGCCGACACCGAGCGCTGTTGTCACCGGTGGCCCGGCGATCGGCGGCTGTCCGGTTTTTCCCGCCAACAACATCTGGAATCGGCGCGTCGACGCGCTGCCCGTCGATCCGAACTCGCAAGCCTACGTTACCAACGCCGGCGGCACGCCCGGGCTGCATCCGGATTTCGGCGCGGGCTCGTGGGACGGCGGACCGGTCGGCATTCCCTACGCGGTCGTGCCGGGCACGCAGCAGTTCGTTTCGATCACGTTTGTTGCCTACGGCGAGGAGAGCGATCCCGGACCGTACCCGGTTCCGACCAACGCGCCGATCGAGGGGGGCAGCGGGAGCACCGGCGACCGGCACGTGCTGGTCGTCGACTCCGGCCACTGCGTACTTTACGAACTGTACAACGCCTGGCCGCAAGCCGACGGCAGTTGGCAGGCGGATTCGGGTGCCGTGTTCAATCTCGGCTCGAACGCGATGCGGCCCGCGGGATGGACCTCGGCGGACGCAGCGGGGTTCGCGATTGTGCCGGGGTTGGTTCGCTACGACGAAGTCGCGTCCGGTGCCATCAACCACGCGTTACGATTCACCGTGCCGCGCACCCGCAAGAGTTACGTGTGGCCGGCGCGCCACTATGCCTCGTCGTCCACCGACGCCACGCGGCCGCCGATGGGACAGCGATTCCGTCTCAAGGCGAGCTTCAATATCTCACCGTTCTCCTCGACCAACCAGGTCATCCTGCAAGCGCTCAAGACCTACGGCATGTTCGTCGCCGACAACGGATCGGCGTGGTACCTCTCGGGCGCGCCGGACGACCGCTGGAACAACGACGATCTTCACAACCTGCAAACCGGCGTGCACGGCTCGGACTTCGAGGCGGTTGACGAGTCGTCGCTGATGATCGACGCGAACTCGGCGCAGTCGCGGTAAGCGCGCCGGCGGCGCGGCGACCCTGATTCTACCGCCGATGCGCCGGGCCGATGAGGGACATGATCTGCGGTAGCGACCAGTGCAATTCGCGCTGCCAGTACGGCCATCCGTGGTAGCCGCCCTTGTAGAAGTCGGTGTTATACGGAACGCCCGCCGCATCGAGGGCGTGGGCGAAATCGAGATTCATTGCCTTGATGAATGCCTCGGTGATGTAGCCGCCGAGTCCACCGGTCGGATCTTCCCCCGCCGGTCCGCCGTGCGCGCCGTCGCCGCTCGCGACGAATAGGACAACATCGCGCAAACGCCCGGCGAGATCAGTCGGGTTGTGCGCGCGCCAGACGGATTCGTGCGTAGTGGGGTCGCCCCAAATGCCGGGCGCCACGGTGCCATGCACGAACAGGATGTTGGTGATCGGCGTCGGATAGAGCGAGTCGACCGCGCCGGAAAAGCTTGCCGCCGCGTGGAACAGATGGTGATGGCGGGCCGCGTAGCTCATCGCACCGAAGCCGCCCATCGACAGGCCGGCAACCGCGCGGTGGCGACGGCTGTGCAGCGTGGCGAAGTTGCGATCGATGTACTTCATTAGTACGCGGGTGTGGAAAGTGTCCCACTGCCGCGAGCCGTCGATCCAGTCGGAGTAGAAGCCCGCTTCGGCGTCGTGACCGCAATCGGGCATCACGATGATGACGGGAAAGTCCGCGGAGAACGCTTGCACGTCGGTCCGCTCGGTCCAGGTCGCATAGGTGTCGCCGGCGCCGTGCAGCAGATAGAGCACCGGGTAGCGTGTGCCCACCGGGTCGTAGTCGACCGGCAGCAGAATCCGCACGGTATTGCTGGGAACACTCACGCCCGCCGGCAGCGGAACCTCGACGTCCACGCATCGCGGTGGATCGCATGCGGCCAACGCACCCACCGGCGTGAGCAGCACGATCAGCAGGCCAATGAGTCGGGTTCGCACGCGTGGTTTCCGTCCTTCATTGCACCCATACCGGCCGCATTCGTCAACGGCAATGTGCGCGAAACCGGTACTCACTTCAGCCGTTGGGCGAAGAAGTCGAGGATCTCGTCCACCGCTTTGCGCGTCGGTTGGTTCTGCTCGTCGATCAGGTGCAGCGTGACCACGCTGTGGGGATTCTTCATCGGCGCGTCGGGATTGGCGCAACTGTCGGGCAAGACGCGTGCGCGGAACCGATCCCCCAACGCGTGTTGATACGCCGCAAAGCGTGCCGCGCGACAGAAACTGTCGCCTTCGAATCGGTACGCGAG
>DATKMK010000100.1:0-9326 GCA_035541895.1 Binatia bacterium | reverse complement strand
CGGTCCGGTGTCGTCGACGCGCCGTGCACCGGGCTCACCGCGCGTCCCGGCTGCGCGGCGCGAAGTCGTGGATGATCCCCGCGTGCTTCGCCTCGCCCGAGTGCGAATGGGCTCCCGCCGCGTAGGCGCCGGCCTCGGGCTCGAACGGCGCGCGCACCGGTGCTGCCGTCGCCCCGAGGCCGCGCAGCATTGCCGCGAGCACGTCGTCGGCGGCGATCCGCAGCCAGCCGTCGCCGACCTGCGTCGGCGCATGCCGGTTGCCGAGGTGGTACGCGGCGCGGGCGAGCGAGCGCGGATCGGGCGCGCGCACCTCGAGCAGATCCTCGTCCGCCGCGACGACACGCACGACGCGCCCGTCGTCGGCCTGCAGGAAGTCCCCATCGCGCAGCACCGTGCCTCGCTCGAGGAAGAGGCCGATCTCCTCGCCGCCCTCCACGGTCGCGCGGAGCCGGCTTTTCTGCCGGAGCTCGAACGGAAGCACGAGCACCGCGTCGGCCTTCGCCGCGGCGGACCGTCTGCGCTGGACGACCATCATGCCGGAGCTCCCGTGGTCGCCGTCGTCGCGAGCTAGAACAGGAAGTAGCGCTGCGCCATCGGCAGCACCGATGCCGGCTCGCAGACGAGCAGCTCGCCGTCGGCGCGCACCTCGTAGGTCTCCGGATCGACGTCGATCCGCGGCAGCGCGTCGTTGTTCTTCATGTCGCGCTTGCCGATCCGCCGCGTGTTCGCCACGGCGACGAGCGGCTTCGCGAGGCGCAGCCCGCGCACGGCGGGGTTGCGCAGCGCGGCCCTGGAGACGAACGTGACCGACGTCGCGAGCGCCTTGCCGTGCGCCGCGAACATCGGCCGGTAGTGAACCGGCTGCGGCGTGGGGATCGACGCGTTCGGATCGCCCATCGCCGCGGCAATCAGCATGCCGCCCTTGAGAATCAGGCTCGGCTTGACTCCGAAGAACGCCGGCTTCCACACCACCAGGTCGGCGAGTTTGCCGGGCGCAATCGACCCCACCTCGTGCGCAATCCCGTGAGTGATCGCTGGATTGATCGTGTACTTCGCGATGTAGCGTTTCACGCGGCCGTTGTCGTGCGTCGCCGGATCGCCGGCCAAACTGCCGCGCTGCACTTTCATCTTGTGCGCCGTTTGCCAGGTGCGCGTGATCACCTCGCCAACCCGGCCCATCGCCTGCGAGTCCGACGAGATCATCGAGAACGCGCCGAGGTCGTGCAGAATGTCTTCGGCCGCGATGGTTTCGCGGCGGATGCGCGATTCAGCGAACGCGACGTCCTCGGGAATCGACGGCGACAGGTGATGGCAAACCATCAGCATGTCGAGATGCTCGTCGATCGTGTTGACCGTATACGGTCGTGTCGGGTTGGTGCTCGACGGCAGAACATTGGTTTCGCCGCACACCTTGATGATGTCCGGCGCATGGCCGCCGCCCGCCCCTTCGGTGTGGTACGTGTGGATCGTGCGGCCCTTGAACGCGGCAATGGTGTCCTCGACGAAGCCGGATTCGTTGAGCGTGTCCGTGTGGATCGCAACCTGAACGTCGTGGCGATCGGCAACCGCAAGACAGGTATCGATTGCCGCGGGCGTGGTGCCCCAGTCTTCGTGCAGCTTCAGGCCCATCGCCCCGGCCGCGATTTGCTCATCCAACGCTTCGGGCAGACTGGCGTTGCCCTTGCCGAGGAAACCGAGATTCATCGGCAGCCCCTCGGCCGCCTGCAGCATTCGATGCAGATACCAGGGCCCCGGCGTGCACGTGGTCGCATTCGTTCCGGTCGCCGGGCCGGTGCCGCCGCCAATCATCGTCGTAACACCCGACATCAGTGCGTCGTCGATCTGCTGCGGGCAAATGAAGTGAATGTGCGCGTCGATGCCGCCGGCCGTGACGATCTGTCCTTCCGCCGCGATGATTTCCGTGCCCGGTCCGATGACGATGTCGACGCCCGACTGCACATCCGGATTGCCCGCCTTGCCGATCGCCGCGATGCGTCCACCTTTGATACCGATGTCGGCCTTGACGATGCCCCAGTGGTCGATGATCAGCGCGTTGGTCAGGACGAGGTCGGCGGCGACGGCGGTGCCGTGCTGACTCTGGCCCATACCGTCGCGAATGACCTTGCCGCCGCCGAAGGTGACCTCCTCGCCGTACGCGGCATAGTCTCGCTCGACTTCGACGACGAGTTCCGTGTCGGCGAGTCGCACGCGATCGCCGGTGGTCGGCCCGTACAGTTCCGCATACGCACGCCGCGTCAACGACCTCATGGTGTCGCCTCCAGCTCGCCCATGATCGCGCCGCGGAAGCCGTAAACGCGCCGCTCACCGCCGTACGCCACTAGCTCGACCGAGCGTGTCTGTCCGGGCTCGAATCGGATCGCCGTGCCGGCCGGGATGTTGAGTCGAAACCCGCGTGCCTGATCTCGATCGAACACCAGGGCGGGGTTGGTCTCGAAGAAGTGGTAGTGAGAGCCAACTTGGATGGGGCGGTCGCCGGTATTTGCAATCGACACGACGCGCGTGTCGCGACCGACGTTGAGGGTGATCTCGCCTTCCTGCGTGAACACTTCGCCCGGCTTCATACGCGGCCTTCTCTTCGGCTCGACCTGTCACTCATTGAATCGGATCGTGGACGGTGACCAGCTTCGTCCCGTCAGGGAACGTCGCTTCGACTTGCACTTCGTGAATCATCTCGGCGACGCCATCCATAACGTCGTCCGACGCCAGCACGCTGCGGCCGCGATTCATCAACTCGGCGACCGACAAGCCGTCGCGAGCGCCTTCGAGGATCGCGGCGCTGATCAAGGCGACGGCCTCCGGATAGTTGAGCTTGAGTCCACGGGCCCGCCGGCGTTCCGCCAGCAACGCTGCGGTGAACAACAGCAACTTGTCTTTCTCGCGTGGCGATAGGTCCATGATGTGACGTTCCTCGCAGAAACCGCTCAGGTTTGCCAGATGCGTGGCGGTACCGCGCGACGTCCGAGCACAATCGGCCGCACCGCCGACCACACGTCCGAGAACAAGACTTTGAGCGGCTCGCAGTTCGCCGTCAAACCGCGCACAATCAGCATGTCTTCGATGAGCGTCGCGGCGCACAGCATACCCGAAGCCGCGGCGAGCACCTCGCGGACTCGGCCCAGCGCCGCCGCATCTGCCGGAGTCGCGACCAACATCGCGCAGGCTGCATGGCCACGCAGGCCGGGCGGACGAGCGGCGCCGCACAAGCGCTCGCGCAGTCGCGGCTGCTCATCTCGATAGATGTCGAAGCGGAAGTCGACGCGACCGCTGTCGAGGCGCTCGCCGCATGCGGGCCGACCGAAGCCCAGAATTTCCCAGCCGCAGAAGCGCCCGCTGGTCGTCACATCGACGCGCGTGGTCAGACGCGCGTGAGTGCCGTCGAACAGCAACGTCTCCTGCGGCAACCATTCCAGGGTCGCACCGGCAGCCACGCGTACGTGCTGGACCACCCGCGCCTCGCGACCGCGGCTGAAATACCAGCGGGTGGCCGCCGGCGTGGTGACCAGTGCGTGTGCGCCCTCATCCACGGCGGCGCCCACGCTGAGGTCGTCGCCGCCAACGATCCCTGCGGGTGGGTGCAGCACGTAGGTGTGGCAGACACCGTCCGCCTCCGGATAGAATGGTCGTTGCACGGTCAGGGGACCCAACTGACGGCGTTCCACAAGGACGGTCCGCCGGCCCCGCCGTGCGAACCGCAACGCCAGCTCCGCGCGCCATCGGGCATCAGGGGGCTCCCGTTCGATGTCGATTCTCCCGCTTCCGAGCGTGCCGGAGAGATCGTGCGCACCCGCCAATCGCATTTTCTCACACCGTTAAGTAGCGCCGGACGACGGTGTCGTCGAGATCCGTCATCGCACCGCTGGCCACGGCTCGGCCTTTGTCTAGCACGTAGAAGCGATCGGCGACACGGCGAGCGAGCGGGAGTTTCTGCTCGACCAACAGCACCGTCATCCCGAGTTCACGATTCAGCCGGAGGATGGTGTCGCCGATCTCGTGGACGATGTTCGGCTGGATCCCTTCGGTCGGCTCGTCGAGGATGAGAAAGCGCGGTTCGATGATCAGCGCGCGCGCGATGGCGAGTTGTTGTTGCTGGCCACCCGAAAGGTCACCGCCGCGGCGCCGGAGCATTTGGCGCAACACCGGAAACATGTCGAACGTCCGCTCGTACGCGCGCCGGCCGCTCTCGGAGCGATTGAGCGTCAATCCGATGCGGAGATTCTCTTCCACTGTGAGCCGCGGAAAGATCTCCCGGCCTTGGGGTACGTAGCCGATTCCCACCCGCGCGCGCGACTCCGCCGGTTGCGTAGACAACAGCGCTCCGTCGAAGTGAATCTCGCCTTCGTGGATCGGCAGGAGACCCATCACGCACTTGAGAGTGGTCGTCTTTCCCACCCCATTGCGGCCCATGAGGCAGGTGCACGAGCCGAGCGGCACATCCAGCGCCAGGTCCCACAGGGTGTGGCTTTCACCATAATACTGATTGACGCCCTGCAGCCGCAGCATCACGCCCCCAAATACACTTCAATCACACTCGGATTGTTCTGCACCGCGTCCATGCTGCCTTCGGCCAGCACGCGCCCTTCGTGCAGCACCGTCACCCGCCGCGCGATCGAACGCACAAATTCCATGTCGTGCTCGACCACCACCACCGAACGCTCGCCGGCGAGCGACACCAACAGCTCCGCCGTGCGCTCGGTCTCCAGATGCGTCATGCCGGCCACCGGCTCGTCGATCAGCATCAGTTGCGGCTCCTGCATCAGCAACATGCCGATCTCGAGCCATTGCTTTTGGCCGTGCGACAACGCCCCCGCGTGCCGGTGACGGTTCTCGATGAGTCCAATGATGTGGAGCACCGAATCGATGCGGTCGCGTTGCTCCCCGGTCAGGCGCGCCAACAACGTCGCCCAGACGCCTTTGTGACCGCGCATCGCCAGTTCGAGATTGACCCACACGGGCAGTTGCTCGAACACCGTCGGCTTCTGGAACTTGCGCCCGATCCCGGCCTTGACGATCTCGGGTTCGCTCAACGTCAGCAAGTCGGTCTCGCGATCGAAAAACGCTTCGCCCGAGTCCGGTCGAGTCTTGCCCGTCACCACGTCCATCATGGTGCTCTTCCCCGCACCGTTTGGCCCGATGATGCAGCGCAACTCGCCTCGGGCGATGTACAGGCTGAGGTCGTTGAGCGCGCGGAAACCATCGAAACTCACGGTGATGCCTTGCAGATACAAGATCGAGCCGTGCAGCGCATCTTGCTGGCTGAGGGTTTCCTCGGCGGTGACCCGCACGTCACTCATGCGATTGACAAGCGCCGCGTTCATTCCGGGCTCGCAGCATGCGTCCACCGACGACCAAGCCCGATGATTCCTGAAGGCAACAATAGCGTCACAAGGACAAAGAGTGAACCGAGAACAAACAGCCACACTTCTGGAAGCAACGCCGTAAACTGACTCTTCGCGAAATTGACGACGGCCGCCCCGAGGATCGCGCCGTAGAGCGAGTTGCGACCGCCGACCGCAACCCAAATGACAATCTCGATCGAGTTGAGCGGCGAGAACTCGCTGGGGTTGATGATTCCCACCTGCGGGACGTAGAGCGCCCCGGCGATCCCCGCAAGGATCGCCGAAGCGACGAAGATCCACAGCTTGAAGTGCTCGACACGATACCCGAGAAATCGGACGCGGTCCTCCGCGTCGCGAATCGCGACGATGACTCGGCCGAAGCGCGACGCGGTGATCGCGCGGCAAACGAGGTACGCCACAGCCAGGATTGTGGCGGTGACGACCACCAGCGCGACGCGCGTCGTATCGGCATGCACGGCGAAGCCGACGATCTCCTTGAAATCAGTGAGGCCATTGTTGCCCCCGAAGCCCATGTCGTTGCGGAAGAACGCAAGCAAAAGGGCGTAGGTCAAGGCTTGTGTAATGATGGAGAGATACACGCCCGTCACGCGCGAGCGGAATGCGAACCAACCGAACACCAGTGCGAGCGCGGCGGGTACCACGACCACCAGCGCCATCGCGAAGCCAAAACTGGAGAACCCCCACCAATACCACGGCAGCTCGTGCCAATTGAGAAACACCATGAAGTCGGGCAGCAGCGGATTGCCGTAGACGCCGCGGGTGCCGATTTGCCGCATCAGATACATACCCATGGCGTATCCGCCGAGCGCGAAGAACGCGCCGTGGCCGAGGCTCAAGATCCCGCAGTAACCCCACACCAGGTCCACGGCGAGGGCGAGCAAGGCGTAGCAGAGATACTTGCCGAGCAGTGTCACGCTGTAGGTTGAGACGTGCAGCGCGGATTCGGCGGGCGGAAGCAAATTGAGCAGTGCCACGCCAACCGTGAGGACCGCGAGCGTCAACAGCAGCCCAAGGTCCGCCCGCCGGGTAGCGCCCACGTTTCGGAGCATTCGGACCCTCACGCCTCGGCAGCACGTCCGCGTTGCGGGAACAACCCACGCGGACGCCGCTGGATGAAGAGGATGATGAAAATCAGAACAAGAATCTTGGCCAGCACGGCGCCGGCGTACGGTTCGAGGAACTTGTTTGCAATCCCGAGCGAGAGGCCGCCGACCAACGTGCCCCAGAGATTGCCGACGCCGCCGAACACCACCACCATGAACGAGTCGACGATGTAGCTCTGCCCGAGATTGGGGCCGACATTGGTGAGCTGGCTCAACGCGACGCCGGCGAGTCCGGCCACGCCCGAACCGAGCCCGAAGGTGACGGCGTCGATCCAACCGGCGCGCACGCCCATCGCGCGCGCCATCGCCCGGTTCTGTGCGACGGCGCGCACTTGCAGTCCCATTCGGGTGAAGCGCAGCAGCGCCACCAACGCGAGAAATACCGCGATGCTGAAGACGATGATGTAGAGTCGATTGTAATTGATGGCGAGCGCGCCATTGACGACAAGCTGCCCGCTCATCCATGCGGGTGTCGCGACCGCACGATTGAGTGGAGAAAAGATCGTGCGGACTCCTTGCTGGAGTACCAGGCTGACGCCGAACGTCGCGAGCAGCGTCTCGAGTGGACGCCCGTAGAGAAAGCTGACCACGCCACGCTCGATGGCGATGCCGGCCAGTGCGGAAACCACGAATGCGAAAGGAATGGCCGCGAAGAGCGAGACCTCCAAGTGTCCGGGCATCGCCTCCTGGACCAACCACGTGGCGTAGGCGCCCAACATCATGAGTTCGCCGTGCGCCATGTTGATCACGCCCATCACGCCGAACGTGATGGCAAGGCCGGTGCCCGCCAAGACCAAGACGAAGCCCAGACTCAAGCCGAAGAACACGGTCTCGACCACGCCGTACATCGCGCGCATGCGATCGATATGCTCGAGCGCGCTCGCCGCGGCCTGGACCACTTCCGGATCCCGCTCCCGCGTTTTTCCCTCAGCATCGGTCTCCAACAGCCCGGCTAGACGCGTGCGCGCCTCGGCGTGCAGGCTGTGTGACAAGGTTTCAACGGCCCGGCGTCGGTCATCCCGATCCGGCGACGCGATGTCGGCGAGTGCGAGCGCCGTCTGCATCGCGCGCCGCACCCCTTCGTCACGCTCGCTGGTGAGCGCTTCGCGCACGAGATCAATCGTCTCCGAACTGAGCGACCCGAACAACGAGTCGACCGCGTCGCGCCGGGCTGACGCGTCCGGCGCGTGCAAACTCAGACGCGCGAGCGCAATACGCAGGGCGCCGCGCATCTGGTTGTTGATCACCACCTTCTTGAAATCCACCTTGTCCGCGGTGCCCAGGTCTGCGCCGGTGAGCGCGTCAACGGCCGCGAAGCCGCTTGATCCCTCGGACCCGATCACCACCGCCTCATCGCCTTGGCGCACGTAGAGGCGGCCGTCGAGCAGGGCACTGAGAGCGGCGTACGCCTGCGCTTCACCGCTCTCTGCAATCTGCTCGATCGAACGAGCCCGCACCTGGAAGTCTGAACTGCGGAGACCGGCAAGCCCGGCCGCGAGTGCGCCCGCGTCGGCCCAACCGGGCGCCGACGCGTGGAGCATCTCGAAGACCATGGCGCAGGCGATGACTAGCGACCGAAACTGCACGCCCAAACCGTCCTCCATCCGCTCGTTATGCGACGGCGCGGCGTCCGACCGGACGCCGCGCCCATTCCATCACCCGACAACGATGCGCGACTGCGCTAGTAGTTCTGTCCGGAACACTTCTTCGTGACGGTGTTGTAGTTGCCGCAGTTCAGTTTGTCCGACCAGTCGGCCTCGATGATCTTGCTGTCCGGCAAATAGTCCGACCACGCATCGCCGGGCACCAACGAGTCGGTCTTCCACACGGTGGCGAATTGGCCGTCTTCCTGGATCTCGCCGATGAGAACCGGCTTGGTGATGTGATGGTTGTTCAGCATCTTCGCCATACCGCCCGACAGGTTCGGCGCCTCAACGCCGAGGATCGCCTTTTGAACCGCAGTCGGGTCGGTGGTGCCGGCCTTTGTCACGGCCTTGACCCACATATTGAAACCGATGAAGTGCGCTTCCATCGGATCGTTGGTCACCCGCTTGGGATTCTTGATGAACGCGTGCCACGTTTTGATGAACTCCTTGTTGATCGGTGCATCGATGCTCATGAAGTAGTTCCACGCTGCCAGATGACCCACGAGTGGCTTGGTGTCGATGCCGGAGAGTTCCTCTTCACCGACTGAGAACGCGACGACGGGGATGTCGGACGCAGACACGCCCTGGTTGCCCAGTTCCTTGTAGAACGGCACGTTGCTGTCGCCGTTGATGGTCGAGACGACGGCGGTCTTCTTGCCTTCGGCCGAGAACTTCTTGATCTTGGCGATGATCGACTGGTAGTCGGAGTGGCCGAACGGTGTGTACTCCTCCATGATGTCGTCGTCCTTGATGCCCTTGCTGTGCAGGAAGGACCGCAGGATCTTGTTGGTGGTGCGCGGGTAGACGTAGTCGGTGCCCAGCAGCACGAAACGCTTGGCGCTGCCGCCGTCCTTGCTCATCAGGTACTCGACCGCCGGAATCGCCTGCTGGTTCGGCGCGGCGCCGGTGTAGAAGACGTTCTTGCTGAGCTCTTCGCCTTCGTACTGCACCGGGTAGAACAGCAGGCCGTTCAGTTCCTCGACGACCGGCAGCACGCTCTTGCGCGACACCGACGTCCAGCAGCCGAAGATGGCGACGACGTGGTCGTTGGCGATCAGCTGGCGCGCCTTTTCCGCGAACAGCGGCCAGTTCGACGCCGGGTCGACGACCACCGGCTCGAGCTTCTTGCCGAGCACACCGCCCTTGGCGTTGATCTCGTCGATCGCCATCAGCGTGACGTCCTTCAGCACGGTCTCGCT
>DATKMK010000099.1:0-6252 GCA_035541895.1 Binatia bacterium | reverse complement strand
GAGCAAGTATTTCAAACTCGTGGATGAACCCGGTCCGGACGTATTGACAGTCAGAGGCGACCTGGTCGACGTCGTTTCATATGTGACTCCGAATACAAATCCGACCGACGCCGTGACCGTGCCCGTGGCCGGCGAAGCGATTCTCGTCATTGAGCTCTACGACTCGATTTCGAACTCGATCATGGTGCGTGCGAGCGATCGGGTTGCAGCGAAGCGCGAAGCCGAAGGCGAGACTGCTGATCAGGTGGTGCACGCGACGGCGACGACATGGGCACGAATTTTCCGAGAGCGGTTGGACGAGGCTGCAAGTATTCCGATGGAGCCGGCCCACCTGTGAGTTTCCGAAGCGGCTCGAGCATGTTCCGCATGTCTTTCTACGGGACGCCTAAGGAAAGACGTTGGATCGGGCTCACTGCGCCGGAAGCTGCCCAGAACGTGCCGACCGACGTTGCGGCAACGGATGCGCCTTTGCGAACGGCACCGTTAAGGGGCGATCGTCGACCCGAGAGTGGCTCACCACTGGATAATTTTGACCGGGACGCCAAGAGAACCGCCCTGCATTGAGTCAGGGTCGCGCGGACAGCGATCTAATCGCCAATCCTGCCTACAAATGTGCCCACAAATCGCGTCATTGAGCGTACGTACGACCGAATTTGGCCGGAATGCGTTGCTCGATTCAGAATGTGCCAGCAGCCCGCGACGACGAGGACGCCGGATGGACCGCACCGCGGTTCAGATGTTGGCGATTCTCGTAAGAAAGCGATTCCATTGTGGCCACTGGGAACAGCTATCCATTGCCGCTGGTGGCGCAGGTTACGGACGCAGTGATTTCGGTCGAATCAAAGATGGCCCGTGGCACGAGCCAGCCGCGGTCGATCAACTTTGACTATCGGCGCCCGCAACTGGCTGCCTGCGATTCGATTCGCCGTTGGCGTCGCGATAGTGGCGACATCCGGCGGTGTGTTGGCTGGGGCGCTGGACCGGCTCTATGTCGGTGGAAGTATTGGGGCAACCAGCGCGAGCGCTACAGATACCAACGACACCCGCTGCGACTTTGAGTTCGACCACCGTGGTGGCGCCGATACCGCGTTTGGGGTTGAAGCTGGTTACCGATTTCTGCCTTACCTCGCGGCGGAGTTCGCCTATCTGAACGGCGGCCAACCCGAGTGGCGACAACGTTTCGTGTACGTCGCCGGGCTCGACGGCAGCTACAACAGTTACGCGAAGGTGGATATAGCCGCGGCGGAGTTGAGTGCAGTCGGTATCCTACCGTTTGCTCGAATCTGGGAAGCGTATTTGAGAGTAGGCGTCGCCCACTACGGTGCCGACGCCCACCAAATGCTGGTCAGCCGGTTCGACGGGACCGCCGTGACTCAGACGTTCAGTCGCAATGCCACGGTTTTTTTGCGCGGCCTAGGCATAGGTATGGCACCGACTCAGCACGTCTCCTTGCGAGTCGAACTCCAGTCGTTCCCGATCGACGAGAAGGTTTTGCGTGCTCACGGCAATGCGGTGGTCGATACCGTGCTCATCGAGATCCAATACCATTTCCGGGGTGCCGACGCGAGATAGCGGGGCATGAATCACTCACCCAGGCTATCCGTAGCGAGTCCGTGCGTCGATAGTAACTAACAGCCCCACTAAGGCTCGAAGTACGGCGAATCGCTTGTCCAAAATGTGACAACACGTTTTGAGATTGCACCACACTTCGCCACGCTTGGAGAACCGCCAGTTGATCTCCAGCGAGCCGGGTGTAAGTGCCGCCTTCGTAAGGTCGTCAGGAAATGGTCGAGATAGGCGCGCGCAGATCGTGGCGCGCAATCCGCCTATAGCATCCTCGTGAACTTAGTATGACAACGCCGCGTGATCGACCGGAGGACGACAAGGGATATCCCGAATACATGCGGCGTTGCCATTGAGCTATAAGCGTTCCCATGGAAGCTGATCTCGACAACCTCATCGTGGAACTCGGCGCGCTGCACGATAGCATCGTCGCCGAATGTGCGGCGTTTGAGACGCGCCTGGGATCGATCCATCCGAACTATCGAGACAGTGCACGCAACCTGCTGCACTACCTTGCGCTGCGACGCCGCGATGTGCGGCCCTTGCAGCTGCGCCTCGCCGCGCTTGGCCTGTCGTCACTCGGGCGCGCGGAGTCGCAGGTGCTCGCGACGCTCGATGCAGTACTCGCGGCGCTGCACGGGCTCGCGGGTCGTGCGTGGCGAGCGCCGACCGCCGCGACGTCGCCCGTCGATATGGCAGCCGGTGCGTTGCTGCTTGCGGACCACACGCGCGCGCTGTTCGGAGCACCTGATTCGCGTCGCGACGTACGCATTATGGTCACCATGCCGACGGAAGCAGCAGACGATGACCTGTTGGTCCGCGACCTGCTCGAGCGCGGCATGGATTGCATGCGTATCAACTGCGCGCACGACGGGGTGGCGACTTGGCGCCGTATGATCGAACATCTGGACCGCGCGCGCCGCGCGCTCGGGCGGCCGTGTCGCATCGTCATGGACCTCGCGGGGCCGAAGCTGCGCACGGGGCCGATCGAACCGGGGCCTGCGGTCGTACGGGTGCGACCGCGCCGGAATGCGTTCGGTCGGGTTACCGCGGCGGCACGCGTGTGGATGACTGACGAAGCGGTGCGACAGTCGCCGCCGGCGCAGGCGGACGCGTGCCTGCCGGTCTCTGGCGAATGGCTCGCGACGCTGCGCGTCGGCGAGCGACTCGACTTCGTCGATGCGCGCGACGCAAGACGCTCGATGACGGTCGTCGACGTTGGGCCGCGCGGCTGTTGGGCGGAGGCGCGAAAAACCGCCTATTTCGTACCGGGTATCGCGCTTCAACGCGAACGCGGTGTCGCCCGTGATTTGCGTCGCGTCGCGATCGGTGCGCTCCCCGCAACGGTAAATTCGATTCTGCTACGTAGGGGCGATCTGCTCGTCGTGACGCGCGATTGCGACCAAGGGCGTCCGGCGATATGCGACGCAGCGGGACGCGTGCTGACACCGGCGTCCATCGGCTGCACGATGCCGGACATTTTTGACGACGTGCGGGCCGGCGAGCACATCTGGTTCGATGATGGAAAGATCGGCGGCGTCATCGAAAAGGCGGAAGCGGACCGCTGCTACGTGCGCATCAAGCAGGTGTCGATGAACGGCGCGAGGCTGCGTGCCGACAAGGGCATCAATCTGCCGGATAGCGACCTACGTCTACCGGCGCTGACCGTCAAGGATATCGAAGACCTCGCGTTCGTCGCGAAACATGCGGATGTCGTTGAGCTGTCGTTCGCCAACTCGGCCCACGACGTCGAGCACCTGCAACAGGAACTTGCGGCACGTGGCGCGCGGCCGGCGATCGTGCTGAAGATAGAGACTCGGCGCGGCTTCGAAAATCTGCCGGAGATGCTGTTGACGGCTATGCAATCGCCTTGTTGCGGCGTGATGATCGCGCGTGGTGATCTCGCGGTGGAGAGCGGATTCGAACGACTCGCAGAGGTTCAGGAAGAGACGCTGTGGATCTGCGAGGCCGCCCACGTGCCGGTGATCTGGGCGACGCAAGTGCTCGAGACGCTTGCGAAGGAGGGCATGCCTTCGCGCGCCGAGATCACCGACGCGGCCATGGGGCACCGCGCCGAATGCGTCATGCTGAACAAAGGCCCGTACGTCGTCGCGGCGGTCACGGCGCTCGACGACATCCTAGTACGCATGCAGGCACATCAGGCGAAAAAGCGAGCGATGCTGCGTAAGTTGAACCTTGCGCAGTTGCCGCACGTCGGCGCAACGGTGATCGACACGGCGGGGCGACAGCATGAATCCGTTGGGAGTTGAATGCCCGTCGGTGAGCTGTCTTGAGCAGCCGCTGTGGGCGGGCCGCCAGCAGGTTGGGGCGCCGACTGCATGCGGGCCTTCGCGTTGGTCAACTACGCGCGTGCAGTCGAACCGTTTCGCACGACGGAACGGTCGAGTGAGTCTGATCGAGCAAATGCTCATGGGCGGTGCCCGCGAGTGCGCCTACGGCTGATCCGCGCAGCGGCAACGATCGGGGCAGGTGACCTCCAGCGGTTCGTCCCCGAAAGCCGGAACCGAGGCCTTCAGTTCTGCGGTCCTGACGGAGTGTTGTCTGACGGGTCGCGGGTGATCTGCTCGTCTCGACGATGCGCGAGCTAAAGTACTGCCTCCCTTCCGCTTGGAGCCGTCCAATGGCGATCGATGAAGGCAAGGTACAAGCGTTTCTCGGCAGATTTGTCGGCGACCTCGGCGGCGTCACGACCATCGCGATGGTCGCGCTCGCGAACGAATTGGGTCTGTATCAGGCGATGGACGGCAAAGGCCCGCTCGACGCGGCGGCGCTCGCGGCGGCGACGGGCTGCAACCGCCGCTTGCTGCAGGAGTGGCTCGATCAGCAAGCGGCGGCCGGCTACCTCGCCTACGACGCCGAGACAGGTCGCTACGAACTGCCGGCGGAGCATGCGTTCGCGTTGGCGCAACGCCAATCACCTGCGTTTGTCGCCGGCGGCTCGTTGGTCGTAGCGTCGATGTTCCACGATCTCGAGCGCGTGGCGGCCGCGTTCCGCGGTGACGGCGGATTGCCGTGGGGCGACCATCATCCGCACTTGTTTCGCGGGACCGCAGAATTCTTCCGTCCCGGCTATCAGACGAACCTGACCACGTCATGGATTCCGGCGCTCGATGGCGTCGAAGCGCGATTGCGCGCCGGAATTCGTGTGGCCGACATCGGCTGCGGTTACGGCATCTCGACGATCGTGATGGCGAAGGCGTATCCGGCCAGCCGAATTCACGGTTTCGACTACCATGCGCCGTCGATCGAAGTCGCCCGGCAATCCGCTCACGACGCGGCGATGGGGGAGCGCGTGCATTTCGATGTGGCACGTGCAAACGCGTTCAGCGGCCGCTTCGATTTGATCTGCTTCTTCGACTGTCTGCATGACATGGGCGATCCGGTTGGCATCGCTAAGCACGCGCGCGCTCAGCTCGACGATGGCGGCACGGTGATGTTGGTCGAACCCTTCGCGCACGACGATCGCGCGACCAACCACGGTTTGGCGTCGGCCAAAGTGTTCTACGGTGCGTCGACGTTCATCTGCACGCCGAATTCGCTATCACAAGAAGTCGGCCGGGCGATGGGCGCGCAGGCCGGCGAAGCGGGCATGCGCGCCGTATTCGATGAAGCCGGCTACTCGCACTTCCGACGCGTGACGGAAACGCCGTTCAACATCGTCTACGAAGCGCGTGCTTGATGCTCGGGGCGAGCCCCGTACCTGGCGATCGGATGAAGGCGCTCAGAGTGGTGCTTTCCTTCGGCCCTATCGCTGACGATGTCTCGCGCGGGTGGATACGCTCACGCATTTTGGGGGCAGTGGTCGCGCGACGTTGACGTCCGCTCGCGAGATCGTCGCAAAACGCATGAAAGAGTCGTTGCCGATGGGGTAAGTCCCGGGACAGCGACCTGACCAGCGCGTCGCCGAGCACGGCGCGGGCCTGCAGGTGCGACACCAACGCCAAGAGAACCGTCGTGCATTGAGTCAGGGTCGCGCGCAATCTGCCCGAGAATTGACCGCGTTACAGCGACAGCGAACCGGAGTTGGAGATGAGCAACGTGTTGCAGGACGCCGCGCTGCGCTCAGACAGTCTGTGGCATTCACTGATCGTCGTGTGCGGCGGCGTTGCCCTTGATGCAACGTTCTTCGCGAATGGTCAGCGGCGTGCCCCGATCGTCGGCGTTCTCCAGGTGTAGCGCGTACGCGAAGTTCGCTTTTGCGGCGTCGCACGTCTGCTCGTCGGGCATGTTGATCGCGACGTGCGTTTCCGTAGGTTCGCTACCCGGCATCGACAGGATCAGAACCAAAAACCATGGCGACATCGCGATGTCCCTCGCGGCTGCGTGGCGTTTGAACGATACGTGATCGGTCTGGGCAGGTGCATCAATGCAAAATCTCGAAGCCTCCGATCCGCGAGCGATCCCGTTCAGCTCACGTCGATCCAAGCCACCCGCGCATTCAATTGCTCGGGCGCAGTCTTCTCCCAATAACGCAAAGCCGCGGCAAGCATGCGTTTGGAGATCGCGCTTGCCGTCTCCGCATCGCCTGCTTCGATTGCGCGCAAGATCCTTTCCGTCTGTCGCGCGCTCGCCGCCCGTTGTTCGAGGTCGTACTCGATACCGGAGTTCTCGGAAAGCTGATGCAACGCGTTGACGAGAAACCCGAGCACGACGTTTTTCGACGCGGCC
>DATKMK010000098.1:0-132036 GCA_035541895.1 Binatia bacterium | reverse complement strand
CCAGCCGGCGTCGGCTTCGACGCAAATGACCTTCAGGGTGGGATGACGATCGAATACCCCGCCGTAGGTCAGCATCGCGATGATGTCCTGGTTTGCCCGAATGATCGTCACCGCGTAGTTCAACACCGGGCCGCGCACCCCGCGCGGATTGCGGCTGGTGAGAATGTGAAACGACAACGGCAAGCCGAGGTCGATCGCCGCCTCGTAGAACGAATCGTAGATCTCGCTGTCGTAGTCGGCCTGGCCCGGATGACCGGGAAGCATGACGCCGCGCAGGCCGAGTTCCTTGATGCGCCGGAGATCCTCGATGCCTTCCTCCGGCGAACGCAGCGCGGTCTGGCCGACGCCGAACAGTCGATCCGGATGGGCGCTGCAATACTCGGCGATCCAGCGGTTGTAGGCGTCGAAGCAGGCCTTCTTGTAGTCGAGGTCCTCGTGATTACAGAGCGGCATACCGATGGTCGGATACAGAATTTCGCCGTCGACTCCGTCGCGTTCTTGGTCGGCGAGTCGCGCCTCGGGATCCCACCCGCCGCGATGCCAGTCCTCGAAACGCCCGGCGAGTGAGATGTCTTCCGGCCGCATCCCCGCTGCGGCGACCAAGCCCATCGGAATCGGCTGCGGCATGCCGGGGATGACGAACAAGTCGCCGCCATGGTCGCCGCGCTCGATGTGTGGAGCGCGATCGCGGAATTTCGGATCGATGTGTCTGACGTAGGTATCCGGCGGCTCGGTGATGTGCGAGTCCGCCGAGATGATCTTGTGGCTCATCGACAACCTCCCTTGGAGCAACAGAACTAGTCTGGTTGCGTGGTTGAGCGCAACCAGCTCTCCCCGATACCTACTGCGCTCTGACGACCGCCTACTGTAGTTCGAATCGATTCGTCCCGTTCGCCGACGACACGACGCCGCGGCGACCCACACCTTCGTCCGTCATCAACGATTCGAGCGTCGCGCGGTCGTCGGGCGTGTTCGCGAAGAAGCGGCGGCCGTCGTCGAGGCGACCGATGACGATGCCGCGGACCGGGGTACCCTCGCGATCGTGGGCGACCGTGTAGGTTTCGATGGTCCCGGCTCCGCTCGGTTCCAGCACCAGGGCCGGGTGCGGCTCACGATCGATCTCCGCCTGATACGCCTTCGGATCCTCGCGCCCGAACGGTCGCGCGGGCGGCTGTGCGCTGTAGATCCCGACCGCGTGCTTGGTGATGTACCAACCGAGTCCGGTGACCAACCCCTTCGTACCCGGCTTTGCGCGCAGCTTTGCCATCATCGTGGCGATCGAGTGCATCACGTAGTTGTTCCCCGGACCGCCGTGGTACGGCAGGCCGCCGGTGACCGTGAGCGGTCTCGCGTCGTCAGCGGGAATGCCGAGCATGTCGCGACCGATTTGCACGGCACTCGGGAAGCAACTGTAGAGGTCGAAGTAGTCGATGTCGTCGATTCCGATGCCCACCATCGCCAAGGCCTTGCGGCCGGCAAGACGAATTGCGGGAGAGCTGAAGTAGTTGACCCGTTCCGAGATGAACCAGTGATCGTTGGCATCGCCGCATCCCCACAGGTACACCCAACGCGACGGATCGATTCCGAGGGCGCGCGCGTGTCCGACCGACGTCATGATCACCGCCGCCGCCTGATCGACATCGAGTATCGCGTTCATGTACTTCGGATACGGAAACGCGATCATTCGATTCTGCGGCGTGACGGTACCGATCTCCTCAGCGCTGCGGCGCACCGGAAACCACGCGTAAGGATTGGCGGCCGCGACCTCGGTGAACCGGCTGCACAACCGTCCGAGACGGCGCCGATGTTCGTCGATGTTCAGTCCGTAGTGGGCGCGCAGCGCGTTCTCGAACATCGGATAGACGGTTGTCGGCAACATCGCACCGTGGGCCACCTCATGGTCGGTCGTCCCCTGCCGGGACTCGCCGATCACCGTCGGCTCACCGCCTGCACCAGACGACCACTGCAGAGATACCCCGGCGCGGCGCGCGCGCGCCACGCTGTACACGGCCTCGACCCCGCCAAGTAACGCCAACTGGGTTGTGCTGTTGGCGATCCGCGTGGCGATTTCGTTGACCAGGTACTGCGGCGTATTGCCGCCCAGCGTGGTGTAGATCTCCGTCGCCGGCTGCGCCCCGATTTGTTCCGCCAAGGCGCGCGGCGGATTGCCGTAGTGCCAGCCGAAGATGTTGACCACGGCGACGGTGTCGACCTGGGCCAGCACGCGCCGGTCGAGGCCGGAGTCGGCGGCGGCGCGCCGCGCGCATTCAGCCATCAACGCCAACGGTTCCTGCGCCTGAGCCGGTTCGACGTCTTTCTGCGTGTACTGGCCGGCGCCGATCAAGATTGGAGTGCGGTCGTGGATCATGGTTGGTGACTCGTGAGTGGTGAGTCGTGATTCGTGATTTGCGACCCGGGACTAGTGACCCGGGACGACCGTCGGGATTGGTCCGAGCGTCTCGAACTCGGCGAGAATTGCATCGCCATCGGGGCGCGCCGCCAATTCCTCGCGGATCTGTCGCATGCGGTACGCCAGCATGCGGTCGCGGCGCGCACCGGTTTGCGCGCTCAGGATCTTCTGGCAGATGGCATCGACGACCGTGACACCCGCGAGATCGTTGCCGTCCGAACCGATCAGCGTCCGGGAACGCGTCTCCGCCAACGCGCACTGGAGGTACGCAACGTGAATGTTCTCGTCCGCCTGCACATAGTCAACCATTTGCGGTGCGAATTCCGGCGCCGTCGAGCAAGCGGGATCGCTCAGCACTTCCTTCGCCCATGCGAAGGTTCCGTAGGCCACCAGCTCGATGTGCAGAATTTGAGCGAGCACCGTCAGCAGGACCTCGACCATTGGATCGAGCGTCGGAAACAGGAGCTTCATCTCACCCACGCCGATGGCATCCGGCGATGGCTTCGCCGGACCGCTGTAGCCGGGCGGCGGCGCGATCGGCAGATTCTCGAACATGTCGGCGGTGATCGCCGGACGATCGAGCGCAGCGTCACGAATCGCGTACCACATGCGATCGTGTCCGGCCTCGGGCTCGCGGCCGGCTTCATCGTTGCCGTGCGCCTCCAGCAACCCCGTGTACAAGTGATCGAGGCAGGTGTTGGCGATCGATTCCTTGAAGATCGGTTGCAGGTCCGGCCGCGGCGTGGCGCGGATGCCGTCGTTGCCAAACCCTTCGGTGATGCCGATGAGCGTGAGAATGCGCGTCATCGCGCCGCGCGCGGCGTGTCGCAGCAGCAGTTTGCTCTGCGCCACGTTGGGAAAGAAGCGCATATCGAGCTGATCGAAGCGCATCACCTGCGTCGGCTGGCCCTGCGCGCGTAGCTGCGCCGTCCAGGCATCGATGGCCGCGATGCGGTGACGAGAGCGCGGCGGAATATAGTTGCGATCCGAGTCCAGCCCGCCGTGAAACAAGACGCCACCGTGCTGGATGCGTTCGGTGTACTCGCACTCGGACATGATCTGGTCGTAGCTGTAGTGCAACCTACTCATCCTGCGGTTCTCCTTTGCCGCGCACCCGCCGTTGCAGCCGTATCCGAGGCGCGACCGCCAATCAAGAACGGCGGCGCCCGCCTCTGGTTTGAGCTGCCTGGCGATGATAGAGACCGACCACTCTGCCGGCGCACTGATCGCCGGCGACACCAGAGAGGATCGAGTACGCAATGGCAGAACCCAACGTCACGCCGGTCGATGTTGCCGGAGTCGAGCAGATGGTTGCCGCCACCGATGCGGTCGTGCGCGAGGCAATCGCAGTTGCGAGCAAGCGCACCGACGGCGGCAAGGGGATCGACTCGGAACAGGTCCACTGCGAACGCATCGCGTACGCCGCCACCGAAGTCGCGGCCGCCCGCGAGTTGCTGAACTACGCGACGGCGGCGGCAGCGCACGATCCGATCATCGTGCCCATGGCCGCCGCCTTTGCCGCCGAAGTCGCGCACAAGTTGTCGGCACAGATCGATGCGCGTACGGACGAATTCGGAGTGCCGACCGACCGGCTCAACGTCACGCTCGGTGCCGGCACCACCAAGAGACTCATTCGCGCCGGTGCCGCTGACACGGCCCTGTGCGCGATCGGCCGGCACGTCATGCAGCAGCGCGGCGTGAACCATTGCTTCCTCGACAATGAAATGGCCTCGATGACGCGCGATTCGGTCCGCCAGTTCGCCGAGAGCGAAGTGGCGCCCATCGCCGATCCGATTCATCATCGCGACGACCTGATTCCCGATTCGCTCATCGCCAAGATGGCGGAGCTCGGTTTCTTCGGCATGTCGGTACCCGAGGAATTCGGCGGCGGCGGCATGGGCAACCTGCCGATGATCATCACCACCGAGGAGTTGTCGCGGTGCTCGTTGGCGGCTGCCGGCAGCTTGATCACACGGCCGGAAATCCTGACCAAGGCGCTGCTCAAGGGTGGGACCGACGCGCAGAAGAAAGCGTGGCTTGCCCGCATCGCCAGCGGCGAGTTGATGGTCGGTATCTCGGTGACCGAGCCCGACACCGGTTCGGACGTCGCTGCGGTGAAGTGTCGCGCCGACGCGGCCGAGGTCGGGGGCAAGAAAGGCTACGTGATCAACGGCGCCAAGGCGTGGTGCACGTTCGCCGGACGGGCAAACGTGCTGGCCCTGCTCGCGCGCACCGATCCCGACTTCAAGAAGGGCGCGCGCGGGCTGTCGTTGTTCATTGTGCCGAAGGATCCCTTCCCCGGTCACGAATTCGAAATGAAACAGCCGACCGGCGGCACGCTGCACGGCAAGGCCGATCGCACTCCCGGCTATCGTGGCATGCATTCGTTCACCCTCGCCTTCGACAACTACTTCGTGCCGGCGGAGAACCTCGTTGGAGAACAGAGCGGGCTCAATAAAGGCTTCTACCTCCAAATGAACGGCTTTGCCGCGGGGCGCCTCCAAACCGGCGGGCGCGCAACTGGCGTCTCGCAGGCTGCGCTCGAACGCACCGCCGAGTACGCCAACGATCGCAAACAGTTCGGCGAGCCGATCGGCAATTTCCAACTGACCCAGTACAAGCTCGGTCGCATGGCGACGCACTTGATGGCGGGACGCCAGCTCACCTACGCCGCGGCACTGGCGATGGATCGCGACGAGTCGATCGCGCTCGAACCCGCAATGGCCAAGCTGTTTGCGTCCGACGTGGCCGTCTGGGTGACGCAGGAGGGGCAACTGCTGCACGGCGGCTGGGGCTACGCCGAAGAATTCGCGATCTCGCGCTACGTCGTGGATGCGCAAGTGCTGCCGATCTTCGAAGGCGTCAAACCGATCCTCGAACTCAAGGTGATTGCGCGCAATCTCCTGGGTAGCTGAACCCGAGCCCACGTCATGGCAGACGAGGCTGTGCACCTCAGCGATGAAGAGCTCACCACGTTGACCGAGGCGCGGGCGCGCGCTCAGCGGCTGCTGGACGAATTGCGTCAACGCCGGCAAGAACTCGATCTGACCCCGGCCGCCCTTCCGGCCGAGCAGCTCGCCGCCGGTCGCGCCGCCATGCAGAAGGCCATCGAGTCGGCGGAGCGCGTGCTCGTCAACCTCGACAAAGCGCTCCAGTTGGCCCGCGGGCCGTTGAACTAGTGACCACCAGCGCGGGCGAGCGCGCGCCTGGTTCGCGCTGGCATTTGCCCCGCTGGATGTTGCGCGAGACATATGCGCTGCCGGTCGATGTGTTTCGCATTCTCGTCGGCCTGCTGACCTTCGCGTACTTCATCAGTCTCTTTCTGCAAGTTCCCGACTTCAGCAGCCCCGACGGCCTGCTCGATCACGTCCTGCTCCGGCGCATTTTCTGGTTCACGCGACTGAGTCTATTTTGGGCGGGACTTCCGGCCGCGTTCTTCTACGGCGTCTTCGCGCTTGCGGCCCTGCTCAGTTGGTGCGTCGTACTCGGGTATCGAGTCAAGTTGGCGGCGGCGATTCTGTACGCGATCGCCGTTTCGACGTACCGCTGGAATTTCGTCGTCATGTACGTCGACGACTCGATCATGCATCTGCTCCAGTTGTGGCTCTTGCTGTTGCCGGTCGGCCGAACGTTGAACGTCCCCGACCTGGTGCGCGAAGGCCGGCAGTGCTGGCAGCGCTGGATTCGGATCACCGTGCCCGGCACCGCGGTGTACTGTCTGTTGGGGAATCTCTGCCTGCTCTATCTCGTTTCCGGCTTGTGGAAGCTCGAAAGTCCGCTGTGGTGGCAGGGCTTCGCACTATACGCCGCGGTGCGTCTTCCGATCGGCTGGTTTCCCGATATATGGGGGCCGCAGCATCTCCGGCTGCTGGCAGTCGGCACGTACGCCGCGCTGGTCATCGAACCGCTCTTGCCGGTCGTGTTGCTGCTGCGGCCGGGGCACCCGCTGAAGTGGCTGGGTTTGGCGTGCATGCTGGCCCTGCATCTGGGCATTATCGCCACCTTGCGCATTCCCTTCGCCAACATCGCGTGTCTCGCCGGCGGCGTGTTGTTCTTCCGCGATGAGATCATGCGATGGGTGCTCGGCTCACAGCAGACGACGGTTGAGTTGGCCCGTGCACCTCGCGCCGACCGCGGCGGTCGCGTCGCGGTGACGCTGCTGATCGTATTGTCGATCGCGATGACGCGGCGCCTGCCGGTCGCCGGCTTCCTCAGTCATCCAGCCTACGCGGTCTTGTGGGTGGCCGGCATCGCGCAGGACTACCAGCTCTTCAACTGGATCGACAAAAAGAACTGGTATGGAACGAACCAGGTTCTCTCGGTGATCCACGGCCCGCGCGGCGAGACGATCAACCCGCGGACGATGTTCCCGACATCGCTGCGCGGCGTGCTGCTGCAGGCCTACCTTCACGACATCCGCTGGATCAAGGTGCCGGAAGACGATCGCCCCGCGCTCAAGCACAGCATCTTGCAGCACCTCGCTCAGCGCCATTGCAACCGTGTGGCGAACGACAGCGTCATGGTCTTGGCCGACACTCAGCGGATCGAGCCTGGCAATGAAGCTTTGAATCATCCCCATCGGACATTCTTGATGGAGTTTCAGTGCCACCACGGTCAGGCCGTGCTGTGTCAGACGATGGTCAATCGCGAACGCAATCGCGAGTGCCATTGGCCGCCGTGGAATTGGACGCCGTAGCGGATCGCGCCCTGGGTCTCGTGCTGCAAGAGTTCTAGGCAATCGCCCATGCGCGCAGCAGCGTGGCATCGAGCGCCGGCTGTGACGTCGTGCAGCGAGAACGATCGTCCTGCGTTTAACCTTGGCATCGGGGTTGCTCCGTCTCAACAGTAGGAGCACTCCATGTCGCCCACGTGGTACGAGCGGCTGACGCTGCTGGATCATTCGTTCCTTGCTTTCGAGGGTTCGACGACGCCGATGCACATTGCGGCGCTCGCGGTTTTCGATGCCGCCACGCTGCGCAACGCGACCGGCGGCATTGACGTCGACCGCATTCGGCGACATGTCGAATCGCGCCTACAGCATATTCCACGCTATCGCCAGCGCCTCGCCCAAGTCCCGATCGAGAATCGGTCGGTGTGGGTCGACGATAACCACTTCGAGCTCGCGTATCACATTCGCCAGGCCAGCGTCCCGCGGCCGGGGTCGGACGATCAATTGCGCGAGGTCGCGGCGCGGCTGCTCGAACGCCCGTTGAATCGATCGCGGCCGCTGTGGGAGATCTGGGTCATCGAAGGCGTCGAACGCAACCGGGTCGCGCTGTTGTTCAAGGTCCATCACTGCATGGTCGACGGTGTAGCCGGCGTCGAGATTCTCGCGGCCCTGCTCAGCCCGTCGCCGCAGCCGCACATTCCGGATGCAGAGCCGTGGCGGCCGCGTCCCACCCCGACGACGTTCGAATTGCTCAGCGACGAAGTCGGACGCCGACTGCAGATGTCGCGCGAACTGGTGCTGGGCGTCGGCGAGTCGGTGCGCCGGTTGCGCCGCAATCCCGCCGATCTCACGCAAAAGCTGGGAGCCGCCTGGCAGCTCATCCGCGACAGCACACGACCCCTCGCGGCCACACCGATCAATCAACGCGTCGGCCTTTACCGGCGATTCCATTGGGTGACGCACGATCTGACGGCCATCAAGGCGATTCGCGCTCAGGTGGGCGGCACAGTGAACGAGATCGTCCTTGCCATCGTGTCGGGCGCCGTTCGCGAGTTCTTGCAGCACCGCCGCACCCGCGTCGATACGCTCGACTTTCGCGTTGCGGTGCCGGTCAATGTCCGCGACCCGCAATCGACCGGCAGCGGCAACCGCGTCTCCGCTTGGCTGTTCCCGCTGTCGATTCACGAGCGTGATCCGCTGCGCCGCTTGCAGGCGGTGCGCAATTGCAGCGGCGAATTCAAGGACGCGAAGCACGCCCTCGGCGGCGAGGTGCTCACGCAAGCCGCCGAGTGGACGAGCGCGAATGTGCTGACCTTCGCCGCGCTCGTCACCAATCAGTCCTTGCCGGTGAACATGATCGTGACCAACGTGCCCGGTCCGCCGATTCCACTGTACTTGATCGACGCCCGCATGCTCGCCGTCTATCCCCACGTGCCGTTGTTCGAGCACCAATGCCTGGGCGTGGCGCTGCTGAGCTATGCGGGGAAGCTGCACTGGGGCTTCAACGCCGACTTCGATGTAGTGCCCGACCTCGAGGACTTCGCTGCGGCGATTGATCGATCGTTTCGACAGTTGCGACGCGCCGCACTCGGCACGCGCGACACCACACGCACCGCAAGCCGCAACCGCGAGCGGCGGACGCTGCGTGCGGTCGCTCGCAGCGTCCGCTAGACGAGAAATTTCCCGTTGCCGGACGCGACCGGCCGCGACGGATCGTCCTGCCACGCGACGACGTGCACGACCGCCACGCGGCGGCCGAACTTGAAGATGTCGGCCCGCGCCCGCGTGGGTTTGGGACCGGCGGACCGCAAATAGTCGATGGCGAAATTGATCGGCTTCGGCACCCGCGTGCTGCCGCTCTCATCGGCCAATCGCAAGATCGCCGTCAATTCGAGAAATGCCCCGACCACTCCGCCGTGAATCGCCGGCAGCATCACGTTGCCGACGATCTCATTGCGGAACGGCAGCACACATTCCAACACGCCGCTGCTGCGATCGACGCTCACACCGAGAAAGCGAGCGTAGGGAATCGCGTCGAGCACGTCGCTCACGATTGTTCCTCGCTCGGTTCCGGTGCGCCTTCCCGCACCAGGCGCTCGAACGAGCTGGTCGTGCGATTCGCGCCCAACATGAACGTGCCGAGACAGCTCGCAAACGGATCGTCGGGGCGGTGCTCGTATGCCACGCCGCGGATGAATGCGATGTTGCGCGTGACTTTGTAGCAGTCGACGCGCGCGGACACGTCGACACCGGGCGCCGCGGCTCGTAGATAGTCGACGCGGAGATCGACGGTTGCGATGGCGCGCAACACGTCCAGCGCACAGGCCACCGCCAGGCCGGACGCGTGATCCAGCAAGGTGGTAATCGCGCCGCCGAAGATCACTTTGCGCACGGGATCACCGATGAGTTCCGGACGATGCGGCAACATGATCACCGCGAACCCGGGGCCGGTTTCGATCACCTTCATGCCGAGGTGCTGGGCGTGCGGCGTGTAGCTGGCCATGTCGCTGCGGCCTGGTCCGAAGAAGGCGCCGAGCGCGTATTGATCATTCGCAGCCATGGTCACGGATTGTAGCAACAACCGGGTGACACGGAAGCGGCCCGGCCATCGCGTCGTGCAAATCCCTTGCTTGACCCACTGGGGTGAAATTGCTAGCACCGTCGAGCTAACTGCGCAGGGATTTGCGGAATTTTTGCAGCCGACATGAGCGGCAGGAGTGAGATACAGGCACGTAGCTCAGTGGGAGAGCGCTTCCTTGACACGGAAGAGGTCGGCGGTTCAATCCCGCCCGTGCCTACCATGACGCGCGTCGCGCGCCGGTAGTCGCACGGCGTTCCTTCTTCCGGACCTCGACGCAGCGAGGGCCGGGCAACCAACGATGGCGGACATCACGATCACATACCCCGACGGCGAACGCCGTCAGCTCGCCGCCGGCACCACCGCCGCCGAAGCCTTGCGCGCGCATCAACTGCTGACCAAAGACGGCCGGGTTGTGGCCGCCAAGGTGGACGACAAAGTCGTCGATCTGTCGCGCCCGCTCAGTGCGGATGCGGCGCTCGCGCCGGTCGCCAACGACTCGCCCGACGGCCTCGACACCATCCGCCATTCTTGCGCACACTTAATGGCGCAGGCGGTGAAGCGTTTGTGGCCCGAAACGCAGGTCACGATCGGGCCGGTGATCGACAACGGCTTCTACTACGACTTCAAAAAGGAGGGCGGGTTCACGCCCGAAGATCTCCCGCGCATCGAAGCCGTGATGAAGGAAATCGCGAAATCCGATTTCCCGGTGACGCGCGAAGAGATGCGCAAGCCGGACGCAATTGCGTTGTTCCGTGAAATGGGCGAGGCCTACAAGGTCGAGATCATCGAAGGCATCCCGGACGATCGCGTGTCGCTCTATCGCCAAGGCGAGTTCGTAGACCTGTGTCGTGGGCCGCATGTGCCGTCGACGGGACGGCTGAAGGCCTTCAAGCTCACCAGCATCGCCGGCGCGTACTGGCGCGGCGACGAACACAACGAGATGCTTCAACGCATCTACGGCACGGCGTGGGCCAACGGCAAGGATCTCGAAGCGTACTTGAAGCGCGTGGAGGAGGCCAAGCAGCGCGACCATCGCCGCCTCGGTCCTGCGCTCGATCTGTTCTCACTCCATCCGATCGCACCCGGCTCGCCGTTCTTTCATCCGAAAGGCGCCCTGCTCTACAATCTCTTGGTCCAGTACATCCGGAGTCTCTACGCTCGTTACGGCTACACCGAAGTCATCACCCCTCTCATCTACAAGACGGACCTCTACAAGACCTCGGGCCACTACGAGCTGTTTCGCAATGACATGTTCCTCATGGCCGTCGACGAGGAAGAGTACGGCGTCAAGCCGATGAATTGCCCGGGCCACTGCTACCTCTTCAATACACAGAAGCACTCGTACCGCGATTTGCCGGTCCGCTTCGCCGACTTCAGCCGGCTCCACCGCTTCGAGCCGTCGGGTACGCTCGCCGGACTGACGCGCGTGCGCTCGATGGCGCAGGACGATGCGCACATCTACTGCACGCCCGATCAACTCGACGACGAGTTGGATCGCTTCTGCGCGATGACCCGCGAGGTCTACGGCGCCTTCGGCTTCGATCGCGTCGAGGTCTCGTTGCAAACCCGCCCGGAGAAATTTCTCGGGCGAGTCGAATTGTGGGATCAAGCCGAAGCCGCCTTGCGCCGGGTGGTCGACAAGCTCGGCTATCCGGCGACTGTGCTCGCCGGCGAGGGCGCGTTCTACGGCCCCAAGATCGGCTTCGACTTCCGCGACGTGCTCGAACGGTCGTGGACGTTGGCAACCGTCCAAATCGATTGCGCCATGCCGGAGCGTTTCGGTCTGACCTACGTCCGCCCGGACAACACCGACGGCACACCTGTAATGCTCCATCGCGCGGTGCTCGGGTCGCTCGAACGCTTCATTGCGATCCTGCTCGAACATACCGCCGGCAAGCTGCCGGTATGGCTCGCGCCGGCACAGGTCCGCGTCCTGACCTTGACCGAGCGCCAGGAGGCGTACGGACGCGAGCTCGTCGATCGCTTGAAGCGTGCCGGTCTGCGAGCCGAGCTGGACGACCGCAACGAGAAGCTCGGCCTCAAGATTCGCGAAGCACAGTTGGAAAAGCTGCCCTACATGTTGGTCGTCGGCGACAGAGAAATGGACGATCGGACCGTTGCCCCGCGCACCCGCAGCGGCGAGAATCTTGCCCCCATGACCGCCGACGAATTCCTTGCTAGGGTCACCCCCGAGGCACAACTGCCGACGGCATAAACTCACAACAGGAAGAACCCATGCCCAAAATCAAAACCAGCCGCGGAGCGGCCAAGCGATTCAAGGTCACCGGTACCGGCAAGGTCCGCCGCCGCAAGGCGTACCTGCGCCACCAACTGACCTGCAAGACCACCAAGCAGAAGCGCCATCTGCGCCACGCCACGGTGGTCCATGGCGCCAACGAGAAGGCGATCAAGAAGCTGATCCCATACATGTGACTTGTTCGCGAGCGGTCGCAATGGTAAACCGCGTCGCGACTCATTGAAGGAGAATTGCAATGCCCCGAGTGAAGCGCGGGACCAAGGCCCGTGCCCGCCACAAGAAGATCCTGAAGCTCGCCAAAGGCAACGTTGGCGGCCGACGTAAACAGTACCGCCAGGCGCGCGAGACGGTCGAACGCGGCTTGACCTATGCGTATCGCGACCGGCGGGTGAAGAAACGCGAGTTCCGCAGTCTGTGGGTGATCCGCATCAACGCGGCGGCCCGCGAAGTCGGGTTGAGCTACAGCCGCCTGATGAACGGTCTGAAAAAGGGCGGCATCGCGATCGATCGCAAGATGCTGGCGGATCTCGCCGTGCGCGACCCCGCCGGCTTTAGCGAGGTGGCCAACCTCGCCAAGGCGCACCTCGCGGCCTAGTCGGCATCATCAACTTGAACGTTCGTCGACAAACCATGAGGTCCCATGGCGGGCTTCATGGTTTGTTTGTTTTATGGGGATGAAAGACACACTCGATCGTGTCCGCCAGGACGCGCTGGCTGCGCTCGCTACCGCGACCAACGAGTCGCAGCTCGAAGACCTCCGCATGCGTTTTCTCGGCCGCAAAGGCGAGTTGACCCTGGCCATGCGCGAGATGCGCGACGTGCCGCCGAGCGAACGGCCGGCCATGGGTGTGGTCTTGAATCAGATCAAAGACGAGTTGGAGGAACGGATCACGCAAGCGCTCGCGGCGCTGCGCGCCGCCGAGCGGGCTCGCCGCGCGGCCGAAGAACGCGTCGACATCACCCTGCCCGGCAATCGCCGGCCGCGCGGTTCGCTCCATCCGCTGACGCAGGTGATCAACGAATTGGTCGAGGTGTTCGGAAGTCTCGGCTTCTCCGTCGCCGAAGGACCTGACGTTGAGGACGACTACCACAACTTCGAGGCGCTCAACATTCCGCGCGACCACCCCGCCCGCGACATGCAGGACACGCTCTTCGTCAGCGACGAACGCGTTCTGCGCACCCACACCTCGCCGGTGCAAATCCGCGTCATGGAGTCGCAGCCGCCGCCGGTGCGGGTGATCGTTCCCGGCGCCGCCTATCGTCACGACTACGATGCGACCCACTCGCCGATGTTTCATCAGATCGAAGGATTGATGGTCGACCGGCGCATCACCTTCGCCGACCTCAAGGGCGTGCTGACCCTTGCGATGCAGCGACTCTTCGGGGCGAGCACGCGGCTGCGCTTCCGGCCGTCGTTCTTCCAGTTCACCGAGCCGAGCGCCGAGGTCGACATCATCTGCTTCCAGTGCGGCGGGCGCGAGGCGACTTGTCGAGTCTGCAAAGGAACCGGCTGGCTGGAAATCCTCGGCTCGGGCCTGGTCGACCCGAACGTCTTCCGCTTCGTCGGCTACGATCCCGAGCAGTGGTCGGGGTTCGCGTTCGGCATGGGCATCGAACGCATCGCCATGCTGAAATACGAGATCAACGACATTCGCCTGCTCTACGGCAGCGATCTGCGCTTCCTCCGCCAGTTTTGACATGAAAGTCCCGCTGAGTTGGTTGCGCGAGTTCGTCGATCCTGGCGCATCCGCCGCTGAGTTGGCCGAGCGGTTGACGATGGCCGGTGTCGAGATCGAAAGCGTCCAAGAACGCGGGCGCGAGTTGGACGGGATCATCGTCGGCGAGATCGTCGCCGCCGAGCGCCATCCCAACGCGGATCGCCTCACCGTATGCGCGGTGCGAGTCGGCGATGAGACTCGTCGCGTCGTCTGCGGGGCACCGAACGCCCGACCGGGTATTCGGGTGGCGTACGCGCAGCCGGGTACCGTCTTGCCGGACGGAAGGCGAATCGAAGCAGCCGAGGTCCGCGGCGTTCTGTCGGCCGGGATGCTTTGCTCGGCCAAGGAACTCGGTCTTGGCGATGATGCCGCGGGACTCATGGAACTCGGCGAGACCGCCGGTGTGGGTCGCGCACTCGCCGTAGATCTCGGCATCGCCGACACGGTTCTGGACGTATCGATCACACCCAATCGCGGCGATTGCCTCAGCGTGCTCGGACTCGCCCGGGAGATCGCAGCGCTCTACGACGTGCGGCGGCGCCGTCGCACCATTCGCGTGCGTGAGTCGGGGGCACCGGCGGCGTCTCTGATCGCCGTCCGCATCGATGCTCCCGACGGCTGCGCGCGTTATTCCGCCCGCTACATTGCCGGCGTGCGCGTCGCGCCATCGCCGGCGTGGTTGCGGCAGCGCTTGCTCGCGGCCGACTTGCGGCCGATCAACAACATCGTCGACGTGACCAACTACGTGATGCTCGAACGCGGGCAGCCGTTGCACGCCTTTGACTACGACCGGTTGCCGCACCCGCAGATCGTCGTCCGTCGCGCCGCTTCCGATCGCGTCGCCCGCACGCTCGATGACAAGGAGCGCGATCTCGACCCGGACGACCTGCTGATCACGACCGGTGCCGAGCCCGTGGCAATCGCCGGCGTGATGGGCGGTGCGAATTCCGAGGTCTCCGCCGAGACGCGGAACATCCTGCTGGAAAGCGCGTGGTTCGAGCCGTCGACGATCCGACGCACCGCGCGCCGCCTTGGCCTGCGCAGCGAAGCGTCGTACCGCTTCGAGCGCGGCGTCGACATCGCCGGGGTTGTGCCGGCGCTCGATCGCGCCGCAGCACTGATCGCCGAGTTGGGCGGCGGGACTGTCGCGCCCGGCGTCGTGGAAGCCTACCCGCGTCCCCGGCATGCGCCCGAGATCGACTTGCGAGTGTCGCGCATTGAGTTTCTCCTCGGCGTACCGGTGACGCGGCGCGAAGCGAGCAACGCGCTCCGGCGGCTTGGAGCGACCGTCGCGACCGGCGGTCGCAAGATCTTGCGCGTGACCCCACCGTCGTTTCGCCACGATCTCGAGCGCGAAATCGATTTGATCGAAGAGATCATTCGTCTGATCGGCTACGAGCGGGTACCGACAACCTTGCCGGCGGTCGAAACCCGCGCCGGCGGCCGAACACCCAACCAGGCGTGGGAATCCGAGTTGCGTCATTTCCTCGCCGCGCAAGGCTTGCATGAGATGATTACCTGGAGCTTCGCGTCGACGCGGAGCAACCAGATCTTTCGCGGCATCGGCGTTGCGAACCCGCAGCCGGTGCGGGTGCTCAACCCGATTGTCATGGACGAACCCGAGATGCGCCTGAGTCTCTGCCCCGGTCTGGTGCAAGCGGTCCGGACAAATCTGAACCACGGCGAAGACAGCGTCGCCGGCTTCAGCATCGGCAAAGTGTTCTGGCACCGAGACGGCACACCGGAGGAAGCCAGGCGCGTCGCGGGTGTCTTGTGCGGCAAGCGGCCCGAACTCGGACTCGCGGCCGGCCGCGCCGCAATTGACTTCTTGGACGCGAAGGGAATCGTCGAGGCGACGCTTGCGCGACTGCGCGTGTTGAATCGCGTGCGCTGGCAGCGTCTCGGTCAGCCCTCTGACCCCTTTCACCCGGGCAAGTCGGCGCAGGCAACGATCGACGGCCGCGCCGTTGGAGTCGTGGGTGCGCTGCATCCGAACGTTGAAGCCGAGTTCGGCTTCGAGCAGCCGTGCTGGCTGTTCGAGTTTGACTTGGATCAACTGCTTCACTATGTTCCGCCGCGCTCCATTTTCCAGGAGCTGTCGCGATTTCCCGCGGTCGTGCGAGATCTCGCGGTCGTGACGGATGTCGACTTTGCATCGGACGAAGTCAGCCGCTTCGTGAGCGAGTGGGGCAAGCAGGTGGTTGAGCGCGTGGTACTCTTTGATCAGTACACCGGTGCACCGATTCCCGCGGGCAAGAAGAACCTCGCTTACTCGATCGCCTATCGCGCGCGCGAGCGCACGCTGACCGATGAAGAAGTGAACCAATTGCATCGACAGTTGCTGGAGGATTTGAGCGCCGCGCTGCCGGTCGAGCTGCGCCGCTAGCCGCGCCGACACGCCGCGAGGAGGGACGCGCCGTGACGATGACCAAGAGCGATATCGTGGAGCGAATCTACGAGCGCGTCGGGTTCTCGAAGAAAGATGCCAGTGAGGTCGTCGAGTCGATCTTCGAACTGATCAAGGGGCGTCTCGAGCAAGGGCAAAAGGTCAAGATCTCCGGCTTCGGCAACTTCGTGGTGCACCACAAACGCCCGCGCAAGGGGCGCAATCCGCAGACCGGCGAAGAGATCACCATCAGCGGACGCAAGGTGCTCACCTTCAAAGCCAGTCCGGTCTTGAAGAAATCGATGAACCCGAGCCAGTAGAGGACCCGTGCGGGCAGCCAAGCCCCAGATTCCAGACAAGTTGTACTTCAAGATCGGCGAAGTCGCCGACATCGTCGGAGTCAAACCCTACGTGCTGCGCTACTGGGAGACCGAGTTCAGCATCCTCAAGCCCGGCAAGACACGCTCGAAGCACCGCCTCTACCGGCGGCGCGATATCGAGACGGTCCTCGAAATCAAGCGCCTGCTGCATCAGGAGCGATTCACCATCGAGGGCGCGAAGAAGCGGCTGAGGACACAGCAAAGCGAACAGCGTGAGCAGAAGGCCCCCAAGGAACAAATGGCGCTGCCCCTCGGCGAGCGCACCTATCGCAACGCACTGATCCGCGTGAAGAAGGACCTCGAATCTCTCTACAAACTGCTACGCTGACGGGTGCCCCGCGTCAGCTTCTTAGCATCCGACACACAAAAGCGTGCGCGTGTGTCTTCAACGGACGGGATACCGGACCGGAATCCTGGCATACGCGTTGCTGTCCAACATCGCGACAGGAGATCGCATGCGCGACGGGGCGGGGCTGGATCACGGCGGATCGGAGATTGCGTTCTCGCTCTTGCGGGTGCTGACGATCGGCTACTACTTGTGGGGACTCGAAAGCCACATCAGCTTGGCCGAGCTGCCGCCGATTCTGGACGTCTCCCGATCCGAAGTGGCGCGGGCGATCACCTCGCTGTGGGATCTCAACTTGGTGCAGCTCGACGAACGCCGCCACACGGTGCGGCTGAGTCCGCGTGCAATTCAACAATTCCTCGTCGACGATCAGCGACTTTCTTGAACGCCCCAAGACTGCGTGGTAGCACGAGCGCACCAACGGGGCGTGGCGCAGCCTGGTAGCGCACTCGCTTGGGGTGCGAGTGGTCGCCGGTTCAAATCCGGCCGCCCCGATTCTCTCCCCGACACTCCGGCTGATTCGTCGTCTCAACTTTGACGTGAAAAAGAGCTTCACCCCAGAGGCACGGAGGCACAGAGCGCCACGGGATCGGAGGCTCGCAGATGAAGAATCAAACCTCATCGAGGATGACGGTTCGCAGGGAGCCCGTAAACGCGGTGGATCTTCTCCTCTGTGTCTCTGCGCTTCCGTGATGAGTTCGTCTACGACGAGTGCGATCCGCACTTATGTCCGAGGTAGCGCCATGCAGCCCTTGAGCGCCGTATTCACGGCCTTCACCAGACAGTCCACGCTGACTTTGCTCTCTTGATTGCAATCGAACTCGGGACACGTCGACAGTTCGGCGTTGCCCAGCGCAATGGTCACGCCCTTCACCAGTTCCTCCACCGTGACCTTCCCGCTGCCATCGCAGTCACCGACGCAGACGATGTCGTCTACCCTGACGATCTGACAGTCAGAGGCGAATGACCCGTCCGGGTAGTTACCCCACATCCAGACGTAGACATCGCCGCTGTAGTCGGATGGGACCAAGGAGAGTGGTATTTCGCACGTGTCGGATCCGACGGTACAGTTCAAATAGCCGAAATCGGAATATGCACAGTCGTGACCCAGCCCACCGCCCAAATGCGAGGCCCCCGGCCAGACCAGGGTTGCGCTCTCTATCTTCCCATCGTGATCGGCGTCCGTTGTGAGCAATCGCAGCCCACCCGGTGTCCGGGTCGGCGTGACCGTGGGCGTCGCTGTACGCGTCGGAGTCGGCCGGGTCGGCGTGATGGTAGGCGTCGGTGTGGGCGTCAGTGTCGGCCCCGGGCCGACCGAGTGGTACTCGTAGGCACCGATGGAACAGCGCGTGGCACCCGTACCTGGTCGGCTGTAACCGCGCTGGTCGAGGTTGTTCACCGGCGGGGCGTCGCAGACGCTCTCGTCGCCGGCGTTGATCGCCGGACTGAAGGCTTGCAGCGCGATGGTCTGCGTCGGCCCACCATTGCTGGCCACGCCCGCCGAGTCGAGCCCGGGGTTCGTGTTGCTCAGCGAACCGTTGGCGGTGAAGCCGCAGGTCGCGCCGGACTCGATGTTATGACCGCCGTCCGTGACAAGCGCACCGCCGCAATTGAACGTGTCATTGGCGAGGATGCTGTTGACGACCGTGGCAGTACCGTTGTTGAATATGCTGCCGCTGCTAAGGGGACCGAAAGCGCTGCGCGCGGTATTGCCCCAGAAGGTGCAGTTGGTGACGTCCAGGTGGCCGCTGTTGGAGAGACCGCCGCCGTCGCCGCCGAAAAACTCGTACGCCGTGTTGCCGGAGAAGGTGCAGTTGGTGACGCTCACGTCGCCGCTGTTCCAGATGCCGCCGCCGCTGGTGGCACTGTTGTTGGCGAAGGTGCTGCCGGTCACCATCAACGTACCGCCGTCGTTGTAAATCCCGCCTGCGGTGGTCGCGCTATTGCCGGAGAAGGTGCTGTTGACCACCGTCAGCATGCCGGCGTTGTAGATGCCGGCGCCGCCCGCGGACTGATTGCCGGAGAACGTGCTACCGCTCACCGTCAGCGTGCCGGAGGCAAGGTTGGCGATGCCGCCGCCGCCGTATCCGGGGTCCGTGCTGTTACCGGAGAAGGTGCTGTTCGTCACCATCAAGTCACCGCCGTTGTCGATGCCGCCACCACCATTGTCGGAAAGAGTGCTGTTGATAAGCGTCAACGTCCCGCCGCCGCTGTTGCTGATGCCACCGCTGCCGCCGTACGCGCCCCTGCCGTCGGCGATGGTCAGGTTCGTGACCGTGAACGCAACGCCCGTGTTCACGTCGGCGAGCACGGTGAAAACGAGCACGTTGTGCCCGCCGCTGATCGTGACCAGATTCCCGCCGTCAACGGAGGTGTCGGCGGTGATGGTCTTGGTGATGGTGATAGTGATGGTGACCGGGTTGGGGCCGCAGTTAAACGCGACAGCACCGGTGAAACCCGCACCGCCGGGGAGACACTCATCTAGGTCCATCTCGGTGCAGCTCGCACTCGTGCCCGTCCCCACAACACATGGCGGATCGAGCTTGAGAATGGCGGCCCGCGCCGCCTGTGCCTCGGCGATCAAGCACACTCCACAGATACATGTCAGCGCGAAAGCTGATGGGGATCGGCGCGTATCGTTCGATAGTGCCATGGCCATTCCTTTCTCCACGGCGAACTTCGTACGGACGGCGCTTGAAAACCTCCCGTGGTAAGTCCGGGCGTCCGTCGCTCAATGGAGGAGCATGCCCTTTGCCACGGAACGAGCTTCCGTCGATGCGGCGCGAACGAGCGGATCGTGAGGGTGACAATATCAAAGGCCAGAAATTCTCCTTCCCGCGGTTAGCAGGTGTCAGAAGCGAACGATTTTTGGCCCACGGGCCGCGTCATCGGAGCTCACAGCCGCGCGCTTCGGCAAGGGATTGGTCGGCCGCCGACTGTCCGGCGACCTCGCCTCGGCCATTGCCCCGCGCAATGCCGGTAGGGTATCCAGCAAATCTCGTTGGAGGTGACATGGCGACGAACGTCCAAGTCCAGGGCGCATGCGATTCCCGCTTCGAACGCGTGCGGCAATCGTTCGAAGGCAGCTTCGCCAGCGGCGAAGTCGGTGCGGCGCTCGCCGTCACGCTCGACGGCGAGCCGGTCGTGGATCTCTGGGGCGGTTATGCAGACGCCGCCCGCACGCGGCCGTGGCAGCGTGACACCATCGTCAACGTCTACTCGACGACGAAGGGGATGACAGCAATCTGTGCGCACCGACTGGTCGAGCAGGGGCGACTCGATCTTGATGCAGCGGTCGCGCGCTACTGGCCGGAGTTCGCCCAAGCCGGCAAAGACCAAGTCCCCGTACGCCATCTGCTCAGCCATCAGGCGGGCCTCGCTCCGGTCGCGCCGCCGATCACCGTCGAGCACCTCTATGATTGGCACTTCATGACCTCGACGCTCGCCGCCCAAGCGCCCGCGTGGAAGCCCGGCACTCAGCACGGCTATCACGCGCTCACCTTCGGCTATCTCGTCGGTGAACTCGTCCGTCGCGTCGACGGCCGCTCGCTCGGCAGGTACTTTCGCGAAGAGATCGCCAAACCTCTCGAGGTCGACTTTCACATCGGTCTCGACGAACACGACGATGCGCGCTGCGCCGATATGATCCCAGCACCGCCGCCACCGCAGGGCGCTGCCGACGTCTTCGTCAATGCTGCGAAGAATCCCGAATCGCTCGCCGGCCGGGTCTTCGGCAACCCGCGACTCGATCCACGCCAGGTCAACACGCGCGGCTGGCGCGGCGCGGAAATCCCGGCGGCCAATGGCCACGGCGATGCGCGCGGCCTCGCTCGGATCTACGGCGCGCTCGCATGCAACGGCGACCTCGACGGGGTCCACATCCTCGGGCCAGACGCGATCAATCGCGCCACCACCGAACAGGCGTTTGGCACCGACGCCGTCCTCGCCCCGCTGCACACGCGGTTCGGTCTCGGCTTCTTTCTCACCCAACCGATGATTCCGTTCGGTCCCAATCCGCGCGCGTTCGGTCATCCCGGCGCCGGCGGATCGATCGCCTTCGCCGATCCCGACGCACGCCTCGGCTTCGCCTACGTCATGAACCAGATGCAGCAAGGACTGTCCGGCGACGCGCGCGGCTTCAGCCTGATCTTCGACGTGTACAACGCGCTAAACTGATCGCTTGCCAATCAGTGTTCATCTGTGTCCATCTGTGGTTTCAGTGTGCGACTACCGTATGCCGCCGAAGACGACACGCGCAATCGTGCAAACCGCTCCGCGCCAGCTTGAGCTGCGCGAGTTGCCGATTCCCGATATCGACGACGATGGTGCGCTGCTGCGCGTCGAGGCCTGCGGCATCTGCGGCAGCGACGTCGAGCAGTACACCGGCGTCCTGCCGGTGCGCTGGCCGCTGATTCCGGGGCACGAACCGCTCGGCATCATCGAACGCATCGGCGACCGCGCGGCCGAACGATGGGGCGTCGACGTCGGCGACCGCGTCGCGGTGGAAGTGCTCATCCCTTGCGGTTACTGCCGCGCCTGCATCGGCGGGAACTACCAATTGTGCCGCGGTCGTGGTTCCGGCCTGTTCGGCTACTCCTACATTCCGCTCTCGCATGCGCCGGGCCTGTGGGGCGCCTACGCCGACTTCATGTATCTCGACCCGCACTCGCTCGTGCACAAGGTACGCAAGGATCTCCCGCCTGGACTCGCGGTGATGTTCAATCCGCTCGGCGCCGGCTTCCGTTGGGCGGTCGACATCCCCGACACGGGCCCGGGTGATATCGTGCTCATTCTCGGTCCTGGCCAACGCGGCCTCGCGAGTGCCATCGCCGCACGCGCCGCGGGCGCCGACATGATCATCGTCACCGGCCTCGACCGCGATGCTAGCAAACTGGCTTTGGCGCTCGAACTCGGGGCCGACCACGTCATCAACATCGAAGCCGACGACGCTCGCAAAGCCGTGCGCGACCTGACCAATGGCCACGGCGCCGACGTCATCGTCGAGGTCTCGGCGTACGCAGCGGAGCCGATCGCCGAATCGCTCTACTACGCGGCCATGGGTGCGCGCATCGTGCTCGCCGGCGTCAAGGGATTCAAACCGGTCCCGGATTTCATCAGCGACTTGGTCGTCGCCAAGGAGATCAAAATCACCGGCGCCTTGGGGGTGACGAGCAAGTCGTATCAGGCGGCCATTCGTTTGATCGAATCCGGCCGCATGCCCCTGCTTGGCAAGATGCACACGCACGAGTTCCCACTCGAGCAAGCTGAGCACGCGATTCAGATGCTCGCCGGCGACCTCCCGGGTGAGTCGAGCATTCACTCGTGCCTCTTACCTTCGAAAGGCGGTTGATATGACAAACGTAACCGAGATCGCACCCGACACCTTTCGCCTCACCAGCTTCGTGCCGGAGTACAATCTGCAGTTCAGTCAGTTTCTGGTGCGCGATGACGAGCCGTTGCTGTACCACACCGGCATGAAGGCGATGTTCCCGGCGGTGCGCGAAGGCGTCGCGTCGCTGATCGATCCGAAGCGGGTGCGGTGGAGCGGCTTCAGCCACTTCGAGGCCGACGAGTGCGGCAGCCTCAATGAATGGCTGGCGCTCGCGCCGCAGGCCGAAGCGCTGTGCACCACCGTCGGCGCGCTCACAAGTCTCAATGATTTCGCCGCTCGTCCGGCGCGTATGATGCAGCACGGCGAGAGCTTTTCGACCGGCCGGCACCGCTTCCGCTTCCTTCAAACGCCGCATCTCCCGCACAGTTGGGAGGCGTCGCTGCTGTTCGACGAGTCCACCCGCACGCTGTTCTGCTCCGATCTCTTGTCGCACGGCGGCGAGGTGGAGCCGATCACCGAGACCGACGTGCTCGCGCGACACCGCGCGGGCTTGATCCAAGACGCGAATGGACCGTTCGCACACGCCTACCCGTTCACGCCGCATACCGAGCGCATCGTGAACGAGTTGGCGGATCTGCAGCCGCGCGTGCTCGCGACCATGCACGGCTCGGTGTTCGTCGGCGACGGTGCCCGCGTCCTGCGAGACCTGGCCGCCACCCTGCGCGAACTACTCGGCGGCAACGCCTGATCCCCGACCGTGATCCGATGGATTGGCGCACCGCCTTCGCCGACAAGCTCACCGCCGCCGACGCCGCCGCGCGCCGCGTCAAAAGCGGCGATCTCGTGCGGTTCCCGATGGGCCCGGTGCCGGTGACGTTGATGAACGCGCTCGCCGAACGCCGCGGCGAGTTGCAAGGCGTGCGCGTGATCCAAGGGGCGACGCGGCATCCGCATCCGTGGGCGAAGAGCGATCCGGCGTGGGACGGTCACATCGACTTCGTCAGCGACTTCATCTCCGTGCTGGTGCGACCGTCGATCGAGTCGCGTCACGGTGACTTTGCCGTCACCGACTACGGCATCGGCTCGAAGGTGCTCGAAGGCGGCCGCCACGACGGCTTCTCGGCAGACGTCTTCATGACCCCGGTGTCGGAACCCGACGCCCGCGGCTTCGTCAACTTCGGCTACAGCGTCTGGCAATCGAAGGCACTGCTGCGCACCGCAAAGCTGAGCATCGCTGAGGTGGGCGGCCGCGGTCTGCCGACCCGGGGCGACAACTTCGTACACCTGTCGGAGTTCGATCTGCTGGTCGAGCGACGTGATCGCCCGGATATGATCCGGTTGCCTGAGCTTACGGCGGAGCGACAGGAGATCACCGAGGTCGTCGGCGCGTATGTGTCGACCTTGGTCAATGACCGCGACACGATCCAAATCGGCACGGGGACGCTGTCGTCATGCATGGGCAGTTATCTGACCGAGAAGCATGACCTCGGAATCGATTCGGAGATCCTGGTCGCCTCGGCGGTCGAGCTGGTCAAAGCCGGCGCCGCCACCGGCCGCTACAAGACATATCATCCCGGCGTGGCCACAGCGTCCTTCGTCGTCCCCGGCGCGGACATGAGCTTCTGCGCCGACAATTCGGGCATCGCGATCAAGGAAATCGAGTGGGTCAACAATCTCCCGCGCATCTCATCGATCCGCAATCTCGTCGCGATCAATCAAGCGTCGATGATCGATCTCACCGGGCAAGTCGCCTCCGAATCGATCGGGCCGCAGATGTACACTGGTCCCGGCGGCCAGTTGGTCTGGACGATGGGGGCGCTCTACTCCGCCGGCGGTCGCGCGATTCACGTACTGCCGTCGACCACGCGTGGCGGCAGCATCTCGCGCATCGTGCCGCAGTTGCCTCCGGGCACGATCGTCACCGTGCCGCGCACCTTCGTCGACTTCGTCGTCACCGAGTACGGCATCATCAATCTGCAGGGACGCACGCAGCGCGAGCGCGCCCTCGCCCTCATCGAGCTGGCACATCCCGATTTCCGCGACTGGCTGCACGGCGAAGCCCGCCGGCTGTTCTGGCCGTAGGGGGACACGCCTGGCAGCTCAGCACACATCAATCTCCAGACGTCAGCGCCGCACGGAAAGGCACCGGTCCCTGATTTCAAGCCCGCGGCGCCAGTCGGAATCTCTTCCGGGTGCGATTTCGCGCCGCGGCAGCAGTGGGAAGTGTTTCCGGGTGCGATTTCGGGCCAGCGAACACGGTCGGAAACGTTTCCGTGCGCGCTTTCGAGACGCCGGAGTGGTCGGAATCGACTCTGCACGCGATTTCGGGACGCCTGCGCACATCATTTCCAACGCGCCGATATCAGGCTGCCAACCACGTCCTCAACCGCCGCGGACTCGGCGTGCACAGTCCCGCCGATCATCGGGTGCGGTTCCGGCATACTAGTCCGCGAGGGGGAGACGCCTAGCAACCCTACGAGGGGCGCGCCGATCCGGAGTGAAACATGCGATGCTGCGGAGCAATCGCCGAAGACCGACCAGTACATCCGAGGGATGCTATGCTGACGACAATTCGCGTGGGTCGTGACTTCCTTTCGGGAGTCGAATAGTAGTCGGGCGACCTGAGAGTCTCATACGACAGCGGCCATGCGGTCTTGAAGGCCTTGATCGTGAGTTCGGAACGGACCAAAGCATCATGAAAGCTGCAGTCGTCAGATCGTTCGATACACCACCTCGGTACGAAGACTTCGCTGAGCCCGTGGCCAAGAATCGCGGGGAAATGCTGCTTGAGGTGCTGGCGGTCGGGCTTCACCCGCGCGTGCGATCGCAAGCAGACGGCTCCCACTATACGAGCAAGGGCGAGCTGCCGCTGATTCCGGGCATTGACGGCGTCGGGCGCGGTTCGGACGGGAAGCTGCGCTACTTCGTGCTCGACGACACACCGATGGGCTCGATGGCCGAAAGGACGGCGATCGAGGTCGACCGCAGCATCGTGCTCCCACGTGGCGTTGATCATCTCGCGGTTGCGGCGGGTTTGAACCCGGCGATGGGCTCGTGGCTCGCGCTGCGCTGCCGCGTTCCGTTCAAGAAGCGACAGAAGGTGCTCATCCTGGGAGCGACCGGGAACGCGGGCAGCATGGCAGTGCAGGTCGCACGCCATTTGGGCGCGTCGCAAATTATCGCAGCAGGTCGCAGCGAGAGAAAGCTCGCGAAGTTACCTGCGCTTGGCGCAACGGAGGTCGTAACGTTCGAAGACGCCAAGCTCGGAACGCTCGCGCGGGAGGTTGATGTCGTCCTTGACTTCGTCTGGGGCGCGGCGACCGCAAAGACGATGGTGGATGTGATTACCGAGCGTGCGGACCGTTCTCAACCGCTCACCTGGATCGAAATCGGCTCGGTGTCGGGTCCAACCGCCGCCATCCCGTCGGCGGCCCTGCGCGCAGCGCACCTGCAGATCGTCGGCAGCGGTATTGGTTCGGTACCGGGCCGTGACATTGTCGATGAGCTGCCGTCGCTCGTGAAGGAGATCGTGCGCGGGACCTTCCGCGTCGACGCAAAGGCGATGCCTCTGTCCTCCGTTGAGCAAGCATGGTCGGAGGCTGCGCATACTTCGCAGCGCATCGTGCTCACCCCGCATGGGTATCGTAATAGCGATGTCTAGCCCCAGAGACGAGGCGCCGCCGCCCAACAACAGCATGCAGCGGGCGGCGCTTCTCGCCGCCGCTGATGCTGAACGTTGAGATGGCCTCAAGCGAAGACCCGCGAAATGCGTCGCATCTTCAGTTCGATCCACGCCGCGCAGGCTTGGGCTGCCGGATGTCGTCTCCACTGAACCCGGGGAAGATCCCGCCAGGCCATGATGAGCATTGGTCGGCCGCGATGAGTTCGCGGTACGGTGTTGGGTGCATGGCTGACCGACTCCAGATGGTACGCGCCCGAGGCCGGGTATGGACGGTGGCCCGAATTCGCAAATCGGCGGCGGACGAGGCCGACTTTCGCTTCTGGTACGACGGGCTCACTCCCGAGCAACGTGTCGAGGTAGTCGGAGCAGCGCTGCAGAGTTGTCTGAAGACACGGGGTCTCGATGAGATGCCGAGATTACGAAGAGTTCATCGCCGCGTTGAATGTTCATGGCGTCCGGTACCGCGTGGTCGGCGCCCACGCGGTCGCGTTCCACGCGCGGCCGCGCGCCACCAAAGACCTCAACTCCGTGACGACACGTTCCGGTCGACGCCCCAAGAAGACGCTGAGGTGCGGACGTTACGAATGACTGGACGCATCCACGCGACACGCGTGTCAACACTACCATGACGCTGAGAGACAACCGGCGAAGACGATTCCGCCCGATCAAGGCGCAGCGAGGTTGAGGAGCATCACCATGAGTACGGTCCGCATCGCCCTCGCGAACCTCCGCGTTTCTGCGACACCCGACGAGTCTGTGCGATTGGCAACATCAGCGGTGACCGACGCAAGCCGTCGAGGCGCCACTGTGATCTGCTTTCCGGAATGCTTCGTTCCCGGGTATCGCTGGCCGGGCACGACACCGCCACCGCCCGATCCCGCGTTCCTCGAACGAGCGTGGGCTGACGTCGCGGCCGCCGCCAGGGACGCCCGCATCACCGTCATCCTGGGCACGGAGCGGGTGACCAACCGCGGCTTGCAGATCACCGCGTGCGTGATCGACCCGGACGGCACGATCGCCGGCTGGCAGGACAAGGGACAGCTCGACCCCTCGGAGGAGGCCACGTATCCCGCGCTCGGGACCGAACGCCGAGTGTTCACGGCGGGCCCGTTGACCTTCGGAATCGTGATTTGCCACGAAGGGTGGCGCTATCCGGAGACGGTGCGGTGGGCCGTGCGCCGCGGCGCGCAGGTCGTGTTTCACCCGCACGCGCATGTCGCCGAGCCCGAGAGCTATCGCCCCGTCACGTTTGCCGATCCTGCCAACACCTTCCATGAGAAGGCGATGCTGTGTCGTGCGGCGGAGAATACGTGCTACTTCGCGTCCGTGAACTGCGCGAGCGAAGGTTCCGGCACCACGTCGGCGGTCGCCCGTCCCGATGGGACGCTGCAGTGCTTTCAACCTTACGGCCAGGAAGGCCTGCTTGTGGCCGATCTCGACCTTACCGCGGCAACCGGATTGCTCGCGTCGCGTTGCCGGACATCGCCGCTATAGGACGGGATTCTCGTGTCCCATCGAATCCGCGTAGCCTGGCACTTCGATCCTGATGCGGCCGAACAACCCGTATCTACCTGCCCGGTCATCTCCGCTCATCTGTCCGCATCCATTGCGGCAGATGCATGTCGTCGACTGGTTGAAAGACGACCTGCACGCGGTCGCCGATGCGGATCGTCGTCGGATCGATCTCGTTGATCGGGCCATCCGGCCGCGCGACCAGGTTTCCAACCAAGCGCAGGCTCGGATCTTCGTCGAGCGCAACCGTGATCACATTGTACGGCGCCAACGCTTGATACGCGGGCAACAGCGGCGGGTGCGCGACCACGAACGACCAAATCGTCCCGCGACCCGACAGCGTGTGCCAGTCGTGATCGAGCGACCGGCACGACGGACACATCGGTCGCGGCGGCATCCGTCGTCGTCCGCAAGACGCACAGGTCTGCACCCGCAGCTCGCCGCGTGCGGCGCCCTGCCAGAACGGCGCGGCGTCGTCGTCTTCGGGATCAGGCAAGAGAAATCCGGATTCCATCGCTCTACCTCCGCAGCAATAGCGCGCTCGTCGGCACGCCCTCGCCGCTCGTCACGAGACAACACTCGGCGCCATCGACCTGGCTCGTCGAGGTGCCGCGCATCTGGCGCACGCCTTCGAGCACGAGATTGAATCCGTGTACGTAGGCTTCCGACATCCCGCCACCCGCCGTGTTGGTCGGCAAGCGACCGCTCGGCCATTCCAAGGCACCGTCTTGCGTGAACGCCGCGCCCTCGCCGCGCCCGCAGAAGCCGTAGCCTTCGAGCGACAGCGGAATCAGCGGACTGAACGCGTCGTAGAGCTGCGCCACGGGCACGTCCTTGGGCGCAAAGTCGCTATGCTGCCATAGCAAGCGCGCACACGCCCACGACGGTCCCAGCAGCGGATCCTCGGTGAAGTAGTTCGTCATCACTTGATGCTGCCGTGGAATGCTTTGCGCGAACGAATGAATGTACGCCGGTCGCGGCTTGAGATCGCGCGCACGTTCCGCCGACACGATCACCACTGCCAGCGCGCCGTCGGTTTCGAGGCAATTGTCGAACAGGCACAACGGCTCGGAGATCCACCGCGCCTTCATGTAGTCCTCGCGCGTCAGCTTCTTCTCGTACATCGTCGCAACCGGGTTGCGATTGGCGTGCTTGCGAAATGCCAGCGCGACGTTGGCGAGATGATCGCGGGTGCAACCGAATTCGTGCATGTAGCGCCGCGCCAGCATCGCGATCTCGTCGACCGGTCGGAGCAAACCGAAGGGGCGCGTCCACTGCTGCGCGCCGCCAAGGCGCGCGTTGACGTTGGCCCACGGCCGACTGCCCTTGGCGGAACGCTTGCGTGCTCGCCACGCCACCGCGACTCGGCATTGGCCGGTCGCCACCGCCATCGCCGCATGTCCGACCGCGCCGCAGCCGGCGCCGCCGCCGTAGCCGATCTCGCCGAAGTACGTGATGTCGCCCAATCCCACGTTGCGCGCGACTTCGACCTCGCGCCCGTTCTCCATCGAGTACATCACCAGCCCATCGACCTCGGACGGCTGCAGCCCGGCGTCGTCGATCGCCATCGAGATTGCCTGACACGCGAGCGACAGCTCACTGGCTTCGAGTCCTTTGCCGAACACCGTCTGACCGATCCCGACGATCGCCGTGCGATCCTTGATTGTCATTGCTCACTCCAGCGCGCCGCGCAGCTTGGCAAATTCGTCGCCGAGATGGAACAGCAGCGTGGCACAGCTCAGTTGACCTTTCGCAGCGAAGATAGTAGCGCCCTGCCCCATGCGCTTTTACGAATTCGAATCGAAACGGCTGTTCGGCAAGCACGGAATTCCGCTGCCGACCGGATCGAAGATCGCGCGCACGCCGGATGACGCCAAGGCGATCGCCGCCGAGATCGCGGGGTCGGTCGTCTTGAAATCGCAGGTGCTCACCGGCGGACGGATGAAGGCCGGCGGCGTGCTATTCGCCGATACGCCGGCGCAGGCGGCCGACGCCGCCAAGAAGATTCTCGCCCTGATCATCAACGGCCACGCGCCGCGCGGCGTGTTGGTCGAAGGCCGCGCGCCGGTGGCGCAAGAGTACTACATCGGCGTTACCTGGGACGGCGTGGCGCGGTTGCCGGTGATGATCTGCAGCGATATGGGCGGCATCGACATCGAAGAAGTGGCGGAGAAGCATCCCGAACATATCGCCAAGCGCAATTTCTCCACCTTGCTTCCGTTCTCCGACTTCATGGCGAAAGAACTGATCGCCTCGCTGAAGATCAGCGACACTGATCTCAATCGCCTGACCCAAATCGCGGCCGCGTTGGCTCGCATCTTCGTCACCTACGGGCTCACGCTCGCCGAGATCAATCCGCTCGCCAAACTGGCCGACGGACGTTTCGTCTGTCTCGACGGTCATGTCGATATGGAAGATGACGCGCGCGGCAGTCAAAAGGCGATCCTCAAGGAACTCGGCATCGATCCGGAGGAGAAGCGCCAGGCGCGACCGCCGACGGAATTCGAAATCAAAGGCGCCGCGGTCGACGCCGCCGATCACCGCGGCGTGGCCGGCAATGTCGTCGAGTTCGACGGCGATCTCGGTCTGGTTATCGGCGCCGGCGGTGGATCGCTGACGCTGTTCGACGCCATCCGCAAGCACGGCGGTCGGCCGGCCAACTACTGCGAGATCGGCGGCAACCCCAGTGTCACCAAGGCCTGCGAGCTGACCAAGCTGATTCTCGCGAAACCGGGCGTGAAGAAGATCGCGGTGATGATGAACGTGGTCTCGAACACGCGCGTCGACATCGTCGCCCGCGGCGTGATCAAGGGCGTCGTCGAGTCGGGTTACCAACCGTCCGAAAAGATCGCCATCTTCCGCATCCCGGGCTCCTGGGAAACCGAGGGTTTCAAGATCCTCAAGCACTACGGTGTCGAGTACTGCGATCGTTCCGTGTCGATGTACGAAGCCGCCGGCCGTGCGGTCGCCAAGATGAGGGGGGCCTGAGCGATGTCCATCCTCATCACCAAGGACACCACCTTCGTCATTCAAGGCATCACCGGCCGCGAAGCGGTGAACATGAGCCGCGAGTGTCTCGACTACGGATCGAAAGTCGTCGGCGGCGTGACGCCCGGACGCGGCGGTCGCGATGTCTACGGCATTCCGGTGTACGACACCGTGAAGCAGGTCACGGCGAAGACCCACGTCGACGGATCGGTCGTCGCAGTGCCGCCGGCGTTCACACGCGATGCGGTGTACGAGGCGATCGAAGCCGGTATCAAGATCATCGTCGTCGTCACCGAGCGTATTCCGCGCTTCGAGGTCGCGCAGATGGTCGAGCTGGCGCGACTACGCGGCGCGCGCATCATCGGCCCCAATTGCCTCGGCGTGCTCTCGCCCGACGAAGCCAAGATGGGCGGCCTCGGCGGCCGAGCGGTTGACGCGAAGAAGGCGTTCAAGAAAGGACCGATCGGCGTGATGTCGCGCTCCGGCGGCATGACCACCGAGATGTGCAACACGCTGACCGCGGCCGGACTGGGCCAGTCGACGGCTGTCTCGATCGGCGGCGATGCCGTCATCGGCTCGACCTACGCCGATCTCATGCCGCTCTACGAAGCCGATCCCGAGACCAAGGCCATCGTGATCTACTGCGAGCCGGGTGGGCGCATGGAAGCCGAGCTCGCCCGCCACGTGGTCGAAAAGAAGTCGCGGCTGCCGATCATCGCCTTCATGGCCGGGCGGTTCATGGACGAGATGCCCGGCATGCGCTTCGGTCACGCCGGTACCATCGTCGAGGGCAAAGCCGATACCACCGCCGAGAAAATCAAGCGGCTGGAGTCCGCCGGCATCTCGATCGCCGAACGCATCGAAGACATTCCGGCGCTCGTTCGCAAGCGACTCACCTGAATGCGGAACGCGGAATGGGGAGTGCGGAATACGGAGAACCATACCGTGACCGTCCGGAGTCGATTCCGCATTCCGAACTCCGCATTCCGCACTGGAGTAGAGACATGGCCCTGTTCATTGAAGTCGAAGTAAGCCCGGCGGTCGCGAAGGACGCGGCGCTGGTGAAGAAGTTGGTCGAGGTGTGCCCGGTGAACATCTTCGCCCAGGCCAACGACGGCGGGCTGCAGATCGTCGATAAGAATCTCGACGAGTGCACCTTGTGCGAGCTGTGCTTGAGTGTCGGCAATCCCGGCAGTGTGCGCGTCAAGCGGCTCTACGGCGACAAGGAAGTGCTTGAGCGGCGAGCGTAACGGCCCGGGCGATGCCGAGCCCAACCTGACCCGCCGACCGTGGTGGCCGAGCGACGCGTCGCGCCTTGTCGGCCGCGGGCATCCCGCCGGCGATTTCCTCGAAGCCTACGACTGGGTCGTCACCGAGCGCCGCAAGGGGTTTTTGCGCATCGACGCGCACGTGCCGGCTCACGTGAAGAATCCCCGCGGCCAGCTCTTCGGCGGCTTCACGCCGACCTATGTCGACATGGTCGCGCTATTCACCGTGCGCGCCGGCGAAGCCCCGGGCTCGCCGCGTCATTGGCTGGCCACTACCAACATGCGCATCGATTACTTCGAACCCGTGCTCGGCCCGCGCTTCGTGATGGAGAGTGAGCTGATCAAATCGCGGGGCCGGCTGCGGTTCGTGCAGACCCGTTTCCTCGACGAAGCCGGGATCCTCCTCGTCTTCGCCGTCACGACGATGCGCGAGGTCGATCTGTCGCGGAAGTTGGGAGACGTCTGACCACAGTTGCCAGTTCGAATCAGGTCGAGCCATGCGCACGATCGACGCCCGCCAGCCGCTGACGATGCTGTTGGTTGCATCGACGCTGGCCATCGTTCAATGCAGGCTCGCTTGGGCTCAGCCGGTCCTCGACATCACCACTCCGCAGGGGTGCGGCCCCGGCGTGGTTGTGGGGGCCACTGTCGAACTCATCGTGCGCGCCACGGATTTGCCCGCAACCGGAGGCGTCGTCGTGCAGATCACTGAAACCAACGCCTTCAACCAAAAGTTCAATGACTCGACCTCGCTGAATATCGCCCTGCCCGAGCGAACGCTGACGCACCTGACCGGTGCACCGTTTCCACCAGGCGACCTGCTCATCACCGCCAGGATCGCCGGACAAAGCACGACGGTGAGTTGCCCGCTCACCGTCGCGGGTGTTGGGACTCCGACGTCCATCGCGCTGCCTACTGCAACGCCGCCCAACGCCGGTCCGACACCTACAACGACGACCACATCGATGGCGTCACCAACTCCGTCTGCGACACCGAGCCAGACCGGCGCGCCAACGGGCACGTTGACACCGTCGATTCTGCCATCCACAGCAACGACCACCGCCACGCTGGCGGCCACGCGAACCAGCACAGCTTCGGAAACACCCACGTTGGCGGCGACGGCGACGCGTACACCGACACCGAGCGCCTCGCTCACCGCCTCGCCCAGTGCCACCGTGTCGACCTCTCCTCCCATCGCAACACCAACCGGTACGCCCAGTGTTCCACCCGCAACGTTTACACCGTCGGCAAGCACCACGATTACGCCATCGCCGACGGCAACGATCGCGCTCGCCACTCCCGGCGATGCGAATTGTGACGGCGAGGTAGGCGCCGCAGACCTCACCGGCGAACTCTTGTTGCTCACGACCGGCGGACGCGCCCCGTGCCGCGGCGATGACGCTGATGGCGACGGTGTCCTGACCGAAACGGACATTGTCCTCACGGGGTCACTGATCTTCGGCCCGTGATCCAGCGCCGTCAGCAGGGTCAGACGGAAACACCACGGCCTGGCTCCTGACGTTGCACCTGGGCGGAGAATTGATAATCTTCTTGCGATTCTCGCCAGGCGGCGGGTTCATCAAAGGAGTCAACTGATGGCGAAGACAAGCGACCGAGCCGACCTCAGCGTCTGGCGTCAGCTCGCGACCAAAGAACGCAAGGGCAAAGACCCCGACGACCTGACTTGGCACACGCCCGAGGGGTTGGATCTCAAGCCGCTCTACACCGCGGCCGACGTCGCCGACCTCGACTTCGCAGACACCATCCCGGGAGCGTTCCCGTTCATCAGAGGCCCGCGCTCGACCATGTATGCCGGTCAGCCGTGGACGATTCGCCAGTACGCCGGCTTCTCGACCGCCGAAGAATCCAACGCCTTCTACCGCGCCAATCTCGCCGCGGGGCAGATGGGCCTGTCCGTCGCCTTCGACCTCGCGACTCACCGGGGCTACGACAGCGACCATCCGCGCGTCGTCGGTGACGTCGGCAAAGCCGGGGTCGCCATCGACTCGGTCGAGGACATGAAGATCCTGTTCGACGGCGTGCCGCTCGACAAGATGTCGGTGTCGATGACCATGAACGGCGCCGTGCTGCCGGTGCTCGCCAACTTCATCGTCGCCGGCGAGGAGCAAGGTGTGCCGCGGGCCAAGCTCACCGGCACGATTCAGAATGACATCCTCAAAGAGTTCATGGTGCGCAATACGTATATCTATCCGCCAAAGCCGTCGATGCGCATCGTCGCCGACATCATCGAGTACACCAGCAAGGAGATGCCGAAGTTCAACTCGATTTCGATCTCCGGCTACCACATGCAAGAAGCCGGCGCGACGTGCGACCTCGAACTCGCGTTCACCATCGCCGACGGCCTCGAATACGTTCGCGCCGCGCTCTCAAAAGGGCTCGACATCGACGCCTTCGCCGGCCGGCTGTCGTTCTTCTTCGCCATCGGCATGAACTTCTACATGGAAGTGGCCAAGCTGCGCGCGGCGCGGCTGTTGTGGGCCACCCTGGTGAAGAAGCACTTCAATCCCAAGCAGCAGAACTCGCTGATGCTGCGGACGCACTGCCAGACCTCGGGTGCCAGCCTCACCGAGCAAGACCCGTTCAACAACATCATCCGCACCACGGTCGAGGCCATGGCTGCGGTGTTCGGGGGGACCCAGAGCCTGCACACCAACTCGTTCGACGAAGCGATCGCGTTGCCGACCGATGCGTCGGCGCGCGTCGCCCGCAACACGCAACTCATTTTGCAACTCGAGACCGGCATCCCGAAGGTTGTCGATCCGTGGGGCGGCTCGTACTTTATGGAATCCCTGACGCATGCGCTCGCACGCAAGGCACTCGGCATCATCGACGAAGTCGAGAAGATGGGCGGCATGACCAAGGCCATCGAAGCCGGCATGCCGAAGCTCCGCATCGAGGAGACCGCCGCGCGGCGCCAAGCGCGGATCGACCGCGGCGAGGATATCGTCGTTGGCGTCAACAAGTTCCAACTCGCCGAGGAACCTGAGATCGACACCCGTGAGATCGACAACACCGCCGTGTGCGAAGCGCAGGTGGCGCGGTTGAAGCGGATTCGCGAAACCCGCGACGCGGCGAAGGTGCGCGCCGCGCTCGATGCGCTGACCCGTGCGGCGGAGAGCGGCACCGGGAACGTCCTCGCCCTCGCGATCGACGCCGCGCGCGCTCGCGCATCGGTCGGAGAAATCTCCGACGCATTGGAGAAGGTTTGGGGACGCTACCACGCCCAGGTTCGTTCGATCTCGGGCGTCTACGGCGGCCAGTACGCCAAGGACGAGGGCTGGCAGGAGATTCAAGCCGAAGTGAGCCGCTTCGCGGCTGAGCACGGCCGCCGGCCGCGCATGTTGGTTGCCAAAGTGGGGCAAGACGGTCACGACCGCGGCGCCAAGGTCATCGCCACGGCGTTCGCCGACCTCGGCTTCGACGTCGACGTGGGCACGCTCTTCCAGACGCCCGGGGAAGTCGCACGCCAGGCGGTCGAGAATGATGTCCACGTCGTCGGCGTCTCCACCCAGTCCGGCGGACACAAGACGCTGGTGCCGCAACTGATCAAGGAACTCGAGAGTCTCGGTGCCGGTGACATCGTCGTCACCGTCGGCGGCATCATTCCTTCAAAGGACTATCCCTTCCTCGAAAAGGCCGGGGTCAAGGCCATCTTCGGTCCCGGCACACAGATCCCGAAGGCGGCGCGCAAAGTGTTGGCGTTGATCGGCGCAACCCACGCCAGCGAAGCCCGCGCGGCCAACGCATGAAGCGGATTTGAAACCACAGATGGACACGGATGCACACGGATTGACTGACACGCTGCGACGCGAGTCGGATCTGCGTCCGTCGGTGTTCATCGGTGGTTTCGTATGACCCGTGCGAGTCAAGCTTCGCCGGTCGAAGCGCTCGCGACCGATGTGCACACCGGCCATCGCCGCGCTTTAGCCAAAGCCATCACCCTGGTCGAAAGCAGCCGGGCGGACCATCAACAGTCGGCCCAGCGACTGTTGGAACTGTTGCTGCCACACACCGGACACGCCGCACGCATCGGCATCAGCGGCGTGCCGGGAGTCGGCAAAAGCACGTTCATCGAAGCGTTCGGTCTCTATCTGATCGGTCTCGGCAAACGCGTCGCGGTGTTGGCGGTCGACCCGTCAAGCGCGCGTACCGGCGGCAGCATTCTCGGCGACAAGACGCGGATGCCGCGTCTGTCGGCTGCATCCGAGGCGTTCATCCGGCCGAGCCCGTCGGGCGGCTCGCTCGGCGGCGTGGCACGGCGCACGCGCGAGGCGATGCTGGTGTGCGAGGCTGCGGGTTACGACGTCGTGCTCGTCGAAACCGTCGGCGTGGGCCAATCCGAGTATGCCGTCGCGTCGATGGTCGACTTCTTTCTCGTGCTCATGCTCGCCGGCGCTGGCGATGAGTTGCAGGGCATCAAGAAGGGCATCCTCGAATTGGCCGACGCGCTGGCGATCAACAAGGCGGACGGCGACAACATCGAGCACGCCGTACAAGCGGCGGCGCAGTATCGCGCCGCGCTCAACTTATTTCGTCACACCAGCGCCAACTGGGATCCGCCGGTCGTCACCGTCAGCGGCCTCCAGAGCGACGGCATGGATCGCGTGTGGGCAATCATCGAGGACTACCGCGCCATCCTCGGCGCCAGCGGCGAGCTCGATCGCAAGCGGCGCTCGCAGCAACACACTTGGTTCTGGAACATGGTCGACGACGGGTTGAAGCAGCACTTCCTGGCGCGCGATGACGTACGGCATCTGCTGCCCGACATGGAAGCCGCCGTCGCGGCGGCGCGACTGACGCCGACTGAAGCCGCGCGGCGCCTGCTCGCCCTGCTCGACGAGTCGCACGATACCGACGCGCGGCCCTCAAAACCCACGCGCCGCGCCCGCGGCGGGTGAGTCCATCACGGTCTCACGTCGCTCCGCGATGTAGCCGCAGGCTTCAGCCTGCGTCCGATGTACGAACCGTATGCGCCGGACGATGGCGCATGGTCACGGACAGAACGCGCTCGGAGAGCGCGTTCCACCTTGGGAATCCGCGCCGGCGGCGCCCGGCGCGCTATCGCGATCGTTCGGAATTGGCTATCAACGGCCGGTGATCGACTTTCCGCCGTGGACCTGGAACATCCCCGAGCACTTCAACATCGGGGTCGCGTGCACCGATGCGCATCTCGGAACCGCAATCGCAGATCGCGCGGCGGTCATTGTCGACGATGACGTGAGCGGCGTGCAGCAACTCACGTACGCCGAATTGGCGGACCGCACCAGCCGCTTCGCCCAGGTGTTGCGAAATCTCGGTGTCGCAGCCGGCCAGCGCGTCTTCATTCGGCTCCCGAACTGCATCGAGTATCCCGTCGTCTTTCTCGGGGCGTTGAAGTGCGGAGCGATTCCGGTCCCGTCATCGCCGCTGCTGACGCCGGAGGAGGTCGACTACTTGCTTCGCGATTCCGGTGCGGCGGCGATCGTGACCGATCGCCCGAGTTGGCAGGCGATGCACGAAACGTTCGAAGGCATCGCTCACGTTCGCCACGTCGCGCTGGTCGGACCGGGCGCGCGCGCGCACTCGCAACGCCTCGGGCCGATCCATCTCGATGTTGCGTTGGCCAGTGTCGGACCATACGACCCGCCGCATCCGACGCGCGCCGAAGATCCCGCCTATCTCGTGTACACCTCGGGCACCACGGGGTACCCGAAGGGCGTGCTGCACGCGCATCGCGCGCTCCTCGGGCGCCAACCGTCGTCGGAGTATTGGTTCGATTTTCGGCCCGATGGCGATCGGGTGCTGCATTCGGGGAAGTACAACTGGACCTACGTGCTGGGCACGGGGTTGATGGACCCGCTCTATCGCGGCCATACCGCGATCGTGCACGAAGGCAGCAACGACGCGTCGGTGTGGCCGCCGCTGATCGCCAAGCATCGCGCGACGATCTTCATCGGCGTACCGACGCTCTACCGCCACATCATTCAGCGCACCAAGTTCGGGCGCGACGACGTCCCAACGCTGCGGCACTGTATGTGCGCCGGCGAAGCGCTCACCGATGAGGTCCTCGCCGCGTGGCGTGAGCGGTTCGGGCTCGACATCTACGAGGGGCTCGGCATGACCGAGTGCTCCTACTATCTGTGTCAGACCAAGTCGCGCCCGATCCGGCCCGGCTCGGCCGGCTTCGCACAGCCGGGTCACGACGTGAAGCTATTCGATCCCGCAACGTGGCAGGAGGTCCCGCCCGACACCGAAGGGATGATCTGCATTCCACGCAACGACCCCGATCTCATGTTGCAATACTGGAATCAGCCGGAAGAGACCGCCGCGTTGTTTCACGGCAACTGGTTTCTCACCGGCGATTACGCCCGTCGCGATCGCGACGGCTACATCTGGTTCCTGGGCCGCAAGGACGATCTCATCAATTCGTTCGGCTACCGCGTGTCGCCCTACGAAATCGAGCGCGTCTACGCCGAGCACCCCGAGGTCGCGGAAGCGGCCGCGATCGGCGAGGAGGTCGAACACGGCAAGGTGTTGGTGGCGGCGTACGTCGTGCGGCGACCTGGGGCGTCGCTCACCGTCGACGATCTGATCGACTACGGCCGCGAGCATCTGGCGTCGTACAAGGCACCCAAGATCGTGCACCTCGTCGATGCACTGCCGCGCACGCGCAACGGCAAGGTGCTGCGGCGCGCACTGAAGCCGCCGGGTACCGGCAAGTAGGTGCCTCCAACTCCTGAAGCGAAGGAGCGTTCGGCGATCAGCTCACACAGCCCAGAGGCTGTCGCTGCGATTTTGCAGCCCACCATTGGTAGTGCAGCCTGAAACCGTCGTGACGAGACTGTCGCGTGAGGCCGGCTCACAACGGCGCGGCCGAAAGAGGAGTCTGAGGACAAAACCGCGCCCGGTTTTCTCCTCAGGATGGGTGAGTCGGCCTCGCGCAAAAGCCGATCGTGTCGGCACCGCTACGTTCTCTCCAATGGAGAGCGTGGCGTCGCTTGCGCCGGCCTCTGCGGAGATAGAGGCAAGACGTTGCACGCGCTCAACGTTGGAGTCGAATGCCCGGCAAGAGAGAATTTGACTCCGGCGCAGTGCAGGTGCTTGTACAGTCCGCAGCGACGCAGCGAGGGACGGGGAGACGTTGGCGATGGACTCCAGCAATTTGACCGAGAGCGGGCGCGCGTTTCGCGCGCTGCTCGATGTGTTGCGCGATGCGGACGCGACGTTTCTCACCGGCCCGCGCGCCGGGTTGGATGCGCTCGCTGTCGCGGAAGGCTACCGCCATCTCACCCATGTCCTCGGCTATGCGCTCGATCTGTATCTCGAGAACGATCCGCAGCGCCCGCACTTCACGTCGCTGGCGTCGCCGACCCGTAAGATTCTCGGCGACAACGTCGACTCGCGCTACTTCTTCGCAGCCATCGACGGCGCGCGGTCCTACACGATCCGCGGTCGTCGCGGCAACGAAGTCTATCTTGCCTTCTGCATCTACGGCGGTAGGCCCGACGGCGAATGGTCGGAGCGCGTCGTGGCCAACGTGTCGCAGCGCGACATCCACTTCGCTCCCGACGGCAGCTTCGAGTTGGTGCTGAGTGCCGAACGACCGGCACCCGCGACGCCGAATTGGATCAAGCTCGATGCCGACGCCGTGTGCGTGATCTCGCGCGAATATTTCGCTGAACCGCTCGCCGCGGAGTACGGACACTTCACGATCGAAGCCGCTCCGCCGACCCAGTCACCCGCGCCGCTCACCGACGCGCACCTGGCCCGTCGGCTGCAGGCTGCGGCCACATTCGTTCGAGAGACGATTCAATTCGCACCCATCCCGCCGCTGCCGATGGCGAATGCGCTGCTGCCGCCGATGCCATGGACTCCGACCGTGCGCGGTTGGGGCACGCCCGACAACATCTACGCCCTCGGCGCTTTTCAACTCGAGCCCGATCAAGCGTTGGTCATCGACGGTCGCTCTCCGTCGTGTGTGTACTGGGGCGTGCAACTGTGGAATCGCTACATGCAGTCGCTCGACTATCGCTATCATCGGGTGTCGATCAATCACGCGCAGGCCACGCTCGCGGCCGACGGCGGATGGCGCGTGGTGATCGCGCATCGCGATCCGGGCGTCCCGAATTGGCTCGACACCGCCGGTCACCGCGAGGGGTTGTTCTTCTGCCGGTGGTTGCAAGCCGACGCGCCGCCGGAGCACCCGACGTGTTCGGTGGTCGCGCTTGACCGCGTCCGCGATTGACGACAGCGCTCAATCGACGTGCTCAGGCTGAATCCCGTACGCTTCTTGGTAAGCCGCAAAGCGCTTGCGCTCGATCCCCGGATCAAGGCCGGCATCGGCTAAGCGATATCGATGGGCGCCATGTTTGTCGGCGGGATTCGTCGCGAGGAATCTGCGCATGCGCTGCTCGGCTTCAGCACCGAGCGTCATCTCGAAGTGGGCATAGATGCGCCGCACCATCTCGATCTCGCGGCCGACGAACTCGGTGAAGTGCATGTCGAACACGCGCTCGGCTTTATGCGCGCCGGTGGCGCGCACCACCATCGTTTTCTCCAACCCCCGCGCCAGGCGCGGCGCCCACTCGGCACCGATCGCGTGCGGATCGATCTGATCGCTGGCCATGCGCCGCAGCATGGTGACCAGACTGGTCAGCGAGGCCACCACCTTCAGCGGATCGCGGTGCGTCTGCACGATCCGCGCGTCGGGATACACGGCCAGCAATGCGTCGAGCGCCCACAAATGTCCGGGCGATTTCAGCACCCAACGCTCGGCGGGGCAGCGCCACTGCAAATACTGCAGCTGGCGGCGATGCGACGCGTACACCGGCCGCAGGTCCGCCGCGTCGAGCCATTGCTGGTAGCTCGGAATGTGATGCGTGGTGGAAAACAACATGCTGGCGAAATCGTGCGCCGTCAGGGCGACGCACTCCTGCGGCAGTTGCGCGCCCATCGGATGCATCGACTTGAACCCCGGCAGCACCTTGTCGACGCCGCCGAAGTGTTTCTCAACCTGCGCGATGCGCGCATCGATCGCATACGTCGCGCGTTCAGGCGGCGGCCACGGATGCATGACTTCCCAGGTCATCGGCACACGATTGGCCGGATCTTGGGCGAGCAACTCGTGCAGGATCGTTGTACCGGTTCGCGGCAAGCCGAGGATGAAGATCGGCGCGCGAATCTCGCCCCGGCCGATCTCCGGGTGGCGCGTGTGCGCGTCGGTCATCCGCAGGCGATTCTCGAGCAGGCGCACGATATCCGTGCGCGCGATGATGCGTCCGAGCGTCGTCAAGGCCGCTTCGTGTTCGAAGGCGGACAGCAGCCGCTCCAGCGGCTCATGGAACCACGTGTCGCCGAAGTCGCCCAACCCGGTGTTTTTGGTTGCTCGGGTGATGAGCGAACCCGCGTCGAGCCGGATCAGGGGCACACCGATGGCGCGCACCGTGGCGCCGATGCCGTTGAGGATTCGAAGTCCAAGGGGACGATACGGCACGGTCGTCGGCATGTGCGGCTGCACCTATCCGACCGGCGCCGACCGATGCAAGCCGGCCCAGGTGACGACGCCAACGCGCTGCGATAAGTGAGTGCACATGAGTCGAAGCCAGGGAGCTTGCGCGATCATTTGCACGGCGCTCTGCATGGTCCTGAGCGGCTGTCGCACATCCATGCCGCGCGTTGCTGCGCATTACGATCCGGCGATCGATTTCTCGCTTTACCGCACGTATGAGTGGGGACCGGTTTCGGTTGCGTCCACCGAGCAAGGACGTCTGCTCGACCGCCGCATCCGCGCGGCGATCGAGGATCGCCTGGCGGCCAAGGGCTTCTTGCGTCAATCGGCGGCGTCGCCGGATTTTCGTGTGGCCTACGGCATCAGCATTCGCGATCAGACGATCGATACCCTCGACGACTTCTACGCCTATCGCGAAGCGGGTGGCTCCGGTAACGTCGTCAACACGTTCACCGAAGGCTATGAGCAAGGGGCGCTACGGATCGAGATCCTCGACCCGCACTCCGGACAGCCGGCCTGGCGCGCAGTGGTTAAGGTCGCCATCGAGGAGGTGCAGCGCGACGACCGCCTCGGCGACATCATTGCGGAGATGCTGCAAACCTTTCCGCCGCGGCCGGCTCCGTAACCTCACCGGGGAGCGTCACGCTCCCCGGTGAGTCGATTGAAATCTAGTATCGGTAGTGATCCGGCTTGTACGGCCCCTCGACCGGCACGCCGAGGTAGTCGGCCTGCTTCGGCGTGAGTTTGGTCAGTTTGACGCCGAGTTTGCCGAGGTGAAGGCGGGCCACTTCTTCGTCGAGCCGCTTGGGGAGCATATAAACCTTGCGCTCGTACTGCGTCGCGCTCTTCCATAGCTCGAGTTGCGCCAGCACCTGATTGGTGAACGATGCGCTCATCACGAACGAGGGATGGCCGGTGGCGCAGCCGAGGTTCAAGAGCCGGCCTTCGGCGAGAACCAGCACCGAGTGGCCATCGGGAAACACCCACTCGTCGTACTGCGGCTTGATGGTGATCTTCTTGATACCGGGCACCTTCGCCAGGCCGGCCATGTCGATTTCATTGTCGAAGTGGCCGATGTTGCCGACGATCGCCTTGTCTTTCATTCGCGCCATGTGGTCGGCGGTGAGGATACCGAAGTTGCCGGTGGCGGTGACGAAGATGTCGGCGGTGTCGACGTAGTCGTCGACGGTGGCGACCTCATACCCTTGCATCGCCGCTTGGAGCGCGCAGATCGGATCGATCTCGGTGACGATCACACGGCACCCTTGTCCGCGTAGCGATTCGGCGCAGCCCTTGCCGACTTCGCCGAAGCCGCACACCACCGCGATCTTTCCGCCCAGCATGACGTCGCTGGCACGATTGAGGCCGTCGATCAGCGAATGCCGGCAGCCGTAGATGTTGTCGAACTTGCTCTTGGTGACCGAGTCGTTGACGTTGATCGCCGGGAACAGCAGCGTGCCCTTCTTCGCCATCTCGTAGAGGCGGTGGACGCCGGTGGTGGTTTCTTCGCTCACGCCGCGGATGCGCGGCGCAGTGCGCTGCCACTGACCGGGTGCTTCCTTTTGCAGGCGCCGCAGCAGCCCGAGAATGATGCCCCACTCCTCCGGTTCGTTCTTCGCATCGAAGTCGGGAACCCCGCCGGCCTGCTCGAACTCCAGACCTTTGTGGACCAGCAGCGTCGCATCACCGCCGTCGTCGACGATCAAGTCGGGCCCTGAGCCGTCGGGCCACACCAGCGCTTCGTTGGTACACCACCAGTACTCTTCGAGCGTCTCACCTTTCCAGGCAAAGACGGCGACACCTTGCGGGTTCTGCACCGTACCGGTGCGACCGACGGCGACGGCCGCCGCCGCGCTGTCCTGCGTGCTGAAGATGTTGCACGATACCCACCGCACGTCGGCGCCGAGATCCACCAGCGTCTCGATCAGGACGGCAGTCTGCACCGTCATGTGGAGCGAGCCCATGATCTTAGCGCCGCGCAGGGGTTGCGAAGCCGCGTACTGCTTTCGCAGCGCCATGAGGCCGGGCATTTCCTGCTCGGCCAGTCGAATCTCCTTGCGGCCGAGCTCCGCCAATCCCAGGTCCTTCACTTTGAAGCGCGGCCGTTCGTGCGCCGGTGCGGTTTCGACGGCTCGCAGTTGTGCGGTGTTGCTCATCGCGATTCCCTCCTCGATTTTGAATGTGCATTCGACCGCGCGCGGCGCGCGCTGGCGGCGAACAATGCCGGGCCCTTTGCCTGCGCCGCCGGCGGCAATGGCTGCACGCGCGGCCGTTCGAAGCCGGCGTCGTGCAACCAGTTCGTAATTTGTGACGGCTCGAAGCCGAGCCAGACGTGTCCCATCTGCTGCTGGTACTCGCGCCGCTCATGCGCCAGCATATCGATCACCAACAACCGCCCGGCGGGCCGCAGCACGCGCGCCGCCGCACGCAACACCGCCGGGGGATCGGCGACGTGATGCAGCACCAGACAGGTCACCGCGGCATCGAGGCTTCCGTCATCGATCGGCAGCACCGACAAGTCGCCGTGGCGGATGTCGACCTGCGGAAAGCTCGCCAGCCGCTGGCGCGCCGCCTTGAGCATGGCGCGTGAGCTGTCGACGGCGATTACCCCACGGACGAAGGGGGCAACCGTCTCCGAGACCTGTCCCGTGCCGCAGCCCAGATCGCCCATCACCCAGGTGTCCTCCAGCAATCCGGTCAGCGCCACCGCATCGAAGCGGTCGCCGAACATCTCGCGTCGCAAGCGGTCCCACTGACCTGCCGACGAATTGAAGAACGCCTGCGAACGCGTCTGCCGCGCCGCGACGATGCTGGCGAGTCGTTGATCGTCGTGCGCCGCGCGGCGGGTTTGCGCGCTGTGTTCGCGGATCAACGCCCACAGCCGCCGCGCCGCCGAATCCAAGTGCTGGCCATCCATCCGATACAGCCGGCTCGTTCCTTCCGCTCGCGCGGTAACCCAACCGTCGTCCGCGAGGAGCTTGAGGTGCCGGCTGACCGTGGACTGCGGCAATTGCAAGACCGCGCAGAGATCCGCGACGGTCAGCTCGTGCTGCTCGACCAAGCGCAGGGTTCGCGCGCGTGTCACGTCCGCTAGTCCGCCCATCCGCGCAATGATGTCGGGAACGCCGTTGTTCATTCAATCCGTCAATCCGGATTAAGCGATACATTGAGGCCGTTCTTGAGTCAAGCACCCGTCGCACTGGACTCCATCCCCGCATCATGGCAGGAGCGTACGTCGACGCGCGAACACGGAGGAATTGCGTTCATGGCCTCGTCTGCACCAACCAATGCGTCCGGCCTGTTGTCCGGCGTTCGTATCATCGAAAGCTCTCTGCTCGGACCCGCGGCAGTCGGGATGCAACTTGCCGATCTCGGCGCCGAGGTCATCAAGGTCGAGAATCCCGGCGGCGGAGACTACGTGCGCAAGATGGCGTTTCCGATCATCGACGGCATCTCCCTGCTGCACTGGCACCTCAATCGCGGCAAGCGCAGCATCATCATCGATCTCCGCACAGCCGATGGTGTCACCACGTACCTCGATCTCGTGCGCGGCGCCGACGCCGTCATCGAAGCAATGCGGCCCGGCGCTCTCGCCCGGCGCGGGCTGACCTACGAACGCATGCAGTCGGTCAACCCGAAGATCGTCTTCTGCACGATCTCAGGCTATGGGCTGACCGGGCCGTACAAGGACATGCCGAGCCACGGCATCGCCTACGACGCCTGGGCGGGTGTCGCGCGGCCAACGTTCAACGCGGACGGCATGCCGACGCTTCCCAGCTACACCGCGGTCGGTATCAACGCCGGCCCGCTATACGCCGCGCTCGGCATCTGTGCGGCGATCATTCGCGCACGCGCAACCGGGCACGGGTGTCGCTTCGAGGTGGCGCAGAGCGACGCCGCGGCGGCGTTCAACTGGAACGGCATCGAAGGTAACAAGGCCTACGAGCGGCCGGAGGACGAAGTCACGGGCAACGACGGCGACGGCAAAGGTCCGCGACGCCCGGTTGGCGACAACAGCATGACCGAAGGCGTCCGCTATCAATACTACCGCTCGAAGGACGGGCTCATCCTGTTCATGGCCTCGGAACGCGAGTTCTGGAAAAACTTCTGCGAGGGCGTGGGGCGGCCCGAGCTGTTCGAACAGAATCCCGGGTCGAAATACGCCGATCACGCGCGCGGCAACCTCCCGCTGCGGCGCGAACTGGCGGCGATCTTCGCCACTCGTACTACCGAGGAATGGCTTGCCTTCGGTCTGAAGGTGAACACGCCGATTGCGCCGGTGCACGACACCAAATCGATCACCCGCGATCCGCAATTCCAAGCGCGTCTGCCGCTGCGCCCATACCACGAAGCCGGCACCGATCTCATGCCGTCACCGATCAAGTTGCTGGGTGAAGAACTGCCGGTGCCGTCCAAGGCGGCCGTCGAGCCCGGCCGCGACACCGAAACGGTCCTGCGCGAGGTGCTCGGTTACGACGACGCGCGCGTCGGCGAGCTGCGTCGGAGCGGCACACTCGGTTGACGTGAGACGTCCGCTCGGGGCAGGCCGACGACGCCCATCGGATCGTCCTGGTTGGAGCGCGCGGCTACACTCGTCCGCGCGCCAACCCGGCGGACTCTGCGGCCGGACTCGCCAACGACGTTCGCAACTGGTTTCTTACGCGGGCGGACGGCGATCTTGAAATGTCGATTCTGATCGGCGCCGGCGCCATCAGGCCGATGCACTTCGCGCCGCCGCGACGATGATCTCGACGGCCTGCGCCGCGCCAAGGGCATCGGTGTTGATGACCAGATCGTAATGGGTCGGCAGCTCGGTCTTGATGTTATAAAAGCGCTGGAAGTAGTCGCGCCGCTCGCGATCGGAGTTCGCGATCTCGCCCGCCGCCTTGGTGCTGTCCACGTGGCTCGCCGCCGCCAACCGCTGGCTGCGCGTCTCGGGAGATGCAGTGACCAGCACCCGCAGCACGCCGTCGGTACCGGCCAACGCCATCGATGCCGCGTGTGCGACGATGACGGCTTGGCCCATGCCGGCGACTTCGTGAATCGCGGCGCGAATCAGCACGCGCATATCGTCTTCGTTCGCCCGGTAGGTGGACGGCGCCATCGGGACGAACGCGTCGAGCGGCAGACCGGTGGCTAGCGAGGCCGGGCCCGCCAACTCCTGCGCCGCCGCCAACTTGTCCAGCAGCCGATCGATCAGGTTCTTGCGGTGCTCGGCGGCCTCGACCAGCTTCGGATCGACTTGCGCCTGTTGCGCCGCGCGCGCGATGATCTGCTCGTCGACGTACCGAAAGTTCAATCGCTGGGCGACCGCTTGCCCGATCCCTTCGCCGCCAGCCGCAAGCGCGCGCGAAATGCACACGACTCGACAATCCATTCTACCGTCCTCCCTCCAATCCAAGCTCTCGCAGCCCCAGCTTATAGACTGAGCGCGATGTTGGGGTAAACCTCGCGGCGACCGCAGGGGCTGGCGTCGCTGCGCAGTGAATGATCTATTGCGGCAGACTGGATCGTGAAGAGGAGCTTGCGATGAGTACCGACACCACCCCATCACCCGGACTCGGCACGTTGGCGGTGCACGCCGGCCAGACGGTCGACGCCACCGGCGCGCGCGCCGTTCCGATCTACGCCACGACATCGTACGTGTTCACCGACACCGATCACGCCGCCAACCTGTTCGCGCTCAAGGAATTCGGAAACATTTACTCGCGGTTGATGAACCCGACCAACGACGTGCTCGAGAAGCGCTTGGCGGCGCTCGACGGCGGCGCCGCGGCACTCGCGTTCGCATCGGGTCAGGCGGCGATTACGGCGGCCATCCTGACGATCTGTCACAGCGGGCAGAACTTCATCTCCGCCACCAGTCTCTACGGCGGAACCTGGACGCTGTTCACCCAGACCCTGCGGAAGCTCGGCATCGAGGTCCGATTCTTCGATCCGCACCATCCCGAGAAGATCGCCGAACTCGCCGACGCCAACACGCGTTGCGTCTACCTCGAAAGCCTCGGCAATCCGAAGAACGATGTGCCCGACTTCCGCCGCCTCGCAGACGCGGCGCACGCGCTCGATCTGCCGGTGCTGTGCGACAGCACGGTGCTGACGCCGATGCTGCTGCGACCGATCGAGCACGGCATCGACGTCGTCATTTACTCGACGACCAAGTTCATCGGCGGCCACGGCGCGCACATCGGCGGCGTGATCGTCGACAGCGGCAAGTTCCCCTGGGCGAAAAATCCGCAGAAGTGGCCCGAGTTCTGCGCCCCCGATCCCGCCTATCACGGCGTGGTGTTCGAGGAAGCGCTGCGGCCGATCGGCAACATCGCGTACATTCTTCACATCCGCACGCATTGGCTGCGCGACACCGGCGCCTGCATGAGCCCGTTCGCAGCGTTCTTGTTCTTGCTCGGTCTCGAAACCCTGCATTTGCGGATGGCACGCCATTGCGGCAACGCCCTTGCGGTGGCGCGCTTCCTCGAAAAGCATGCCGCCGTCGAGTGGGTGAACTACCCCGGCCTGCCGAGCCATCCCGATCACGACCGCGCCACGCGCTATCTCCCGAATGGGCACGGGGCGGTCGTCGGCTTTGGCATCAAAGGCGGCCGCGAGGCCGGGATCAAGTTCATCAACGCGGTCAAGCTCGCCAGCCACCTGGCGAACATCGGCGACGCGAAAACGCTGGTGATTCACCCGGCGTCGACGACGCACTCGCAGCTCACCGAAGCCGAGCAGCGCGAGACCGGCGTCAGCCCGGAATACGTGCGGCTGTCGATCGGGATCGAGGACGAGCGCGACATCATCGCCGATATCGACCAAGCCCTCCGCGCATCGCAGCGCTGACCACGCAGCGACCGTGCGTATGGTCGATCCGCCCTTTGACAGCAGCGACAGCACCCGCAGCGCTGCATCGCTGCGGTTCGCCAAGACCGTCACCTTCGCCGAACCGCTGACGCTCGAACTCGGCGGCGAGCTCGCTGAGGTGTGCGTGACGTACGAAACCTACGGCAGCTTGAATGCGCGCGGCGACAACGCGGTGTTGGTCTGTCACGCGATCAGCGGCGACTCCCACGTCGCGCGCCACGACGATGCCGACGATCCGGGCTGGTGGGACATCGTGGTCGGTCCGGGCAAATCGATCGACACCGATCGCTACTTCGTCATCTGCCCCAACATTCTGGGCGGCTGTCGCGGCACGACCGGACCCAACAGTATCAACCCGCGCACCGGACGACCCTACGGCGCCGACTTTCCGACCATCACCGTCGGCGACATGGTCGACGTGCAACGGCGGCTGGTGGACCATCTCGGCGTCGCCGCGCTGCGCGCCGTCGTCGGCGGCTCCCTCGGCGGCCACCAAGCAACGACGTGGGCAATTCGCCATCCCGACCGCGTCCGCGGGTGCATCGCGCTCGCGACGTCGGCGCGCCTGACCAGTCAAGCGCTCGCCTTCGACGTCGTCGGCCGCAACGCGATCCTGCACGACCCGGACTTTCACGGCGGCCAGTATTACGAGCGGGGTGCCGGTCCCGCAGTCGGGTTGGCGCTCGCGCGCATGCTCGCGCACGTCACCTACCTCTCGCGCGAAGCGATGACCGCGAAGTTCGACGCGAGTCGCTTGCGTCCGCGTGATGTGCCGACGTTCTTCGAGAAGAAGTTTTCCGTCGGCTCCTATCTCGCGTATCAGGGGCACAAGTTCGTCGAGCGCTTCGATGCCAACAGCTACGTCACCCTCTCGATGGCGATGGATCTCTTCGATCTCGGCGACACGCCGGCCGATCTCCGCGCGACGTTCGCGCGCAGCCGCTGCCGCTGGCTCGTGATCAGCTATGCCAGCGATTGGCTCTTCCCGCCCGAGCAGAGCCGGCAGATCGTCGATGCCCTGCTCGGCGCCGAACGCTCCGTGACCTACTGTAACGTCGAGACCTCCGGCGGCCACGACTCGTTCCTTTTGGAGGAAAAGCTGTCGATCTACGGCGGCATGGTGCGTGCCTTTCTCAACCATCTCGGCGAGCCGATGCCGGCCGATGCATCGACCGGCGCGCGCAGCGTCGCCGCCATCGACGAGCCGACCAGCATCTTCCACGATCGACGCCTCGACTACGAGATGATCCTCGAGCTGATTCCGCGCGGCGCGAGCGTGTTGGACCTCGGCTGCGGCACCGGCGCGCTGCTGTCGCGCTTGCGCGAGCGCGGCCATAGCCGACTGGTCGGCGTCGAACTCGACGAGCGCGCGGTGCTGGCCTGCACCGAATCGGGGCTCGTCGTGGTGCAAGGCGACTTGGAGCGCGGCCTGTCGTCCTTCGTGTCCGATCAGTTCGATGTCGTCGTGCTGTCGCAAACGTTACAGTCGGTGATCGACACCGAAGGGATCATCGACGAGATGTTGCGGGTCGGTCGCTCGTGCGTCGTTAGCTTTCCCAACTTCGCCTACCACAAGCTGCGCGCGATGCTGTACCAGCAGGGCCGCTCGCCCAAGGCCGAGGGGCCGTACCATTTCGAATGGTTCAACACGCCCAACCGTCGCTTCCCCTCGATCGCCGACTTCGAAGATTTCTGCGAACGCAAGGGCATCCGGCGGCATCGCCAACTCTATCTGGACAGCGCGACCGGCCGGTGGATCGTCGACAATCCCAATTGGAATGCGGATGTCGCGATCTTCGTTTTGAGTCGATAGGTCCATCCGTCGACGGCAACGGAAAGGAACGTCATGGGAGTCATCGCAATCACCGGATCGGCATCGGGCATCGGCGCCGCGACCCGCGCGCGTCTGGAGGAAGCCGGCAACGACGTGATCGGTGTCGATCTCGCCAACGCGGAAGTGGTGGCCAACCTCGCCACACCTGCGGGCCGCGCCGCCGCGATCGCCGGCGTGCTGCGCGTCAGCAGCGGCAGCCTTGACGGCCTGGTCGTCTGCGCCGGCGTCGGACCGCAGGTCGAGAACTGTTCGCTGATCGTCTCGGTGAACTACTTCGGCGCGCACACGCTCCTCGCCGGACTGCGCGAGGCGCTGGCCGCGGCCACGCCCGCGGCAGCCGTCGCGGTCTCGTCCAACTCCGCGACATTGCCCGGCGCCGAGACGCCGATGGTGGCCGCGTGTCTCGCCGGCAACGAAACCGACGCGCGCGCGCTTGCGGCGACACTCGACAGCGCGCGCGTCTACGGCGGCTCCAAGCTCGCCTTGGCGCGCTGGGTGCGTCGCATGGCGCCGACGCCGGAGTGGGCGGGCGCCGGCATTCGACTAAACGCGGTGGCGCCCGGCGCCGTCAGCACACCGCTGCTGCAAGGTGGCCTGGATCATCCGGTGTTCGGGCCGGCGATTCGCAACTTTCCGATTCCCACCGGCGGCTTCGGCGATCCGGATGACATCGCGGCGGCGATCGTGTTTCTCCTCAGCGATGAGGCTTCGTTCTGTTGCGGGAGTGTTCTCTTCGTCGACGGCGGAACCGACGCGCTGCTTCGACCCGACACGTTTTGATCGCACTGTGGTTCACTCGTGCAGGCGGGCGCTCGCGACCGCCGCCGGCCGCAGCCACGCCGTCAACTCGCGGATGACGGGATCCGCATCGAGCCGATCCACCGCAACCGGCATGCGCCAGTTCCAGTTCTGCGCGCTCGGCGTCGCCGGCACATTGATACGTCCCGTCCAGCCGAATACGTCCTGTATTGGCAAGATGATCCACGCCGAGCCGGCGTCGTAGAGTCGCGCCAGCATCTGCTCGCGCAGCGGTCGCGACAACACCGGTTCGCTCGCGTCCGCTCCGAGGTCGAGCACGCGGAGCGCGTTGCGTCGCTCCGTTGGCGACAGACCAAACCACCACTCGACCAGCGTGTCCGTGTCGTGGGTGCCGGTGGTCACCACCGACAACGGATCGAACCGTCGCGGATCGCGATACTCGTGGTCATCGCGCTCCCAACGAAAGACCTTGTACCCCGGCACCCCGAAGGCGTGCAGCACCGCGCGAACCCATTGCGGGACGGTGCCGAGGTCTTCCGCCATCGGCAGCGCCTCGCCGGCGGCCTCGCCGATCGCGCGGAGGAAGGCTTCGCCTTGCGCACGTTGCGCCGCTTCATCGCCCGGAACGAAACGAGGCGCGTCGGCGGCATCGACCGGCATCGCCCAAGTGCGAAAGAAGCCGATGATGTGGTCGATACGGAACAGATCGTACAGTGTCGACCCATGGTGTGCGCGGCGGCGCCACCAGGCGAAGTCCGACGCACGCACGCGCGGCCACTCGTACATCGGCAGGTTCCACGACTGCCCCGTGGCGCTGAATTCGTCGGGCGGTGCCCCGACCGAGTAGCGCGGGTCGAACTCATCCTGCCGCGTCCACACGTCGGCACTGTCACGGCCGAGAACGAACGGCAGATCGCCTTTGAGCCACGCACCGACTGCCGCTGCGGCGCGGCGCACTTCCGCCCACTGCAGCGCCGCGATCCATTGCACGTAGCGCAGAAACTCGATCCGGGACGCGAACCGTCGGGCTGCCCTTCGCAATGCCGCACGATCGCGATCGCGTAGCCGCATCGGCCACGTGTCCCACGGCGCGAAGTCGCGGGCTTCCTTGATCGCGTGGAACAGCGCATAGTCATCCAGCCAATCGCGATTGGCTTCAACGAAGGCGCGGAATGCTGCCAGTGGCTCATCGCGTGGGCGGCGTTGGAACGATTCGAACGCCGCCGCCAATGCCAGCATCTTAGCGCTGCGGATGGCTTCTCGGGGCAGTCGCTCGCCGTCGGCCGGCATCGGCGAGATTGATCCGGCGTCCGGCACGGCGCGCAGGCTGATGTAGACCGGATCGATCGCAAACGCGCTCATGGCGTTGTAGGGGCTGGCCTCGCCGGGCGCCGTCTCATTGATTGGCAACAGTTGGATGACGCGCTGACCCACGCGCGCGGCCCATCGGGCGAGCGGAATGAGGTCGAGAATTTCGCCGATTCCTACGTCGTACTCGCTGCGCAGCGAAAACAGCGGCACCATCAAGCCGGCGCAGCGATCATGCGGTGAGGGGCGCGACATGGTGCGCGCGGACCGTATGTGGCGCGGGTGCACCGGTCAAGATGCCATCCCTGCGCTTTCAATTGCGTCAGCCCTTCGCTACACACGGCGCACCAGCGCACATGGAGGTCACACCATGACGGTTGCCATCATCTGTACCGCTCTGCTCGGTTTGCTTGTGTTCGGCCTCGGCCTGGCTGTTTCCTTGATACGCGGTTCCACCGGCACCAACATCGGCTACACCACCGATCCGGCGGACCGCCTCTACAAACTCGTGCGGGCGCACGGCAACGCGACCGAATATGCGCCGATGATGGCGGTGCTGTTCATCGTCATCGGCGCGCGGCAGCCGTCGACCTGGATGGTGTGGACGTTCGGTGCCGCGACGTTCTTCCGCTACTGCCACGCCGCCGGCATGATCTTGTGTTCGACCTTGGCCCAGCCGTACCCGCTGCGCTTCGTCGGCGCCCTCGGAACCTATGTCGCCGGCTTGGCGCTGGTGATCGCAGCCCTGCTCGTCGCGTGATCGGATCGCGATCCACTCTCTCTGATGGACAACGCTTCCTGGAAACCCCTCTTGCCGCGCGAGCCGGTGGCGATTCCGCCGGATTTTTTGTGGGGTGTCGCTTCGTCCGCATTCCAATCCGAAGGCGGCGACGTGGCCAACGACTGGGTCGCGGCGGCGCAGGCTGGTCGCGTGCCGAAGAATCCGGGCAATGGGTTTTGGGATCGCTATGCTGAAGATTTCAAGCTGGTCGCTGCACTCGGCATCCGTCACTATCGCCTGTCGATCGAGTGGAGCCGGGTTGAACCCGACCGCGGACATTTCGACGTCGCCGCGCTCGATCACTACCGCGCGATCTGCGACGCCGCCACGGCCGCGGGGCTGACGCCGTGGGTGAACCTCTTTCACTTCACCCTGCCGCAGTGGGTCGCGCAATCCGACGGCTTTCGCAATCCGGTCAATCGCGACGCGTACGCGCGCTACGTCGAGCACGCGGCCGGTGCACTCGCCGGCCACGCCCGACATTTCCACACGCAGAACGAATCGATGGTGTACGTCCTCGCGTCCTACTTCCTCGGCGAGAACCCACCATACGTGCGCGATCCGCTGATCGCGTTCGAGGTGGCGCGGCATGTTCTCGAATTGCATGCGCGCGCCTACGCCATCCTCCACGAAACCGTGGCCGACGCGACCGTCGCGACAATCGAGGTCTATCTGCCGCTGATTCCAGAGGATGAATCGGCGGCACCCGCGGCAAAACGGTTCGACGACTGGTACCACCACGCACTCCTGCACGGCCTCGCCACCGGCGTCGTCGACCTGCCGTCGCGCGATCCCGAGACGATTCCCAATTTGCGCGGCGCCGTCGACATGTATGGATTCAACTACTACTCGGCGTCATCGATCGGAGCGAGCGGCGTGCACTCGTACGCCGATCAGCCTGACGCGCCGATCGACGCGATGGGGCGGTGCGTGTGTCCCGAACAAATGTCCCACGGCTTGCAGCGCATCGCGGCAACGCTTCCCGGTGTGCCGATCATCGTCACCGAGAACGGATGCCCGACCATCGACGAGACCTTTCGCATTCGCTACGTCGCGGCGCATCTGGCCGCCGCCCTGCACGCCCGCACCGCCGGCGTCGATGTTCGCGGCTACTTCCACTGGACAGCCGTCGATAACTACGAGTGGCATCACGGGTTCGGCGACGCGCGATTCGGGTTGATCGGGTTCGACCCGGTCAGCCTTGCTCGCGAAGTGAAACGGTCCGGTCGTTGGCTCGCACGCGCCATCGCCGCCGGCCGCATCGATCCAGCCGACATTCCAGGCTAACCTTGATCGTCGTGCGGAGTCATCGATGAAAGTCATCGTCACGGGCGCCACCGGCTTCATCGGCCGGCGATTGGTTCGCCATCTCATCGACGGCGGACACACCGTCGCCGCGCTCACTCGCAATGTCGCCGGCGCCAAGCGCGTGTTGCCGGTGCGTTGCCAAGCCCTCGCGTGGAGGCCCGGCGCCGACGCACTCGACTCGGGCGCACTGCGGGGCACCGATGTGATCGTTCACTTAGCGGGCGAAGGGGTCGCGGAAGCGCGTTGGTCCGCGCAACGCAAGCGGGCGATTCATGACTCGCGTGTCGTGGGAACACGGCTGCTGGTCGACTCGATCGCCACGCTGCCCGCCGCGGAACGGCCGCGGGCGCTGATTTCGGCGTCGGCCATCGGCATCTATGGTGATCGGCGCGACGACAGCGTCGACGAGGACTCGGGTCCTGGCAGCGGCTTTCTCGCGGACGTCTGTCGCACCTGGGAAGCGGAAGCGTTGCGCGCCGAGGCGCATGGGCTGCGTGTCGCTGTGATTCGAGTCGGCATCGTGCTCGGCTCGGACGGCGGCGCGCTCGGGCAGATGCTTCCCCCGTTTCGGCTGGGTCTCGGCGGACGCCTCGGTTCCGGCCGGCAGTGGATGAGTTGGATCCATGTCCACGATCTCGTCCGGATGTTTCGCTTCGCGATCGAGCACGATGCCGCCTCGGGGATCATCAACGGCGTGTCACCCGAAGCCGTCATCAACGCGGACTTCACTCGCGAACTCGGCCGCGCGCTCGGCCGGCCCACGCTCGTTCCGGTGCCAGGCGTGGTCTTGCAACTAGCGCTGGGCGAGATGGCCTCGATGCTGCTCACCGGCCAACGCGTTCAAGCAGTCGCCGCCCGCCGACTAGACTTCACGTACGAGTATCCGAGGCTACAGGCGGCGCTGCGCGATCTGTGCAGCGACTTGACCGAGCGTCTCGAAGCCGAGCAGTGGGTGCCGGAACCACCCGAGAAGGTCTTCCCGTTCTTCGCCGACGCGCGCAATCTGGAGCAGATCACACCCGCGTTTCTCCACTTCAGCGTGAAACACGTCAGCACTCCGGCGTTGCAAACGGGCACGCTGATCGACCATCAACTGCGGCTGCACGGCCTACCGGTGCGGTGGCAGAGCCGCATCGATCGCTGGGAACCGAATCGGGCCTTCGTCGACAGCCAAACGCGCGGCCCGTATGCCTTGTGGCGTCACACGCACGAGTTCGAGCCGTTTGCGGACGGCACCATCATCCGCGATCGTGTGTGCTACGCCCTACCCCTCGCCCCGTTGGGCAGCATCGTCGCGGGATCGCTGGTCACCCGCGACCTTCAGGCGATCTTCGATTTTCGTCGCGCCCAAATCGCCGCGCGTTTCGGCGACGACGCCTCGCTGGCCGCACGCTTGCGTTCCGGATAATTGTGCGGATGCTGACCTCCAGCGGTGCACGTCGATGCTGGCGCGCGTGATCAACTTCGCGGCGTTCTATCTCGGGTGGTTCGCGTGTGTCGTCGGCGCGGCGCGCGGCTGGCCGGCATTCGGTCCAGTTGTGGTCGCCGTCCTCGTGCTTCTCCACCTCGTCCAGCAGACCGACCGCGGTCGCGAACTGACGTTGATTCTTGTCGTCGGCGCGATCGGATCAGTGATCGACACGTCGCAAGCCGCGCTCGGCGTGTTTGCGTTCGTGGGCGCTCCCGGCGCGTGGTTGTGCCCGCCGTGGTTGACCTCGCTCTGGTTGATCTTCGCCAGCACCCTCAATGGTTCGATGAGTTGGCTCGCCGGCCGCTATCTGCTCGCCACGGCGCTCGGGGCGATCAGCGGTCCGTTCAGCTACTACTGCGCCGTGCGCATCGGCGTCATCGAGTTTCCGCACCCGACCCTGAGCGTTGCGGCGCTCGCGCTGGTATGGGCGGCAACCGTGCCCGGCTTGATCTGGCTCCGCGATGCCCTGACAACACCGGCGCCGATCGCGTCAGCCGTTCGCCAGCCGCGAGCGCCGCGATCACCCCGCTGACACATCGGCCGGCCTGCGGGTCGCCCTCCACTTCACATCGATGAAGCGCTCGCGACGGTATTCGTCGGCCGCCGCTCGCGCCCGCGGCTTGAGCAGATCGCTGCGAGTCAAGATACCCACCAGTCGCCTCGGATCATCCGGGGCGACCACCGGCAAACGTCCCACGCGTGCCTGCGCCATGGTCTCCGCCGCACTCCGGCACGACTCCTCGCTGGAGACCGTCAGGGGCTCGCGTTCCAATATATCGGCCACGACCAACACCTCCATGGCCTCCGTCACCGACGGTTCGAGCAGGTTGGAACGCGTCACGATGCCGACCAATTGCCCGCGCTGGTCGAGCACCGGATAGCCCTGGTGCTTGTGCGAGTTGTGATGGCCGAAGTACTGCTCGACCAACCGCTTGACCGGGAGCGCGAGCGGCAGCGTGACGACCTCGGTCGTCATCACGTCCTTGACCTCCAACAGCTCGAGGGGATCGACCGAGTATTCACGGCTCACGTGATAGCCGCGGCGCGCCACCTTCTCGGTGAGAATCGATCGCTTCATCACCAGTACGGTAAACCCGTGCGCCGCGATCGATGCGACCAAACACGGCAGCAACGCGTTGACGTTAGACGTCAGTTCGAGCGCGAAGATCACGCTCGTGAATGGCGAACGCATCGTGCCGCCGAGAACCGCCGCCATGCTCACGAGCGGCCACAGCGCCTTGCCCCCGCCGGGCAGAACCGTGCCCTCCAATGCGCCCAGCGCACTGCCCATGATCAACAACGGCGCCAACACGCCACCCGACGTTCCCGAACCCAATGCGATCGCCCAGATGCTGGCCTTGACCAGGATGAGACCGATCAACGCACTGGGAAGGACCTCACCCCGCAACAACTCGGCGATGGTGTCGTAGCCAACCCCCAGAGCGTGCGGCTGCAGCGCGCCGCCGATGCCAACGACGGCGCCGCCGATTGCCGGCCACCACATCCAGTGGATGGGCAGCCGCTGGAATGCATCTTCGGCGCCGTAGACTGCCGCGGTCAGTCCCGCGGACAGGACGCCGGCCAAGATCCCGACGATCAGCGCAGACAGCATCTCCAGCGCCCCGACCGCCGGATGGGTGGGCACGGGAAACAACGGACCGGCTCCGACGAGATGCGGACGAATCGCCGCCGCCATCGCGCTCGCCAGGGCGACCGGGACGACACTGCGCGGCTTCCATTCGAACAGCAACAGTTCCACCGCTAGCATCACCGCCGCGACCGGTGTGGCAAACGTCGCCGACATGCCGCCGGCGGCGCCCGCGACCAGCAAGGTCTTTCGTTCGGAGGCCGACAAATGAAACGCCTGTGCGATCAGCGATCCGAACGCGCCGCCGGTCAGAATGATCGGTCCCTCGGCACCAAACGGACCGCCGGAGCCGATCGAGATTGCCGACGAGATGGGCTTGAGAATGGCCACCTTCGCCTGCATGCGGCTCTCGCCGATCAAGATCGCCTCCATGGCCTCGGGGATGCCGTGCCCGCGGATCCGTTCGGAACCGAAGCGTGCCATGCACCCGATGATCAGTCCGCCGATCACCGGCACCGCGACCACCGCCCACCCGAGCTGATGCTCCGCGGGTGAGCGAAACACCGCGGCAAACCGCTGATAGAAGAACAGGTTGGTGCACAAACCGATCAACCACGTCAACGCGACCGCCACGAACGCGCACAGCGCACCGATCCCAATCGCAATCGCCGAGATGAACAACAGGCGCGGACTGGCTGTGAAGTCGCCCTTCTCCCTCATCGTCGCCGCTTCGCGCGCGCTGCTGGACGCGCGCCCTCCTCGAAAAACAGCGCCGGCGAGTCACCGTGCAAATCCATCGCCCGCACCAGAGCTGCCAGCCCGGTCGCGATCGCGCGCCGCTGGCGCGGTGCCAGCCGCTGCAAGCCATTGATCAACCGCACTTGGGCCGCCTCGGGTGCGCGCCGCAACAACGCCCGGCCGCGCGCGGTGAGCGTCACCTCGGTCCTGCGCGCATCGGCTCTTCCGGGAAGGCGTTGTACGAAACCGCCCTTGGCGAGCCGACCGACAACGACCGACACCGAGCTTTGATGCGTGAAGGTCTGCGCCGCAAGCGACCCGACCGAGTGCGGGCCGTCTTCGCTCAACTGCTGGAGCACGAACAACTGCGCACCACTGATTCCGTGCAATCGCTCGGCCGCACGCGCCGACACCCGCAGACCTTGCACGATACGCCGCAGTGCATCCAGCACCGCACGCACGTCGGACCGCTTCAATGCATGGGCTCCCATATACTTCCACACGGGTATCGTATCGACGCACTCATCGCAAGGCCTCGCCGGGCTGCCGGCTATCGCGGCGGGGGAGCGAGTTCGACGGCGGCGTCCATCCACGCGGCGAGCCGGCTGAACTCGCTGTCGGGAGAAGCGGAGTCGGTCGCGGTCAGCACGTCGAGATGCGCGTAACCGGGTTCGGTGAAGGCTTCGAAGCCCGCGGCGACGGCGCTCCGCGCCATGCCGTTGCGCAAGGTTGTGGCGATCGACTCGCGGTACGGATCGAAACGTGCCGCGTCGATCACAAGACCGTCGCCGCCAGCGACCGCAAACACGGGCAAATCGACGCGCGCGTTCTCGGTAACCGCGAGGCCATAGCCGTCCTTGCGCCAATCGCCGGTCGGCCGAACGTCGAGCGTCGCCGTGATGCCGACGTCGAGCGTGAGGCGCGCCGGGAAGTACCACTCGATGAAGTTGCTCGGGCCGGCGAAGAGGCCCTCGGCAAAGTTGTCGAGGTCGGTCGGCTGCGACGCGGGTTGCCAATCGTACGTCGCATTGCCGTCGATCGGCGCCAACAGGCCGCTGGGATCGATCCCGAGTGCACCGGCAAACAGGTTCGCACGTGGATTCGGCCCGATCGGACCGATCGCCTGCCCCAATGACGCGCGGGTGAACGACAGCGGCTCGTAGTGCTTGTCGAAGCCGAACGCGAGCGCGGCGCGGTTGGTCATCGGCGGAATCTTGGTCAGCGCGAAGAGCAACGCGAAGAACGGCCGGATCAAGTCGCTATCGCCATTGAGCGCCGCCGGATTCCCAAGCCGCCGGCTGGTGCGCATCGCCAAGATTTCCGAGGTGACGAACAGATCGCGCGTGACGAATGGAATCGACGACAATGGATCACCGCTGCGCAGCGTCCGCAGACTCACCGGACCGCCGAGACCACCTGACGTACCCGTGGTTTCGTACACCGCTTGATCGGGAATCGCCGCAGACGGAACCGGTCGCGGTGCGCCCTCGAAGAGCAAGAGACCCGACAGGCGCTCGAATCCGCTGTGGCTGCCGAAATTCCACGCGGCGTAGATCGGCACGATCGAGCCTCCCAGCGAGTGGCCGCCGAGAAAGATCGCTGCCGATGGATAGCGGCGGTCGGCTTCCGCGATCAGCGCGTCGAGATCTTCGATGTGGGTCTTGATGCCCCATTCCGACATGAAGCTGATGTCGGTCGTATTCGCGCTGCTGTCGAGGAACCCGGCGAACGTCTTGCCGTCAATCGCCGCGCGATGGAAGTAGTAGTTCTTCGCGAGATCCGGGTTACGTGCTGCCTCGGCGGCGTCGAGACCGGTTTGATCTTCGAGCGCGTTCGAACGCCGATCGACCGCCCATACTATCGTGCGGCCACGCGTGCGCCCGACGACGCGTTGCGCGAGGTAGTGAAAGGTTCCCGCGCCACCCTGAAATCCCGGCACCAAGATAAGAACGCGGTCGACTTCGGAATCGCTCACGCCCGCCATGCGATAGGCGATCGCGTAACACCGATTCAAATCGGCCGGCGTCGCACTGCCGGAGGTCGGGTTGGAGGCGGGCACCCCGCCTGCGACGCTGATCATCGTTTGCGTCACCGCTGCGGGCGGGGGCGCTGAACCGATCTCGCCGCCACAGCCGACCACGAGCAGGGCGACCAGTCCGAATAGACTCTGGATAGTGCGACGATCGCGATGTTGAGGCATGGGCTCCTCCGGCAATGGAGAGCCCTGTACTTCCGTTCCGCCCGCCACACAAGTTGCGGTGCAGCGCATCGCACTCCGTACGAAAAAGGTACGGCCTCTGAAGCGAGACCCACCACCGTGGAATCTCGATCGTTGCTGCGCGCGCGTCTGACGTTGTAAGAACGGCCATGCTGAACGGCTCGGTTCGTCTTCGACTGCTGGTGGCGTTCGTGGCCGGCGTTGTCGGTCTCGCTCTGCCGTTTGCGGCGGGTGCCGATGACGGCGCGGACCGTACAGTGGTGGTGCTGTTGTTCGACGGCTGGGCGCCGTCGCTGCTCCAAAGCATTCCCGCGCCGGCGCTCGATCGCATGCGTCGAGAAGGCGCGTGGACGCACAAGATGCTGCCGGCGTTTCCCACCATCTCGCTCGTCAATCAGACGACGATCTCGACCGGCTGCTGGCCGGAGCATCACGGCATCGTCACCAACGTCTTCCTCGATCCGAGCCGCGGTGAGTACGACCACTCGCACGACGCCGATTGGCTCACGGGTTGCGAGCACTTGCACCAAGCGGCGGAGCGCCAGGGCGTGCGCGCCGCAGCGCTCGGTTGGGTCGGACGCTATTCGTCGACGCGCGGAGACTTGGCAACGTACGCGTCGTCCGAGCGCAACTTCGCCGCGTTTCCGTCCGACCCGGAACGTGCCGAGCAGGTGTTGGAGCAACTGCGGTTGGCGGACGACAAGCGGCCGCGCCTGATCCTCGCGTACTTCAAGGGACCCGACGGCGCCGAACACTTCAAAGGGATGGATTCGGATGAGACCCGCCAGGCCGTGATCGAGAGCGACGCGTGCGTCGGTAAGATTCTCGCGGGGATCGACGCGCTGGCGTTTCGCGATCGGGTGACGCTGATCGTCACCACCGATCATGGCATGATCCCGGTGACGCACGACGTGAACATCAGCAAGATCCTGCTCAACCACAACATCGAGGCGCAGTATCGTTCGAGCGGGACAACTTCATTTCTGTATTTTGCCGATCACAACCAGATCGGCCGCGCCTTCACGGAGCTGTCGGGGTACAAGGAGTTCGACGTGGTGCGCAAAGATGCGCAGCCCGCGGACTGGCACCTTGGCACGGGCCCGCGGGTCGCTGACCTGATTCTCTCCACGCATCCGCCGTACTTCATCGAGGACATCAGCCGCTGGCCGAAATGGGCGCACTGGCTCGGCACGTGGGGCCCGGAGTTCTTGCCTGCGACCTTCGCCCTCAAAGCCACACACGGCTACCCGGCCGACACGCCGGGCGTCGCTGGCATCTTCTACGTCTGGGGCTCTGGCATCGCACCGGCGCACGAGGTCGAAAGTATTCGCGCGATCGACCTCCATCCCACCGTCACGCACCTGCTCGGCGTCGCGCCGGGTAAGCAAGTCGACGGGCAGGTTGCGAGGAAATTCCTAACTCCGTCTCTAAACTAGTGTCGTGTCTCGGCCGAGCGACTCGGCGGCGTAACCCTCGGTGCCCGGAATGTCCTAGCTGAAGTATTCCAGGTTCGCGCAGTAGTCGAAGAGGTAGAAGAGCTCCTTGTCTTGCCGCGGTCCGAAGAGATCCGGCCACAACCGCGTGCCGCGCCCGATCACCTGCCAGAATTTGGTCTTGGACCGCACGAGTTTGAAGAAGGCGAGATCACCACTTCCGGGATGTCGATCCCGCTGTCGAGCATGTCCACCGAGAACAGTACGAATCCCAGATGCGATCGATCTGGTTCTTGATGTCGCCGGTGATCATTTGATTCGGCCTTTTGGCGCTGAACGTGCAGGCACGCAAGCGGATGCTGGACTCGCGTTGAAGCCCTCTGCCCCGTGTGGTAACTCGACGGCATGCCGTTGAGTGTGGATGATGTGCGCCACATCGCGCTGCTGGCGCGTCTGGAGCTGACGCCGGAGGAGGAGACGGCGTTCGCCTCGCAACTCGATCACATCCTTTCCCACTTCGAGCGGCTGAAGCAGCTCGACACCGAGTCGGTGGTACCGACGGCGCACATCTTGGCGATCGAGACCCCGTTTCGCGACGATGTGGTGCGCAATCGACCGGCGGTGGACAGTCTGTTGGCCAATGCTCCGGAGCGCGACAATCGCTTTTTCAAAGTGCCGAAAATCATCGAGTGACCGCCCGAGCACCCGCACGGAACACGATCGATCACGCCCATGGCTGAGTTGTACGAGCTGACTATCGACGCGGCGCACCACGCGCTCGCCAAGCGCGAGTTGTTGTCGGTCGAGCTAACCGAAGCCGTGCTGCGCCGCATCGAGGCGACCGAGCCGCATCTGCACGCGTTCATTACCGTGTCGGCCGACACCGCGCTCGCGCAAGCGCGGGTCGCCGATGAACGGTTGGCGCGCGGCGACGCGCCGGCGTTGTGCGGGGTCCCGATCGGCATCAAGGACGTCATCCTCACGCGCGGTATTCGCAGCACGGCCGGCTCGAAAATTCTCGGTAACTTCGTTCCGCCGTACAACGCCACGGTCACGCAGAAGCTGCTCGACGCCGGCGCGGTGTGCGTCGGCAAACTCAATTGCGACGAGTTCGCGATGGGCTCGTCGACCGAGAATTCGGCGTATCAGGTCACCCGCAACCCGTGGAACGGCGAACGGGTGCCAGGCGGCTCGTCGGGCGGATCGGCCGCAGCGGTCGCCGCCGGCCAGTGCCTCGGTTCGCTCGGCACCGACACCGGCGGCTCGATCCGGCAGCCGGCCGCGTGTTGTGGCGTCGTCGGCATCAAGCCGACCTACGGCCGCGTCAGCCGCTACGGCGTGGTCGCGTACGCGTCGTCGCTCGATCAGGTCGGACCGTTCGGGCGCAGTGTCGCCGACTGCGCACACATCTTGTCGACGATCGCCGGACACGATCCGTTGGATTCGACCTGCGTCAATCGTCCGGTGCCGGACTATCGCGCGGCGCTGACCGGCAACCTGAAGGGACTGCGGCTCGGGCTGCCGAAGGAATACTTCGTCGAGGGCATGCAGCCCGAAGTCGAACGCGCGATTCGCGATGCGGTCAGCCAACTCAACGCGCTCGGCGCCGAGGTCGACGATGTTTCGCTGCCGCACACGGAGTACGCAATTCCCGCGTACTACTTGATCGCGACGGCCGAGGCGAGTTCGAACTTGTCGCGCTACGACGGCATCAAGTACGGCTATCGCGGCCAAGGCGAGGCGCTGCTCGACATGTACAAGCGCACGCGTGCCGAAGGCTTCGGTGCCGAAGTGAAGCGCCGCATCATGCTCGGCACCTACGCGCTGTCGAGCGGGTACTACGACGCCTACTATCTCAAGGCGCAAAAGGTCCGCACGTTGATCCGGAACGACTTCCTTGCGGTGTTCGAGCGCTGCCACGCGATCGTGGCGCCGACCGCGCCGACTACCGCGTTTCCGATCGGCGACAAGACCAGCGATCCGCTGCAAATGTACCTCGAAGACATTTTCACCGTGTCGGTCAACCTCGCCGGGTTGCCGGGTTTGTCGCTGCCCTGCGGCTTCGACCAGCACGGGTTGCCGATCGGGCTGCAGATCATCGGCCGGCCCCTGGAAGAAGAGACCGTTCTCAACGTCGCCCACGCCTACCAGCAAGCGACGGAGTGGAGGAGAACCAGTAGGCAGCATGCAGTAGGCAGTTGGCAGTGACGAATGAAGACCAGTAGACCGTATGCGATAGGCAGTAGGCAGTGGGCGGTGAGGGATTGCTCCTGTCACCTATTGCCGTCTGCCTTCCGCCTACTGCCCACTGCCTTCCGCCTAGTGCCTGCTGCCGACTGAATCATGGACTACCAAGCCGTCATCGGTCTGGAAGTACACGCCGAATTGCTCACCGAGTCGAAGATCTTCTGCGCCTGCTCGGCGAAGTTCGGCGCCGCCCCGAACGAGCACACCTGCCCGCTGTGTTTGGGCATGCCGGGCGTCTTGCCGGTGCTCAATCGGCGCGTCGTCGAGTTCGCGATCAAGGCCGGGCTGGCGATCAACTGCACGATCGCGCACGAGAGCCGTTGGGCGCGCAAGAATTACTTCTATCCCGACTTGCCTAAGGGCTATCAGATTTCGCAGTACGAGCTGCCGCTGTGCACCGGTGGAACGATCGAGATCGCGAATGAGCACGGCGAGCCGCGCGCGATCCACCTTACTCGAATTCACATGGAAGAGGACACCGGCAAGAACATCCACGATGCGCACGGCGACGCGAGCCTGGTCGACTTCAATCGCTGCGGCGTGCCGCTGCTGGAGATCGTCACCGAACCCGACATGCACTCGGCGGCGGAAGCCGGCGCCTACTTGCGCAAGCTGCGCTCGATCCTGCGCTACCTCGAAGTCTGCGACGGCAACATGGAGGAAGGCAGCTTCCGTTGCGACGCCAATGTCTCGATCCGGCCGCGCGGCACGAGCGAGCTGGGTACCAAGGTCGAGGTCAAGAACATGAACTCGTTCCGCGCCGTCGAGAAGGCGATCGAGTACGAGCTGGCGCGTCAGGCCGACGTGCTCAACAACGGCGGCCGCTTGGTGCAGGAGACGCGACACTGGGATCCCGATCGCGAGGCGACGCGCCCGTCGCGCTCGAAGGAGTTCGCACACGACTATCGCTACTTTCCCGATCCCGATCTGTTGCCCTTGCGGGTTTCGGACCAGTGGATCAACGACGTACGCGCGAATTTGCCCGAGTTACCCGACGCGCGGCGCGATCGTTTCGTGCGCGACTACGCGTTGCCCGCGTACGACGCCGACGTGCTCACTTCGCGCAAGGATGTCGCTGACTACTACGAGGCCGCGGTCCGTGCCCATCGCAATCCCAAAGCGATCAGCAACTGGGTGATGGGCGAAGTGCTGCGCATCATCCGCGAACGCAAGCTCGACGAGGCGCTGATGATCCGCGAGTGGCCGGTGACGCCGGCGCATCTCGCCGCGATGGTCGCGCTGATCGACGGCGGTCAGATCAGCGGCAAGATCGCCAAGACGATATTCGAGGAGATGGTGAAGACCGGTGTGCCGCCGGAACGCATCGTCGCTGAGCAAGGCTTGACTCAAGTGACGGACGACGGGCCGATCCTCGCGGCGATCGATTCAGTCTTGGCCGGCAACGCCGCGAAGGTCGTTGAGTATCGCGGCGGCAAGGACAAACTCTTCGGCTTCTTTGTCGGGCAAGTGATGAAGCTGACCCAAGGCAAAGCCAATCCGCAGAAGGTCAACGAGTTGCTGAAAGCGAAGCTCGCTGGTTGAGAGAGGAACTGACATGGCGCGGCTATTCAACGACATCACCGAGACGATCGGCAACACGCCGTTGGTGCGACTGAATCGGGTCACGGCCGGTGCGGCGGCGACGGTGTACGCGAAGTGCGAGTTCTTCAATCCGCTCAGCAGCGTGAAGGACCGCATCGGCGTCAACATGATCAACGCCGCCGAACGCGCCGGCACCATCGATCACCACACCATGATCGTGGAGCCGACCAGCGGCAACACCGGGATCGCGCTCGCGTTCGTGTGTGCCGCGCGCGGCTACAAGTTGATTCTCACGATGCCCGACTCGATGAGCATAGAACGCCGCAAGTTGCTGCGCTTCCTCGGCGCCGAGTTGGTGTTGACGCCGGCGGCCGAGGGGATGACCGGTGCGATTCGCAAGGCCGAAGAGATCGCCCGCTCACATGCGAAGGCGTTCATTCCCCAGCAATTCAAAAACTCGAACAATCCGGACATCCATCGCCGCACCACGGCCGAGGAGATCTGGAACGATACCGACGGCAAGGTCGACATCCTCATTTCCGGCGTCGGCACCGGCGGTACCATCACCGGGGTCGCCGAGATCATCAAACAGCGCAGGCCGTCGTTCCGCGCCATCGCGGTCGAGCCGGCCAACTCGCCGGTGTTGTCGGGAGGCAAACCCGGCCGCCACGCCATCCAAGGCATCGGCGCCGGTTTCGTACCGGACATCCTCAACACCAAGATCATCGACGAAGTGTTGCAGGTGCACGACCTCGACGCCCTGGCGATGGCGCGGCGGGTCGGGCGCGAGGAAGGAATTCCGTGCGGCATTTCCAGCGGCGCGGCGGTGTGGGCGGCGCTCGAAGTCGCGCGCCGGCCCGAGAACGCCGGCAAGTTGATCGTCACCGTGCTGGCCAGCAGCACCGAGCGCTACCTCAGCACGGCTTTGGTCGAGGAACTCTGAGCTGATCGCGATCGCCGACCGGCTTTATCGGTCGCTGCGCTCCAATTTTGCGCGCAAGCGGTCCGGCACCGTTGTCGACACATCGAGACACAGCGGCGTGATCGCAACCTGCCCGGCGTCAACCACAGCCATATCTCCTCCCGCCTCCACCGCTTCGAGCGCGCTGAAGCGATGCAGATATTCACCGTCCGGCCCGGGAACGAAGATGCGGCCGTAGCGGCAGCGCGTCACTGAGGTCACCACTCGCGGGGTGTACAGCGTTACGCCGGCAGGCAAATTGACCGAGAACAGATCGACGCCGGGCGGGAACGATTCGTCGATCAAGTCGGACACGATATCGGCGGCGACTTCGGCGACCACGCCGGTCTGCTCGCCGATCAGTTCGGCGCGATGGGCGCCGGTCAACCCGTAGGCGTCGGCGGGAATTGCCATCGAGATGGCAACAGCGCGCAACCCGGCGAGGTGTGCCTCGACGGCGGCGCCGATCGTGCCGCTGGACAACAGAAACGCGAGTCCATAATTCAGTCCAAGATTGACTCCGGACACAACGAAGTCCGGACGCAGTGGCGGCAGCAACGAGTGCACCGCCAGGTTGACGCAATCGGCGGGCGTCCCGCTGACGCTGTGCATCCACAGCCCGTCGCATTCGACCGCTCGCACCACCAGCGGGTCGAAACGCGAGATCGCCTTCGCGATCCAACTCCGCTCGGTGCTCGGCACCACGGTCCGCACCTCGCCGAAGCGCTCGAGCGCGTGCGCCAGCGGCGGGAGAGTTGGCGAATTCACGCCATCGTCATTGGTGAGCAAGACGGTCGACACACACCGTCGTTATCATCTCCCCGCCGTCACCGGAAGTTGGGAGGTGCACATGTGTCGACGCGAAGTCGCGACAGCCTGGCATGACTGCCAGACCGAGCTGCACCCATCGTGCACCTTGCACGAATCCCGGACAGCGAGACGGCTGGGGCACATGCGTTGCTCAGCCAGCTCACCGAGCGTCGAGGAACGTGTCCCCCTCGGCGCAAGGCAGGAAGACATGGAGAAACCACGTGGGCGCCTGGCACGGGACGCAGAAATTCGGGGGGCTATGGAAGTGATCGAAGATGAATTCGATCTGGCTGGATTCACAACGTTGGCGGGTGGTGAGCCGCGCCAAGGCGAGTTCAGCGGCACCAAGGCACTGATGCTGGCGGTCCTCGAAGATGGGATTCGTAGCTACCTCGGCTCCGGGTCGCGCGCGGCGCAAGAAGCAGAACACTGGGTGCGGTCCGCTCGCCGACATTCACCGTTTTCGTTCGTGGTCGTGTGCGAGACGCTCAACCTGAATCCCGATGCGGTTCGTCGCGTGCTCGCCCGTTTGCGGGATCAACGGCTCTCCCCTCGGCAAGCGTTGCCGCGTGCGCGCCCGAACGTGCGCATGACCGGTCGCCTGTGTACGCGCAGGCGCCACTAAGCGAGATACCGGCGGCGCGCGCGCGTCGCGGTAGACGCTGCTGTGCGGATCTGCTAGCCGACCCCGAATGCGTCGCGGGGCCCTCGGATTCGCCGTACTGGCTGCGTTTGGGGCGGCCCGCGCCGCCGACGCCGAACTCTCATTTCAAACGCGGGTCGACTATCCCGCCGGACCCGGCCCGGCCGCCGTCGCGGTCGCTCGCTTCAATGGCGACCGGTGGCCCGATTTGTTGGTCGCGAACGATCGCGGCATCGCCGTACTGCTCGGCAAAGGTGGCGGAACATTCTCGTCACCTCACATCATTCGCGAGCGCGGCTTTGTCAAGCAACTGGCGGCCGCTGACTTCGACGGCGATGGCAAGGTGGACATCGTCTTTCCCGACGAACATGAGGGGACGGTGACGTTTGTACGCGGAGACGGCAACGGCGGCTGTTTACCGGGAAGTCATTCGGTGGTGGTCGGCCCGCGACCGAATTCCCTCACGGTCGCGTCGGTGAATCGCGATGCGGCGCTCGATCTGATCGTCACGCATGACGAGGGGGTTACAGCGTTGCTGGGTGACGGCCACGGAATTTTTACCGCCGGCGCACCGGTCAAGGTGCCGCTGCCGACCAGTCCGACGGTAGCGGACTTCACCGGGAGTGGCTGCGTGGATGTGGCGATGCCCGACGAGGAGGCCGGGTCGATCATCATGCTGCGCGGCGACTGCGCCGGCGGCTTTGCACCGGCCCCCTCAACCGGTGCGGGGGTGCAACCACGCGTGGTCGCGGCTGGACGTATGGCCGGCGGCCAGCATCCCGACTTGATCGTCCTCAATCGCACCGGCGGCGCGCTGCTTGCGAATGACAACACCGGCGGCTTCAAGTCCCCACTGCCCTTTACAAGCGGACGGAATCTGGCTGCGTTGGCCCTCGGCGATTTCAACCGGGACGGGAACCTCGATGCGGCCATTATCGACGATCAGTCGGTCACGGTCGGGGTGTTCCTCGGCAACGGCGACGGAACCTTTCGCGCCGCGGGGGCCTACAGTGTCGGGCGCCGGCCGGTCGCGCTCCTCGCGGAGGACGTCAACAACGACACCTTCGTCGACCTGGTATCGGTCAACCAATCGGACGACTCGGTCACCGTGCTGCTCGGCGACGGCGACGGGAATTTTCGCGGCTCAACCACGCTGGCTGCGGGCGACGATCCGTCAGCCGTCACCGTCGGCGACTTCGACGGCGACGGTCGCCTCGATCTCGCTGTGGCAAGCGAGAACAGCAACAGCGTCGCAGTGCTGTTGGGAGACGGGAGAGGTGGCTTCGGCAGCGGCCGGAGATATCTCGTCGGGCGGCAACCGCGCGCGCTGATTGCCGCTGACTTCGACGAGGATTCCCATCCGGATCTCGCGGTCGCAAACTTCAACAGTGACGACGTCGCCGTCTTGGCGGGCGACGGACGCGGCGGCTTCGCCAGCCCGCTGCTTGTCAGCGCCGGCGCCGCACCCGCCGCTCTGGTCGCCGGTGACTTCAACGCCGACGGCCACCTCGACATCGCTGTGGCCAATTCACTTGGCGACACCGTGATCGTCTTGTTCGGCGATGGACACGGGAGATTCCCGTCGTCGACGTCCTACGCCGTCGACTTGCACCCGACGTTTCTACTCTTGGGTGATTTGAACCGTGACGGCCGGCCCGACTTGATCGCGGGCAACGGACGCAGTCAAGAAGTCGCCGTTCTGCACGGCACGACGCATGGACTGGCGAGCGCAGTTTCCGGCAATATGGGCACGACCGTGCAGCCGCTGGTATCCGACGACTTCAACGGCGATGGATTGCTCGATCTCGTCGTTGCGCGCGAGGCCAATGACCAAGTGGCGATTCTCTTGGGGACCGGGCCAAACCGCTTCAGCGACCCCATCCCGTTTGCGACGGGGCACCATCCGACGACGGTGGCCTCGGGCGACTTCAATGGAGACGGGCGGCCCGATCTCGCGGTCGTCAATCGCGGCTCGCGCACCGTGTCGATCTTGCTCAACACCACCACCAGAGAGTCGACGTCATTACCCGAGCCGCCTGAACCGACACCACCCCCGGCGTCGTGGGACGATCGAACATTCTGAGTCGCGCGCGGCGGTTGAACTGGCGCGGCAATGTTGTTAACCGCCTGCCATGCTCGCATGTCTTGATTTGGAAGGCGTCCTGGTCCCCGAGATCTGGATCAACGTCGCCGAGCGCACCGGCATCGCCGAACTTCGCGTCACCACGCGCGACGAACCCGATTACGACAAGCTCATGCGGCGCCGGCTCGCGATTCTCGACGAACATCATTTGTGTCTGACTGACATTCAACAGGTCATCGCGACCATGGCGCCGCTCGACGGGGCCGGCGAGTTTCTCGATTGGCTGCGTGCGCGCTTTCAGGTCATCATCCTATCCGACACGTTTGATGAATTCGCCGCGCCGCTGATGGCCCAACTCGGCCACCCGACGCTGTTCTGCAACTCATTGGTCGTCGACGGCGACGGCGCGATCCGCGACTACCGTATCCGCCTGCGCGACGGCAAGCGGAAAGCGATCATGGCGTTCAAGCTGCTCAACTTCGAGGTGATCGCGGCGGGCGATTCGTACAACGACACGACCATGCTGGCAGAAGCGGATGCGGGCATCTTGTTTCGCCCCCCCGACAACGTCGTCCGCGAGTTCCCGCAATTTCCGGTCACCCGCACTTACGCGGAGCTGCGCGCCGCATTCGCGCGCGCCGGTCGCTTCGCTGCGTGAGCCCGCAGTGCGATGCGGGTGCGTTGGTCGTGGGCGGCCGCGAGTGTCCTATTGATCGCGGATCTCTTCCTACACAAGCCGATCTCCGACGTGTGCGATGCGTTGGTGACCCGCTACGGATGGACGCCCTACAACCAGGCAACGCTGGTCATCGTAGCGGGCTCGTGGATCAGCATCGTGGCCGCTCTGCTGTGGTGGAATCGGGAGCGTCTGCGGCAACCACCAGTCGTCGCTGCGGTGATGCTACTCGGCGCCGCCACGTTGTCGGCCTATCACTGGATGTTGGTCGCCAACGTTGAACTCATCCACCTCCCGCAGTACGCACTCATCGCCGCAGTCTTGCTGCTGGGGGGTAATACACCAAGCGTCGCCTGGCTCGGCACCACCGCCGCTGGCGTCATCGACGAGATCTATCAACAGGTCGCAATCTACGCCGGGACTCCCGATACCTATCTCGACTTCAACGACATGGTTCTCAACGCGATCGGCGCAAGCTGGGCAGTCGTACTGCTCGTCCGCGCCGTCAGCAGCCACGCGACCGATCCGCGCCGCTGGTCCGCGCCGCGCGTCGTCGCGGTGCTCGCCGCGTTGCTCGCTGTTTCTCTTTGGCTCGACCCACCGACGTTCACGCCACTACTTCGCCACGCGAAGACTGGCCGCGACTACCGTGTCATGTCTGCGGCCGAGGGCTTAGTGGCTGGGATGGCGCTGTTTGCGACCTCCCGGCTGGGTACTAGCGATATCAGCGCGAGATCGGCGTGAAGTTCTCGGCATCCGCGCTAATGCTGCTGCTTGTGCATGCAGGCTGCAGCTTGCACCAGCCGGTGACGGTGCCACGGCTGTCGGCATCGCTCCCGCCATTCATCCTGACCTTTTGGTGTGGTCCGCCGTTAGCGGAATTCGACGACTCGCGCGCTGAGCAAATTGCATCCGCCGGATTCAATGTCGTCGGACCGCCTTGTGAAGGTGGACGCGACCGCGCAGATCAATTGCGCGCGCTTAACGTTGCCGCTCGTCACGGCCTCCAGATGTGGATCATCGATGATCGAGTTGCGCAAGACGCACCCAAGTCCCCAGACTGGGAAGCCGGTGCGGCAGCGGTCGTGGCTGACTACGGTGCTCATCCCGCCCTGGGCGGATACCTCGTCGTCGACGAACCTTCCGCCGACGACTTCGACGCCGTGGCGCAGGTCGCCGACTGGTTGCGCGCACATGATCCCGCCCGCATCGCATACGTCAACCTGCTGCCGGGATACATCGACGCCAAGGGGCTCGGTACGGCCAGCTATCAGGAATACATCGACACATTCGTGACCCGCGTTCGGCCGCGGCTGCTGAGCTTCGATTACTATCCGTTCCTCAAGGAGAAGGATCGCGGCGGTTTCTTGCGTAACCTCGGCACGGTGCGCGACGCGGCGTTGCGATTCGGCGTTCCGTTTATGCTGATTGTGCAAGCGATGCCTCACTTCGTCTATCGCGACCCGACGGAGACCGAGCTGGCGTGGCAGGTATTCCATGCCCTCGCGTATGGCGCCCGAGGCATTTCGTATTTCGCCTACTGGACGCCGGTCGATGTGGTCGGCAGCGACCGAATGGATTTTCGCTACGGCTTGGTCGAGGGTGGCCGGTTGACGCGCCACTATTTCGAGGCTGCGCGGCTCAACCGCGTGACGGCGGCCATAGCCGAGGAGCTTCGGTCGTTCCGATCCATCGGCGTCGCCGACTCGACGGGGGAAATCGGGATTGCCTTTCCCATCGGACCGATCGACGGGATCGAAGGCGGACCAGTCACGGCGGGACTATTCGACGATTCCGGGCGACGGTTGGCAGTGCTGCTGGTCAACCGGGACTTTCGTTACGAGGTGAGCGCTGCGGTGCGCTTGCGTGCCGATGCCGCGGCGCCGGAGGCCTATGATCCGGCGTCTCGAACATGGTCGCGACCCGATTCGCTGGTGTTCCGCCTCGCGCCTGGTGCTGCGCAACTGTTGCGTTGGTCGTAACCGCTAAAGCTGTTTGCGCGGCGGCACATATCGTCACCGCGACAGCGTCGCGGACTCAACCGGACCTGGCGCCGTGCGCTTGCAATCCCGTCCGGCTCAGCATTTAACTGGCGCGCTCGTGAAACACGGAATGACCGCGATCGCGCCGCACGTGGCTGGGGTCGTTGAGACCTCGCTCGCCAGTTATGATCCAACCGTTCTAGTGTCGGTGGTCATTGTCAACTGGAACGGTCGCGAGCACCTTGATACGTGCCTGAACTCCCTGCAGCGGCAAACCCTGTCGGGCGTCGAAATCTTGGTCGTAGATAATGGGTCCGCGGACGGTTCAGTCGCATATCTGCGCGATACGTTCAGCACTGTGCAGGTGCTGGCAAACGAGGCGAATTGGGGGTACGGCCGGGCCCTCAACGCCGGGATCCGCCGGGCCCAGGGGCATTACCTGTTTGCGTTGAACAACGATACGGAAGTGCACCCCGGGTGCTTGGCCGCGCTGCTTGACGCGGCCGAGCGGCACCCTGAAGCCGGAAGCTTTGCGCCGAAGATCTTGTCGTTCAGCGATCGTCGAGTCATCGATAACGTCGGCCATCTGCTGTATCCAGATGGTCTGAGCCGAGGGCGCGGCCGGCTCGAAATCGATCACGGCCAATACGATCGCGAAGAGGACATTCTGATCCCAAGCGGCTGCGCCGTCTTGCTGCGTCGCGAGATGCTGGTCGACATCGGCTTGTTCGACGAGGATTTGTTTGCGTACTGCGAGGACACCGATCTGGGGCTGCGGGGCCAGTTGGCGGGGTGGCGTTCGCGCTACGTTCCTGCCGCGGTGGTGTATCATAAATATTCGGCCTCCACGGACACCTATTCGCCGACCAAGGCATTTCTGGTTGAACGCAATCGTGTCTGGGTGGCAGCGAAGTGCCTTCCGCTCCCGTGGCTGGTCGCGAGCCCGTTGTTCACCCTGGCGCGGCTGTGCGCGCAGGTGATCAGTCTGGTCACCGGCCGTGGTGCGGCCGGGCGGTTCGCTCAAAGCCACTCCGAATCGCAATTGGCCTTGATCCTCGTCAAGGCGTTGCTCGCCGCGACGGCAGGTTTGCCGCGGGCACTGCGTAAACGCCGCGAGGTCCAACAGCGGCGGCGCATCTCGACATCGCAGCTCATCCATTGGTTCACCAACCACCGCATGACACTGCGGGAAATCGCCCTCAAGGATTGACCATGCGCACCCTCGTCGTCGTCCCGGCGTTCAACGAAGCGGCAAGCATTGCGGGCGTAGTTGCGGCCGTTCGTGGGGTCTTCGACGGCGATATCGTGGTAATCGACGACGGCTCGATCGACGACACGGCTGCGTGCGCACGTCGCGCCGGCGCAATCGTGTTGCACCACCCGTGCAATCTCGGGATCGGGGCGACGGTGCAAACCGGATTCATCTACGCCCTCGCCCACGGTTACGACGCCGCATTGCGAATTGACGGAGACGGACAGCATGATCCGAGGTACATTCCGCAGCTCCTCGAGCCGTTGCTGACTGCTCGCACCGATATTGTTGTCGGATCACGATTCCTTGCTCGCAAAGGCTACCAGTCCACCTGGATCCGGCGGATCGGCATTCTGATTCTCGCCGTTCTCAGCGCGGTGGTCGGAACGCGCGTCACCGATCCCACCTCGGGCTATTGGGCCCTGAACCGCCGCGCGCTGGAGCTGCTCGCCCGCTTCCACCCCGACGACTATCCGGAAACCCAAGCCCTGGTGCTAGCCGCGCGGGCCGGTCTCCACACCGAAGAAGTGCCGGTGGTGATGTTGGCGCGTGCCGCCGGCCAATCATCGATCTCGGGCGCCTTCCACGCCGGTTTCTACATGCTCAAGGTCATGCTGGCGGTACTGATCGAGCGGTTGCGAACGCGCTGAAGCGCCGACGTCCACCGCGTCGCGAAGGAGGAGTCATGTTCTCGTATCAACCGTTGTATACGTTGCAGCTCCTTGCCGCAGCGTTCAGCCTAGCGTTGCTGGCGTTCGTGATCGAGGCCATTCGGCGCACCCACCTCGAAGAACGCTACGCCTTACTTTGGCTGGGCGCAGCCGGTGCGTTGTTCATTCTCTCCGTCTATCGTCCGTTGCTGCACTCGATGGCGAGACTCCTGCGCATCGCCTATCCGCCATCTTTACTGTTTCTGGTCGCATTCGTGTTTCTGCTCGCCATCGTCCTCCATTTCTCGCTGGTGCTCTCGGCACAACGCGACGCGATCCGCCGGCTGACACAGGCCGTCGCGCTGTTGGAGCACAGAGTTCACGAGCAGGCTACGAGCGCCTTGTAGACTGGATCGACGTCGCCGCGAACCGAAACAACCGGAGACCAGCGGGAATGGCCGGGGCTCACGTCCTGTCGCCGCTCAAAACCATCGCGCCCGCAATCGGGCCCCCGCCGTTGGCGGCGAAGGCGACTTGGGCGTTGGGCACTTGCCGCTCGCCACAACGGCCGCGCAATTGTTGGACGGCTTCAATCGCCGCGCCGACGCCGTGACTGCGACCTTCGGAGAGGTTGCCGCCGTGGGTGTTGGTCGGGAGAACACCGTCGAGTTCGAGCGCACCGCTCGCGATGAACGGTCCGCCCTCCCCTTTCTTGCAAAAGCCGGCGTCCTCCAGCCAGCACAGGGCGAGGAACGAGAAACCGTCATAGACCTCCGCGACATCGACATCGCGCGGCGACACCCCCGACTCTCTCCACACATGGTCCGAGACTTCCTTCGATGCCATCGTCGTGAGGTCCGGCCACATCTCCCATTCTTCCATCATTCCGTCCCGCCGAGCGCAGCCGAGAACATAGATCGGCTGCTGCCTCAGGTCGCGGGCGCGCTCGACCGTGGTGATCACCAGCGCCCCGGCGCCGTCGATGGGAAAGTCACAATCGAGCTTTCGGAACGGCTCGCTGATCCACGGTGAACGATAGTAGTCGTCGAGCGTCAGCGGTGCGCGCATGGTCGCCCGCGGATTGAGCCCGGCGTGCTTGCGCGTCGTCACCACCAATTTACCGAGATGCTCGCAAGTGGTCCCATACTCGTAGAAGTGGCGCTGTGCCCACAACGCCAGCCACTGCGCGGTCATCGCGTGACCATAGGGCACGGTGAACTGCTGAATGCCACCGACCAGCGGCGCGGCATTCCCCGCGCCCGGCGGCACGCCGCGTTTCCATTTGTTCGCCTTGTACGTCAGCACCGTGTGGCATTGGCCGTTGCGCACCGCCTCGACGGCGGTGTGGATGCTCGTCATGGCCGCCGGGGCCAGCGCCATCAGATCCTCGCGCAGTTTGAGTCGATCCTCGATCAATCCGACACCGGGAATGACCTGCGACAACTCCGCGTGCTCGTACGCGCCGAGATAGGTCGCGATCCCGTCGACGTCGCCGGGCGTCAGGCCCGCGTCGTCCAGCGCCGCGCGACACGCGGCCACGGCCATCTCATGACCGTCGGCCGCGAGCGATCGAGCGAACTCGGAACAGCCGACGCCGACGATGGCGACGGGTTGGCAGGACGACATCAACGATTTACCTGCTGCGACTGGAAGCTTGGCTGGCAATCATCGACGCAATCAATCCAGCAACGCATTCAGCGCCTTGGTTCTCGCCTCGCGCACGAGCATTACGTTACGAATCGCCTCGCGGCAGCGACGTTGCACGCTCGCGGTCGTGACTACCTTGCGAAACAGCGCTTCGGCCTTGTCGCCGTGATCAGGCTCCGCGTAGGCATGCACCTCGAAGTTCTTGACGGTCATGCCGTAGTGCTGCTTGAGACCTTCGTACATCGTTTTCGCGTAGCCACTGCGTGCGGCCAATCGTTCGCCGGCGAATCCGAATACCGCAAGACCTTCCTCGTAAGACCGGCGCACGTAGTAAAGCATCGTGAAAGTCACTGCGATGGTTTCGGGCAGTGGCGTGTAGCTCTCCAACTCCTCGGCACCGATGCCGAGTTGTTGGCACCACTCCCACTTCATCGAGACATGATTGGGATCGCGCAGGTAGCCGGCTTCGTCGGCGAAGTTTTGGCACCAATGCGCGTAGTGCTCCGAGTAATCCATCGTCAGGGAGAAGGCGTCGGGCGCGTTGGCGATGAACGTGGCGAAGTCCGGGGTCATCCAGCGACCGAGGTAGTAGTATTCCTTGGCGATCCGCTTCACCAACGCAAGCGGCGCGCTGCCGTTGCCGATCGCCGCGGTGATCCGGTCGCGCGTCCACATGATCTCGGCGATCATCCGATCGAGCGCGCTCAGATAGTGGTCGACCGGCTCAGGTGCTTCGATCGGCCCCGACTTGATCACGTTCTTGAATGCGGTCGTGCTCATCCCACGCCTCCGTCTCGGCCCCTCGCGGCGCGCGCGGTACCTTGACTGGTTCTTCCAGGCCCTGCTAGGGACTCAATCATCTGATTGAATTCACCGGTGGGCTTGTAACTAATCCGCCGTCGGAGTGTCAATCGCGAGCCGAGGACGGAACTCGAGGAGGCAACTATGCGGCTGAAGGACAAGGTGGCAATCATTACCGGCGGCGGCCAAGGGATCGGGCGCTCGTACGGGCTGCGCTTCGCGCAAGAAGGGGCCAAGGTCGTCGTGGCGGAAATCAACCAGGCCAATGGCGCCAAGGTGGTGGACGAGATCAAGGCAAAGGGCGGCGAAGCGCTCTACGTCACGACCGACGTGTCCAACGAGGCGAGTACGAAGGAGATGGCGGCCAAGGCAGCCGAGCGCTTCGGCCGCATCGATATCCTGTTGAACAACGCGGCGATCTTCTACGGTCTGGATACGCAGAACTCGTCGCTGGAGTACTTCAATCGCATTCTCTCCGTGAATCTGACCGGTGTGTGGCTCTGCACGCGCGCGGTCGAGCCGTACATGAAGCGACAGAAGCAAGGCAAGATCATCAACCAATCCTCGACCGCCGCGTTCATGGGCAACGTCGGTGCAGTCGACACCAGCGACCCCGACAAGCCGTCGCCGCCGTTTCACTACAGCGTGGCTAAGATGGGCGTGAACGGATTGACCAAGTACTTCGCCGGCGCGCTCGGCCCGTGGGGAATCAACGTCAACGCCATCGCTCCCGGCGTGACGATGACCGAAGCCACCAAGTCCGTCGTGCCGGAAGAGATGCTGAGCATGCTCGTGATGTTCACCGCACTGAAGAAGCCGCTGCAACCCGAAGATCTAACGGGCACCGCAGTCTTTCTTGCATCGTCGGACAGCGACCTCATGACCGGTCAGGTTCTGGTCGTCGACGCCGGCATGATCATGTTGGGATGAGATTGGCCGATCGCTGATCCCAGATGGCTGATGCCCGGACGAACGGAGAAGCGGCACCCGCAAAGCGGCGACTTCCTTCCGGCGATATGCCATAAGCGACAAGCCATAAGCGAGGGTCTAATGCTGGAGCGCTTCAAGACCATTCTCGTCACCACCGATTTCTCCGATCTCGGCGATCATGCGATCGCGCACGCGTTCCGTATGGCCGCCGATCACGGAAGTTCTGTGGTTCTTTGTCACGTGATCGAGACCGTCGTGACACCCGCGCCACTGTATGCGCAATACTACCCGGCGGATTTGATCACGCCGGAGATCCGCGAGCGCGCCGAAGAGGACGCCACCAAGGCGTTGTTGGAGCGCGTGCCGAGCGACGCGACGTTGAAGTCGGTGGCGCACACCGTGCGCCTCGCGCACGGTGTGCCCGGCCGCGAGATCGTCGCCGCCGCCGAAGCCGTCAACGCCGACCTCATCGTGATCTCCACCCACGGCCGAACCGGAATCAAACATTGGCTGCTCGGCAGCACAGCCGAACAAGTGATCCGCCACGCGCACTGCGCAGTCCTGGTGGTGCGGTGAAGTGGGGAGTCGTGAGTGGTGACTGGTGAGCGGTCGGACCGGATCTCCGCACCGGAGCCCAGTCACGTGCGTACCACCACTCACGCCTCCCCGCTTCACTGGTTCACTCACAAACTTGCCCCGTCTCGCCACTCGGCGTAGGGTTGGGCATCAAGGCAACCAAATGTTGGCCGCGACCAACCACGAGTCACGAGTCACCACCAGTCACGACTCACGATTCACCCCTCACCACAGGAGTCCGTCATGACCCAACTGCAGGCCGCCCGCCGAGGGATCATCACCGCGGAAATGCTCCGCGTCGCGGAGCGCGAGAACGTCACCGCCGAATTCATCCGCGGTGAGATCGCGCGCGGCCGGCTGATCATTCCCGCGAACAAGCGCCACCTCGCGGGCAGCGCCGGACACGCTCCGGCCGCCGCGCACGGCAACGGCAATGGCGACCACCGCCAGCCCGTCGACGCCGGACATCGCGATGCCCAGCCAACCGGACGCTACTGGGTCAATCAAACCGTCACGCAACGTTGGACGGTCATCAACGATCCCAACGTGCTGCGCGGCGAGCGCGCTCCCAAACGCCTCGATCCGACCGGCATCGGCCGCATGATCACCACCAAGATCAACGCCAACATCGGCGCCTCGCCCGTCAGTAGCAACACCAGTGAAGAGGTGGAGAAACTGCTGTGGGCGCAGAAGTACGGCGCCGACACGTTGATGGACCTGTCCACCGGCGGCAATCTCAACGACTGTCGCCAAGCCATCATCGATCACAGCACGATTCCGATCGGCACCGTGCCGATCTACAGCATGATCATCGGCCGCCGTATCGAAGACCTCACCTACGACGTCATCCTCAAGGAGATCGAACGCCAAGCCCAGCAAGGCGTCGACTACTTCACCATTCACGCCGGCGTTCTCAAGGAGCATCTGCCGCTGATCAAGCACCGCGTCACCGGCATCGTGTCGCGCGGGGGGTCGCTGCTGGCGAAGTGGATGATCACGCACAACAAGCAGAATCCGATGTACGAGTTATTCGACGAGATCAGCGCGATCATGCGCGAGTATGACGTCAGTTACTCGCTGGGCGATGGTCTGCGACCCGGCTGTCTCGCCGACGCCTCCGATCCCGCGCAGCTCGCCGAGTTGCACACGCTCGGCGAACTCGTGCAGCGCGCGCGCGCGGCGGGCGTCCAAGCCATGGTCGAGGGACCGGGACACGTGCCGCTCGACCAGATCGCGTTCAACATGCAGCTCGAACAACGCATCTGCGACGACGCGCCGTTCTACGTGCTCGGGCCGCTGGTGACCGACGTGTTCCCGGGTTACGACCACATCACCAGTGCCATCGGTGCCACCGAAGCCGCGCGAACGGGCGCCGCGATGCTTTGCTACGTCACACCCAAGGAGCACGTCGGTTTGCCGAAGGCCCAAGACGTGAAGGCCGGCTGCATCGCGTACAAGATCGCCGCCCACGCCGGCGACATCGCGCGCGGGATCACCGGCGCGCGACAGTGGGACGATGATCTCTCCCGCGCTCGTGCCGCGCTGAATTGGCCCAAGCAGTTCGAGCTGGCGTTCGACGGCGAAACCGCCCGTGCGCTGCACGACGAAGACCTCGAAGTCGACACCGACTTCTGCGCCATGTGCGGCCACGACTGGTGCAGCATGCGCATCTCGAAGGAGATCGAAGCCTTTGCCAGCGGCAAGGACCCGCAGTTCCAGCCCGCGCGCAAGTCGCTCCACAGCCCAGGCCTGAGCGACGAGGGTGAAGCGTTGCTCAAGCAGCGCGGCACGCTGCCGATCGTGCACGGCAAGCACGCGTGTCACAGCGAGCTGACCCCCGAAGCTGAGGCCGCCCGCGCATTGCAAGAAACAGCGGCGCAGCACGCCGACTAGCAATTACCCCAAAGCTTGCACCCGCATGATCACGGTCCAAACCAACGCTGCCGAGCTTGCCGGTGTTCTTTCTCAGACTGATCTCGTTCAATATCAACCGGGCGCAGTCGTCAGCCGCACGCTGATCAAGAAACCGGTCGGGACCGTGACCGCATTCGCGTTCGATGCGGGCGAAGGTCTCAGCGAACACAGCGCTGCGTTCGATGCGCTGGTCTTGCTCATCGACGGCGAAGCCGAGATCACCATCGCCGGGCAGCCCCACCGCGTGAAAGCCGGCGAACTGCTCCGGCTCCCGGCGAATCAGCCCCACGCGCTCAAAGCGCTCACGCGCTTCAAGATGATCCTGGTGATGATCAAGGCGTGAGCGGGGTACGGAGATTGCTCGCACCGGTACTGCGATCAAACCGGCGCGCGCAGACGTTGTTTCCCACAAGTGCGTTGATGACCGTGTGACGGCGCATGGACCCACCGGCGTCGCGCTGGTAGGTTGATGCGCATGGCCGCTTCACGAACGCGCCCGACCGAGGTTCGCCGCGTCGCGGAAGAGCAGCTCGTCCGCGTCACCTGGGCCGACGGCCACGTTGGAGAATACACTTTCACCTATCTCCGCGGCTGGTGCCCGTGCGCACTCTGCCAGGGCCACGGCGGCGAGCGTCACTTTGTGGAAGTCGACAATCCGCAGCTTGCCAGTATCAACGCGGTCGGCAACTACGCCCTCGGCCTCGTCTGGGCCGACGGGCACGATACCGGAATTTATTCGTACGCCTATCTACGCGGCCTGTGCCCGTGCGCGGCGTGCACCGCCGCACGCTCAGACTCAGTCGCTCAAAAGTAGGTCGAACTCAAAGGAAAGCGGAGAGGGGGGGATTCGAACCCCCGGACCCTTGCGGGTCACACGATTTCGAGTCGTGCCGTTTCAACCGGGCTCACGCACCTCTCCGAACTTTAGAAGGCAAGCGACGTGTCGTCGCCAACGACCGAGACGGCCGATCGCCGGCTGCGGAAGAAGGTCTGCAGCAGCGACGCAGTCTCGTCCGCCAGAACACCGGACGTGACCGCGAAGCGATGGTTCAAACGGCCGCAATTGAGATCGAACACCGAGCCGAGAGCGCCCGCCTTCGGATCCGCCGCCCCAAAGACGACGCGATCGATCCGCGCTTGCACCAACGCGCCAACGCACATCGCGCAGGGCTCCAGGGTGACGTACATCGTCGCACCCACCAGCCGGTGATTGCCGACCGCTTCAGCGGCGCTCCGAAGCGCCACGATTTCGGCGTGTGCAGTGGGATCGCACGCGCCGATGGTGGCGTTGCCGGCAGCCACGATCTCCTCACCGTCATAAACCACCACCGCACCGACCGGCACTTCGCCGCGTTCGCCCGCACGCTCCGCAGCCGACAAGGCTCGGCGCATCCAGTGCGCGTCGATGTCCGCCTGGGTCTCCGCCATCTGGTGGGAAGTACCACACCATCGTGAGAGCGGCAACGCAGCCTTTGATCGCGCACGCGTGAACCGCTATACGACGCGCGCGAATCGGAAGGGGCACGCAATGTTACGACTCGGAGATACCGTGGTGACCATGTCGGCACCGGGAACGTTCAAGATCATCGCAATCGACGGCGACCGGGTGACCATTCAGGATGCTCACGGTGTCCGCAAGGTCGTCCTCGCGCAGGCTCTGCGCACCACGCAGCCCGAGACCGCTACGAAATCGACGTGAACACACTCCGCGCGGACCACAGCGGGATTCCGCGCCTCAGCGATTGCGACTGCTGGCCTGCTGCAAGCGATCGAGGTACCGCCGCAGCGCTTCGATTCCGTCCGGGCAAAACGGCTCGCGCTGGGCGAGGTCGATGACCGCGTCCAGATCCATCCACCGTCCGTTTGCGACCTCGGCGGCTTGCAACTGCATCGCGCCGTCATAGGTGGCGGTGTAGAGCACGCCGTTCACGTGATTGTTGTCGTCGTCGAAGCGAAACCCCAGCACACGGCGCAAGGCGACGCCCTCGACACCGATCTCCTCGGCAAGCTCACGTCGGGCACCCGCGTCGTAGTCCTCACCGGCCGCGACCACGCCGCCGAACGCGACATCGTTGTACGATGGATAGATGTCCTTGGTCGCGGTTCGCTGATGAACGAAAATTTGGCTCTGTGCGTTGAACAGAAGGATGTACGTGCTGCGGTGACGCAAGTGACGCGCGCGCACTTCGCGACGCGAGGCACGACCGACGACGCGGTCGTCCTCGTCGACGATGTCAACGAGTTCCTCACCGCTCATGCATGCGCCCGCAGGATCGCGACTAGTCCCGCCGCAGTTCCGCGGTGAGTTCCTGCACCCACGCCGCGAGTGACTCCAGAAACTGCTTGCGGAGTTGGCGCTGTCGCGGCGTCAGCTTCGACAGCATCTCCTCCTTGGTTCGCTCTGGATCGCCTTCGACGATGAACTCCTCGTCCACGACGACGCTGAGCAGCATCGCCTGGTGTCCGTCCCACTGATCGGTGACGGGAAAGCCGAAGTCGCGTAGACCCAGCTCCCAGGTTGCATCGACTTCGATCCAATTGTCGTCGACCTGGATCTGCAGATAGTCGTGCAGGTCGACGATCTCATTCTTCATCAGCAGGGCCTGCATCGGATCGGGGAACGGCAGCGGCGATTCGTTGAACCGATGGCGGCAAATCATGTTGCGGACCTTGAGCCCCAACATGCGGTAGAGCTCGCCGAGCAGATAGTGCTTTCCGGAACACGAGCCGGCACGGCCTTGCAATACTTCGAGCGGGTTGCGACTCGCCGGATATTTGTACGGGATATCGCGGACGCGTTCGAACAAGGCGATGCGCGCGGCGACCGGATCGAGGCCGGCGGTCCACTGCTCAAAGGCGGCGCGAAGCGGTGCAAGATCCATCGCGGCTACACGGCGCTCGTTCATGTGCGGCGATCGAGAGCGACCAGATCGCCCGCGGCGGGCTCCGCGCAGATCGCTCGGCTGATCATCGTCATATCAATCGATTCGGCGACAAGACGGTCTATCGAGTATCGCGAGACTCTCTGGAGTGGTCGGAACGGGCTTTTCTATACTGCCGCCGTCCCCTCGCCGTCAACTCGGGCATCGCACATGTTTACCCATTCGCGCCAAGCGATCGCCGTACCGAAAAGCGGGCCGCCTCGGCGGGCGTATTGATGTTGCGAAACGACTCAGCGGCACCTGGAACCGCACGCATCTCCACTTCCGGCACGAACTCGACGTCGATCTGCGGGAGGAAATCGCGGATCGCCCGTGCACCGCGCTCGACCGCCCGGGCGATCGGCGCACGAAGATGCGTCGCGTACAGTGCGTGCAACGGCTCGATGTCGTCTTCCCAACGTGGGATGACCGCGTCTTGCCCGTGCAGCCGAGCGACGAGAAACGCGATCGGCTCGATGCGCAGGAACGGCATGTCACACGCCACCACGAACGCGTACGGCTGCCGCAACCTACCGAGTCCGGCGTGGAGGCCCCCCAGCGGGCCGAGATCCGGAATCTCGTCGGCAACGACATCGACATCGAAGCGGCGATACTTGTCGGGGCAATTGCTGACCACCACGACTTGCGGAAAGCACCGCCGGAGCAGCGCGAACGTGCGTTCGAAGACCGACGCGCCTTCGACGGTGAGAAAGGCCTTGTCTTCGCCTCCCATCCGCGTGTTCTTTCCGCCGGCAAGGATGAGTGCGCTGACGACGCGGCTCACATAGCCATCCGGGGACAGATTGGGGGGAAACACGCCCGTGACAGGCGTCAACTCGATTCGCTCGGCAGACACGCCGGTCACTCGCCAACGGGCGGAGAATAGGAAGCACTCACCAGCCAGTCAACCCCACGTGCACCCCGTTGGACCCGCCGCAGCTCGACGGTCGAGGAAATCGAACCCGCTGGTTTATCGAGCCATCCCGTGGCGCAGCTGAATCTCTTGAACCAACGCGGCTGTCACCATCAACTGCGGCGACAGTTGCTGGCGAATCCGCCCCGCCGACCAGCCGAAGTGGCGGCAAATCGCCTCGAAGCTAAACGGGTGGTCTTCGCCTTCCGACAAAAAGTACCGCTGAGCGCGGTCTCGCTCGCTTGGGTCGCGATGCTCCAAGTCCCAGAAGGCGGATTGCATCACCGCCAGCAGCAATCGCTCTTCCGGCGTGGTCACGTGGTGTTGCGTTTCAGCCGTATCCGTTCCAAAGCGCATAGTGCCCGGGGCCATAGCACGGCCCAAAAACTCGGGCAATAAAAAAATGAACGCCCGTTCACGCCCACCCCGGAAGGGATGCGCGCCGGCAATGCGGTCTACCTTCGTCACCGCGGCCGAGGTCCGGATGATGCGTGCGGTTCACTCGATGGTTTCGAGTTTGCGGAGTCCATAGAGGGTGGAGCACGCGAAGACCGCGCCACTGACGCCGACGGCGGCCGTGAAGGACGCGATCACACCGCTCCAGGCCGCCGGCGATACCGGCACGCCGCGCAGCCAACTGGAGAACAATACATACACGGGCCACGCCTCGAGAATCACCACGGTGCCGATGAACGTCATGCAGACGATCATGTAGACCAGCCCCCCGACTCCGGCCGCGACCCGGGCCGCGTTGTCGGCGTCGAAATTGGGATATGTCGCTCCCACCGCGAGCCCGAGGCTGACGATGCCGAAGGTCATTCCAAACAGCGTCAGCGCGGACAACCACATCATGAACGGCATGACCCGCAGGTACGTATTCGTCGCTAACACCAACACCTCACCGAGCACCAGCAGCGGCAGCAATCCGACCCAAAACTTCGCCCACCACATCCGCCGTAAACTGAGCGGCGCGGTTCGCAGCACCCAGAACGCTTTGCCCTCGAGACTGATCGATGGGAAGATGAACCGCACCGACACCGCCGAGACCACGAAGCCTGCCAGCGCCAGATTGAGAAAAGCGATCACGTTCTTGAAGTAGAACGTCACCAGCGGACTGCCTTGCAGCGGCAGCACGCTGAAGTTGTAGACGTACACCACCACTAGGGCCAACAGCAGGATCAACTGCGACCATTGACTGGTATCGCGGAAAAAGGTCTTCAGGTCCTTGATTGCGATCAGCCGCGTTTGATCCGAGAACTGAATCGTCGCCGCGCGCATGAGCCGCTCCCACATCGGCTGCTGCGTCAGCCGCGCCTGCCGGCCCTCCTGCGCCTTCGTCCATCCCGGCAGGAACAGGCTGCGCATCACACGTTCGCTGGCCATTGCCGCGACGGCGGCCGTGCTCAGCAACAAGAGAAAGTAGAACCCCGGCGAACCCTCACGCAGACCGAGCAGCGGGAACAGCGTCTCCGCCGCCCAGGTGCTCGGCAGCAGCGGCGATGCCGGCGTCTGCATCGCGGTGAGAAACTCCATGAAATCCTTGAACCCCTCGGGATTCACCAGCCGTTCAGGCTGCAGCATGCGAAAGAACAGATAGAGAACGGCGACCGCGACGACCGACAGAAGGAGCAAGATGTCCTTGGTGCGCCGGGCCGGGAATACGTTGACGAGTATCGCCGTGACGCTGACACCGATCGCCGCCGGAATCACCAGAAAGGGCGGCAGGGTCACCACCACCGCGACATAGAACAATGGCCCGGTGTGGTGAACCACACCGTACGCCAGGAACGCGGGTACGGCGAACAAGATCACCATCCAAGACGAATCGAGCATCGTTTCACCGAAGCGCCCGTAAAAAAACCTGCCCGGCGGAATTGGTGCCGCCGCCAAGCGATCGAGGTCGCGCGCCAAAAAGAACGTCGAGAGCGACGCTACGATGTTCGAGAACAGCAGGATCGAGAAGAAGGTCATGAAGACCATGCCCAGCAGCTTGTAGGTCAGCACCGGGCCGAGATCGGGGACCGCGAGGAAGTACCGCAACGCGCGCGCAAACAGGAAGAAGATGGCGGCCCAAAAGCCAAGGGCAAGCACGCCCAGCAGGCTCGCCTGGATTCTGCCGGCGCGCGTCAGCCGCCGCGAACGATTGCGCACCGCCAGCCAACGCGGACGCAGCAAAAGCGCGAGTCCGCTCAGCTCCGCCTTCGCCCCGCTCGGTTCGAACGGATCAACGATCGCGGTCGACGCCGGAATCTCCGCTTGCGCCATGCTCAGGCCCGCATCCCGCCGATGCGACCGACACCGTCTTCGCCGCCGGTCAGCGTGAGGAATACCGATTCGAGCCGCACGGGATCCTCGCTGCCGATTTGGCGCCGCAACTCTTCGACCGTACCCAGTGCAATGATGCGCCCGCCGTCGATGATGCCGATCCGGTCGCAGGTCTCCTCGGCGACTTCCAAACTATGAGTCGACATGAAGATCGTCACGCCGCCGGCTGCCAGCTCGCGGAACGTACGCTTGAGCAACCGCGCACCACGCGGATCGAGCCCGACCATCGGCTCGTCGACGATCAAAATGCGAGGCCCGTGAATCAATGCGGCCGCCATCGTCAATCGCTGCTTCATCCCGTGCGAGTACGATTCCACCAACTCGTCAGCCCAGTTGCCGAGATCAAAGAGTTCCAGCAGCTCATTGCGCCGTTGCGTCATCAGCGCGTCCGGCACGCGGTAGAGCCCGGCCACGAAGGCGAGAAACTCATTGGCGGTCAACTTTTCGTAAATGTGCGGGCGATCCGGCACGAACCCGGTGAGCTGTTTCGCCAGCAATGGTTCTCGACTGAGATCGTGCCCGTTCAACTCGACTCGCCCCTCGGTCGGCTGCAACAGACCCATCATCATTCGAATCGTCGTGGTCTTGCCCGCCCCGTTGGGCCCGAGGAACCCGAACACTTCGCCGACGCCAATCGAAAGATTAACGTGATCAACTGCGAGAATGTTGCCGTACCGTTTCGTCAGCTCGTGGAGTTCGATCATGTCCTGCTCATGCTGGCGGTCTCACAACGGGTTTGCAAGATCGGTGCCCGTTTTGGCGATTGTGGTCCGGCAGCGCGGCCTGGCTTTCCACGGCAGCAATCCGGCGAGCACGTGTCGAAGTTCACCGGAATGAACACCGCGCCGCACGGCGATCGTCCGCATCGCGCGGGGCCACGCCGATGTCAGATTGAACCGTTCGACAAGTCGGTTGATGCCCCGTTGCTACCGTTCGGCTCAATCGCGGAACCTTTCGCACGCGTTCCGCGTTAGTATGTGTAGCAATCGGAAGGGATATGAGTTCATTCGCAGCGATCACGCTTTGTCCAGATGTCTTACTTCCGGAGCAGTATTTTGCTGCGCCGCGTCCCTTGTACTTGTCCCCCGAGCGGCGGCTCATGCTAGCGGTGCTGGAAGAGGCCGTGCTCACCCTGCTCAAGCATCGAGGCAGCGCCACACGGCGCGGGGATCGTCTCGTTCGTGAAACCGAGCGTTGGATCTGCGCCGGCGAGGCCCCCTGGCCCTTCGCCTTCGTCAACATCTGCGCCGCACTCCATCTCGACGCCGACTACGTTCGAAACGGTTTGTTGACGTTGGTCCGTTCACCCAATGACGAGCGCCCGCCCGTCTCCCTGCCCTTCGCCCGGCGAGTCGCCGGTCGCCGGCATCGCGTCGGATTGATTCAACCCCACCGCAAGGTTGCGAGCTGACGCCACTCACTCCGGGATTCGTAGGCGCACCGGCCGTTCGCGCCGCGGCCCGACCCAACGGAAGCGCCGCAGATCAACGACCCCGCGGCGATCGAACGCGACGCCTTCATCCTCCAACATCCGTCGCTGCAATTCGGGCCGAAGGATGTCGCCCCGCAAGCTGATGCGACCCGCCGCGTTGATCACGCGCTGCCACGGCACGCGCGGCTCCAGTTGCCGCGGAAGCCGGCGCAGCGCGGTGCCGACCGCTCGTGCGGCTCGGGGATGACCGAGGATCGCGGCGACCTGACCGTACGTGACCACGCGCCCGCGCGGAATTCGCCGCACAACTTCGTACACCGCGCGCTGGAACGCGATCAGTGACGGCCGCGGCGCACGTCTGGCCATATCGCTACGGCGTGGGAAAGACCTGGTTGAACGGCAGGACTTCGACCTTGTTGAAGACTCCGTTGATCACGTACGGATCGCGACTGATGATCTCCCACACCGCCGCGCGCGACTCGGCTTCGACGACGATCAGGCTGCCGCTGCCGTCAGCCAACGCGCCCGCCACTACGATACGCCCCGCCTGCGCCAACGGTTCGAGATACGCCAGATGCGCCGGGCGCTGCTGCGGGCGCTTCTCCTTGGCGTCCGGGGCATCGTGTCCAATGATCACAAAACGCATGCGGCCCTCCCACGTTGCGGGTCCACGTCGGACCTCGTAAGCTGCCGCCAGCAGGTGCCACGATGGCGGACGAACATCAACCGGCCGTGCCGATCGCGATCGAGCAAGTCGTCGCTCGGCTGACCGAACTCGAAATCGTGCTGGGGACGGCCGCCAGCGCGATCATGCCGAGCGTCCGCGCGCGCCTGACGGAAGCCATCGCCGCACGCGATCGCGGTGATCCGCCGGCCGCCATCAGCAAACTCACCGAGGCAATGGAGCACTTGTCCGGACTCGCCGATCGCCTCGATCCGGCCGAGGCGACGCTGATGCGTGCCTTGGTCACACGGCTGCGCGGCGCACTGCTACGTGGCGATCAATCCACCGCACACGCGGCTGCGGCCAGGATGTTCGAACAATCCGGGGCGCGCGAACGCCGCAAACCGTAGCGAAGCGGAACATGTCGATTGCGGAGCAGTACGATGCGCTGATCACCGCGCTGCGCGAGCACGGCGACCTCGGCGGCACGTTGGCACTCCTGTCCTGGGATCAGGAAACCCAGCTACCGCCGGCGGCAACACCCGGACGCGCCCGCCAAATCGGATTGCTCGCCGGCATCCTACACGAGCGCACCACCGATCCGCGCTTCCTCGCGCTCGTCGACGAACTCGCCACGCGCCTCGATCAACTCGATCCGCACCAGCAGGTCAATGTTCGTGAGACCAAGTGGCGGATCGACCGCACCCGTCGGCTCGATGCCGCGCTGGTGCGCGAACGCTCGGCGCTGCGCAGCGAATCGCACGCCGTATGGATTCGGGCGCGCCGTGCCGACGACTTCGCGGCGCTGGCACCCTACCTCGCCCGCTTGGTGGCGATCGAGCAACGCGTCGCCACGGCCATCGATCCGGAGCGACCGCCATACGATGTCTTGCTCGAGGGCTTCGAACCCGGTGCCACCACCGCCCTGCTCGATCAACTGTTCGCCGCGTTGCGCGACGGGCTCGTGCCGCTGATTGCCCGGCTTTCCGCTTGCCTCGCTCGGAAACCGCTGCGGGCAACCGGGCTGTCCGGCCGCTTCGCGATCGACAAGCAGCGCGCGCTCAACCGCCTGGTCGCGGAGCGCTTGGGTTTCGACTTCTCCCGCGGCCGGCTCGATGAGGCGGCGCACCCATTCACCACCGAGGTCGGCGACGACGTCCGCATCACGACCCGCATCAGCGAGCGCGACCTGCGCTCGGCGCTGTTCTCGACCATTCATGAGACCGGTCACGCGTTGTACGAGCAGGGACTCGATCCGACGGCACGCGCGACGCCGATGGGTGAGGCGTGTTCGATGGGCGTGCACGAATCGCAGTCGCGCTTGTGGGAAAATCTCGTGGGCCGCTCCGAGGCGTTCTGGCGCTGGCTGTTGTCGGAGTTGGCCAACGTGTTTCCCGCGGTCAAGAGTCGTTCGCTCGCGACCGTGCTTCTTGCCGCCAACGAGGCGCGCCCGTCGCTCATTCGGACCGAGTCCGACGAGCTGACCTACAATCTGCACATCGTATTGCGCTTCGAGCTCGAGCGCGCCCTGATCGACGGCACCCTGAACGTCACCGACTTGCCCGCAGCGTGGGCGGAGAAGATGCGACAATATGTGGGCGTGGCGCCGACCGACGATCGCGATGGGGTACTCCAAGACGTGCACTGGTCCGAGGGACTGTTCGGCTACTTTCCCACTTACACGCTCGGCAACGTCTACGCCGCGCAACTGTTTGAAGCGGCGCAACGATCGCTCGGCGCGCTCGACGACGCCTTCGCGCGCGGCGATTTCCGGCCACTGCGTGAGTGGCTCCAGCGCGAAATCCATCGCCACGGCAAAACCTGGCGCGCGCCAGACCTGATCGCTCACGCCACCGGCCAACCTCCCAGCGCAGCCGCGTTGCTGACGCATCTGAACCGCAAGCTGACCTGGCTTGAAAGTGTCTAAGACATTCCGCATTCTCCGCACACTCCGCATTCCGAATTGCGCATTCGCCTGTGCTATGACCCGGTCGCCCAATGCAGGCGATCGATTTCATCGTCGAGCCGGACGTAGGCGCAAGCTGGAGTCTGGCGGCCGACCGCCATCTCATGCGTGCCGTGCAACGGGCATCGCGAACCCGCAACGCGGTGATGCGCGTGTACAGCTTCGCGGGCGACGTACTCGCGCTCGGTCGTTACCACCTGGCGCCGGCCGCACGTGCCGCGACTGACGGCATCGCGCTGCATCGCCGGCAATGCGGCGGACGGGCGCTGCCGTTCGGCGACGGCTTCGTCGGCCTGTCGTTGATTCTGCCGCATCGATCGGCGCTGTATTCCAGCGATCCAAACGCGCTCGCCCCGTATCAAGTGTTGAACCGGTACGTGCGCGGCATCTTGGAGGGCTACCGAGCGATCGGCGTCCACGCGTTCTATCCCGGGCGCGACTTCATTACCGTCGACGGGCGCATTCTTGGGGCGGTTTCGTTTGAAACGGACGAGCACGGCGCCCTCTTGTTCGAAGCGCTGCTCGCGAACACGCGTGACTTCAGCCTCTTGCCGCACTTCCTCGAGGTCGTAGATCCGTCTGGAACGGTGAAAGCCGAGATGCTGACCTCAGAGGGGACGACGTGCTTGGCCCACGAGTTGGGCGAGTCGTTGTCGCTGCGCGAAGTCGCCGAGGTGTTGCAGCGCGGGTACACCAAGCAGTTTCCGTTGGCGTTCGAGCCGCATGAGTTCAGCCTGCTCGAATCGCAGGCGATTCACGCCGTCGGCGCGCATGAGTTGCAGCCCGAGGCGTGGCTGTATCAGCGCCGGCCGCGATCCGACCTCGACCACTCGGCAACCGCTTGGATGCCGCTCGGCGTGTTCGAGGCCCACTTCTCGTTGGAGCAGGAACGCTTTCTCAAGGAGTTGATCGTGAGCGGCGACTTCATCGCCAACTCCCCCGCCATCGCGCGGCTCGAGCACGAGCTGCGACTCTGTCCCGCGGAATGGCGCGTGATCGATGCCGTCGCCTCGGCGATATTTTCACAGCCGGAGAACTTCATCCTCGGCCTCGGAAAGGTCCGGGCGATCGCCGACACGATCGTCCGCGGACTCTCAGGATGACCACCGACGAAGCTGCCGATCGATTGGCAAAAGTAGCGGGGCACGCGCTGAGCGACAGCGACCTCGCGCTGTTGATCGACTGCCTCGGACACCGACGCAAATCCGTGCAGCGCCGCGCGGCCGAGCTGCTGGCATCCGGCGCTTCGACGGGCCCCGTCCAAGCGGCGCTCAGTGCCGCGCTGAGCGACGCCTCACTCGCTCGGCGGTGGGGTGCGGCCTACGCGTGGTCGTTGATCGGCCCGCCGCCGCCGGCGGCGTTGCCGGTTTTCCTCGAAGTGATGGGCGCGGCCGACGGCGATCTGCGCTGGGCGGCGGCGACTATCCTCGCGGGTGTCGGCCCGGCGGTGGTACCGGACGTGTTGCGTCTCGTTACGCAGGGCAACGACGCGCAACGCAAGATGGCGCTCTACTGTCTGCGCGATCTTCGGGTGATCTCCAATGCGGCAGCCGACGCAGCCCTCGCCGCGCTCTCCGACGCGGAGATTGCTGTACGCCTCGCCGCCCTCACCGTGCTGCCGGATTTGGTGCCGGATCGCCACGCTGCCGTGGCCGGCGTGTTGCGCCTCATTCACGATCCCATACCCGGCGTCCGCCGCGCCGCCGTCACCGTGCTCGGCGATCTTGGGCAATCAACCCCAGAAGTCGTCGCCGTCCTGCGCGGAGCCGCCAAGTCCGACGACGCCGCCCATCGCCGCGCCGCAGAGAGGGCGCTGCGGCTGTTGGCTATCGTAGATCGCGGGTGATCTCATGTCCTCACGGATCGTCATTCTTGGCGCCGGGCCGGCGGGTATGGCGTGTGCCTACGAGCTTTCCCGAAACGGCCGAGTCGCCACCGTTCTTGATCGCAACCCAACGGTCGGCGGGTTGGCGCGGACGATCGAGTACAAAGGGTTTCGGTTTGATCTCGGTCCGCATCGCTTCTTGACCAAGAACAAGGAAGTCGACGACCTGTGGCACGAGCTGGTTGGCGAGCAGTACGTCGAAGTCCCCCGTCTGACACGAATCTACTACCGCAACAAGTTCTTCCACTATCCTTTGCGTCCGTTCAACGCACTGTTCGGGCTCGGTCTCTTCACCACTGCTCGCGCAGTCGTCAGTTTCCTCACCGCCCATGTGCGATCGACTCGGGCGGAAGCTGACACGTTCGAGGACTGGGTGGTTCAGCGATTCGGTCGACGCCTGTACGAGATTTTCTTCAAGACCTACACCGAGAAGGTCTGGGGGATTCCGTGTTCTCAACTGAGCGCGGAGTGGGCGGGTCAACGAATCAAGGGCCTCGACTTGTGGGAGGCGGTTCGCAACGCCTTCTTCGGGCAGAGGGGCAACCGAAGCGTCAAGACTCTTGCCGACAAGTTCCACTATGCCGCTCGCGGAGCGGGGCAGGTCTACGAGATCATGTCGGATCGGCTCGTGAAAGCGGGCACGGTGGTGCGGAACAACTTTGAGGTCCACCGCATCCAGCGGGAGGGTGCGCGGCTGACGCGGATCCACGGAGTCCACAACGATCAGGAAGTTGCCGTGGACGCTGACTATGTATTCTCCAGCATTCCACTCACCGAGTTCGTGCGGATTCTGGACCCGCCGGCTCCGGTCGAGATTCGGGAGGCGGCCCAGAAGTTGTTTTATCGCGACCACATCACGGTGAACCTGATTCTCGATAGACCGTCGCTCTTCTCCGACAATTGGATCTACGTCCACTCGCCTGACGTACGAATGGCTCGATTGACCGACTACGGAAACTTTTCGCGCGAGATGCTTGCGGACCACGCCAGGGCGGCGGTCAGCGTGGAGTACTTCTGTTTCGCCCACGAGCCGATTTGGCTCATGGAAGATGCGGATCTCATCCGTCTGGCGAAGGACGAACTGGTCCAGACAGGCCTCTGCGATCCCAACGACGTGATCGACGGATTCGTGGTGCGCGAACGCGACAGCTATCCGACGTACTACGTCGGGCACCGCGAGCACTTCGACAAGCTCAAGGCGTACGCCATGACGCTCGAGAACGCGCAACTGATTGGTCGAGGCGGCATGTACAAGTACAACAATCAGGACCACTCGATCTTGACCGGCTTGCTCGCCGCACGGAATCTTCTGGGGGGCACATGCGAGCTATGGAACATCAACACCGACCAGGAATACCTGGAGGAGATCCGACAAACCGACTAGCCGCGGCTGTTACCCTGCCGCGCGCGCCAAAGACGAACTCGGGTCGCCGTGATCCGCACCAGCGGGTGGGTGGTCTGGTCGAGCGGCATTGCGCGATATTGCGGATAGCGCGCCCGCAGCGCGGTCAACCCGCGGGCATACTCAGTGCGATCGTCGACCAACGCCGCATCGCCGTGAATCAGCAGGAACGCCAAGCGGCTCCAGTCTTCGTCGTAGTCGTCGATGACCAGCGCGACCCGGCGATTTTCGGCGATGTTGCGCAGACGCTTGAGATTGCGGCGCTCGCCGCGCTTCGGTTTGTCGTCGACCACGAAATAGAATCGATCGCCGTCGCGGGCGTAGCACAACGGCACGACGTGCGGCGTCGCCCGCGCATCGGCGGTGGCGAGATGGGCGACGCGATGCGCGTCGGCAAACGCGCCGGCCTCCGCGGTCACGACCATGACGCCTTCAATCCGGCACGTCTTCCGCGATCTCGCCGGCGAACGTGGCCGCGGCTTCACGGCGCAGCCGTTCGGCGTCGCCTTCGTAGCGCGGCGAAAAATGAAACACATCGAGGCGCTTGGCGTTCGCCATCCGTGCCAGCGTGCCGGCTTGGCGCGCGGTCAGATGGTAGCGCTTGGCGGCTTGATCGCGATCGACGTCGACGAACAGCGACTCGCAAAAGAACACGTCGACCTCGCGCGCGAGTTCGGCGATGCGCGGGGCATTGGCGGCGGTGAATCGGATATCCGTCACGTACGCGATCGCCTGACCCGGGGTTTCAACGATCAGCCGATCGCGCAACTCGACGAGCATGAACCGCCGTTGACAGCGGGTACCGTTCTCGCGCCATTCGGCGACGATCGCGGTGTCGTCGGGGGCGCCTTCGCGCACCGCATCCTTCAATTCTGCCAGCCACGGGCCGGGCGGAATCCCGAGTCGCTCCAACTCGTCGGTTCGCACGTTCAGATGCCGCTCCTCGCGCACGGCGTAGCCGAGACACGGAATGCGATGATCGAGGATGGTGGCGTGGACGCTGAAGTGCGGATCGGCGAGCACCACGCCCTCGAACGGCCGTTCGCCTTCGACATCGGGCGTAAAGCTGGTCGCCGCCGGCAGCCGGACCCAGCGGACTCGTCCATCCATGCCCACTTCGTGCACCGTGATCACGAACCCGTAGCCGTCGACCAGGTTCCAGGTGTAGCCCGCCAGCTTGCCGCGCACGTTGGCGATGATGCCCGGCGGGCCGAAGATCTCGAGCTGGAGATCGCGCGCCAGAAAAATCCGCAGCAAGTGATCGAAGCCGATGAAGTGATCGATGTGCGTGTGCGTGACGAAGACGTGCGTCACCCGCAACAACTCGCCCGCCGGCACGCGGTCGATGCGGCCGAGGTCGAACAGCAACGCGCGGCCGTGCCAGCGTTGACTGACGTATAGCCCCGGATCGCCGAACGGGCCGTTCACCAATCGTGGAACAAATGCACTCTTCACCCGCGCATTGTACGAAGTCGCTTGGCGGAGGTCTACAAAGGGCGCGCGCCACGTTGACTCGCTCATCGACGGCGGATAAGCGAGCCGCTGGATGACGTCGATTGCATCGATCCAAGCGGCGCTGCAGGCCGACGGCGTCGACGCGTGGTTGTTCTACGACTTCCGCGGCAACGATCCGCTCGCATACCGCATTCTGCGGCTTCCGCCGCGCGAGCTGACGCGGCGCTGGTTCTACCTGGTACCGGCGCACGGCGTCCCGCGCGCATTGGTGTCGGCGGTCGAACCGGATGCGCTCGCCGAGCTGCCGGGCGAGCACCTCATCTATCGGGCGTGGCCCGAGCTGCGCGCCGGACTCGACACGTTGCTGGCGGGTCATTGTCGGGTGGCGATGCAGTATTCGCCTCACAACGCGATACCCTACGTCAGCCGCGTCGACGCCGGCACGATCGAACTGGTTCGGAGCTGCGGTCCCGAGGTGGTGTCCTCCGCCGATCTGGTGCAACGCTGCGAAGCGGTCTGGAGTCCTGCAGACTACGCCAGTCACTGCCGCGCCGCCGACGTGCTGCGTACCACCGTCGATGAGACGTTCGCGTTCGTGCGCCACGCCGTACGCACCGCGAAGCCGATCACGGAGATGGATGTTCAAGCGTTCATGCTCGACCGCTTTCGGCGCAGCGGTGTGGAGACCAGCAAGCCGCCGATCGTTGCGGTCGATGCCCACAGCGCGAACCCACACTATGGACCCGAAGCGGCGACGGCGCTGCCTGTTCGGCGCGATAGCTTTGTGTTACTCGACCTCTGGGCGAAGGAGCCAAACGGGGTGTACGCAGACATTACCTGGACGGGATACGTCGGCGAGACGGTTCCCAACGACTACGGGGAGATCTTCGCAATTGTGCGCGACGCGCGCGAGGCGGCGATCGCGTGCGTTCGCGACGGACTCAGCCGCGGCAGAGACCTCCATGGTTCGGAGGTGGATGCTGCCGCGCGTGCCGTCATTCGCGACGCCGGATACGGCGATTACTTCGTGCACCGCACCGGTCACTCGATCGGCAGCCAGGTCCACGGCAACGGCGCCAACATCGACGGATTTGAAAATCCCGATCATCGCCGGCTGCTGCCGCGCACGTGCTTTTCCATCGAGCCCGGCATCTACTTGCCCGGGCGGTTCGGCGTTCGCAGCGAAGTCGACGTGTATTTGAACGACGCGATCCCCGAAGTCACCGGTCTGCCCGCCCAAAACGCCGTGGTCGCGATACTGGCACCGACCGAGGAGGCGCGATGAGTCCGACGAAGCGATCGCAACGATCGGAACGGGTCGCGGCGGCGGTCGCCCTACTCTTCTTGTCGGCGGTCGGCGCGGCCGCCTTCTCTTCATGCGGTGGGAATGACTTGGTCCTCGGCGGGAGCGGCATCATTCAACCCACCAGCACCGAGATCCCGACCGAGACGCCGACATCGTGACGATCCGCGGTGGCGGCTCTCTGAGGAATCGGTCGAGGGCGGCACCGGCCGCAGGCTATCGAGGTCCGGGGCGCTGCATGTTTCAGACAGGCCCATCTTCTCACCGCGCTGTGCTATGGTAATGGCGTGTCCGGCTCAGCCGCAGGTGAAAAGACGGAAACAGGTGATCGCTATCGGGCGCTGCTCGATGTTTCCAGCGCGATCGCCGCGCAGCCAACGGTAAAAGCCGTCCTCCACAGCCTGCGCAATGTTCTGTTCGGCACTTGTCGCATCCATGGAGCCCACCTCTACGTCCTTGGCGGCGACGGAGAGAGTCTGCGGGTGTTGGAGTTCGATCGAGAAGCGGACGCACCCGCGATCAAGATTGGAACCACGATCTCACGCATCGGCGCGGTGGCACGAGCTCTGGAAGAACAAACACCGGTTTTCCTGCCGGATATATCGCAGGAAATGTTGAAACATCCCGAGCTGGTTCCATTCGCAGCTCAGTCCGTTGGCCGCGCCACCTATGTGCTCCCCGTGTCTACGGCCCAGGAGCGATACGGGATTCTTGTGGTGACGCGCGAGCGGGGGGAGGAATTTGTCCCCGAAGATGTCGAGCTGCTTGGTTCCCTGGCGTCACACGTTGCGGTCGCACTCGAGTGCGCGCTGGCCAGGGACAGTGCGGATGAGTATCACCGCGAGCTTGCCAAAGAGCGCGACCGTCTTCGGCTGCTTCTCGAGATCAACAACCATGTCGTATCACAATTGGAGATTGACGACGTGTTTCGTGCCGCGTCGGCATCAATCCGCTCGTATTTCGGCAACGACTTCACCGGCGTCTGGTTGATCGACCCGAAGTCCAATCAGCTCCAGAGCGTGCTGCTCGATTTTCCCACCGGTAGGGGCTTGCTGGATGATGTCGCACCGACACACCTCACGAACGACGACGTTGACAAGATGCGCCGTCGCGAACCGGGGTTCTGGTCGATTGCGGACATCGAGAAGCTCCCGGCCCCGATTGCCGAAAGGTTGAGGGCGGAGGCCATACAATCGTTTGCCGTCACCCCGCTGGTAACCGGCTCTGGACCGTTGGGCTTGCTGGCAATCGGTAGTCGGCGGCCCCACGCTTTCGGCCAACCGGACCTCGATCTGTTCTCCCAATTGGGTGCGCAGATTGCGTTGGCTGTAGACAACGCGATTGCGTACGGACGGCTCAGCGCCTCACACGCGCATCTGGAAGAGCAGCGGGAGTATCTCGAGTCCGAAATCCGCGCCGAATACAGCTTCGAGGATATCGTCGGCAAAAGCGCAGCCCTGCGCGAAGTACTCAAGCAGGTTTCAATTGTCGCGCCGACCGACTCAACGGTGTTGCTGCACGGTGAGACCGGCACGGGAAAGGAGCTGATTGCGCGCGCGATCCATAACCTCAGCCCGCGGCGAGACCAAACATTCGTTCGCCTGAATTGCGCCGCCATCCCTTCCGGCCTGGTGGAGAGCGAACTGTTTGGTCACGAGAAAGGCGCCTTCACCGGGGCACTGATGCAGAAGCGCGGCCGGTTCGAATTAGCGCACCGCGGCACGCTGTTCTTGGATGAGATCGGCGACATCGGTCTCGATTTGCAACCCAAACTGTTGCGCGCATTGCAGGAACATGAATTCGAGCGGCTGGGAAGTACCAAGACGATCCATGTTGATGTCCGCGTGATTGCCGCCACGCACCGAGACCTGCCGGCGATGATCCGCAACAGCCAGTTTCGGGAAGACCTGTTCTACCGACTGAACGTGTTTCCGATCGAGATTCCCCCGCTTCGGGAACGGCGCGAGGACATTCCGTTGCTCATTCATTACTTCGTTTCCCGCCTCGCACGACGCATGAAGAAGCACATCAAGTCCATTCCCAAGCAGTCGATGACCACGTTGGTCAACGCCGATTGGCCGGGTAACGTTCGTGAGCTCGAGAACTTCATTGAGCGCTGCGTGATTCTGACGCAAGGCGGCGAATTGCAGGTTCCACGTACCGAGCTGACGCGGTCGCGGTCTTCAACGGTCGCGTCGGGCGTAACATTCGAAGCCGCAGAGCGGCAGGCAATCATCGACGCGATCAAGGCCGCCTCCGGACGGATCGCGGGCAAGGGCGGCGCCGCGGAGCGCTTGGGCCTGAAGCGAACAACGCTCCAGAACAAGATGCGTCGACTGAACATCACGCGCGCCGACTACTCGCACTGACCACATCCGGGCAGGCTGCCGGCCCAAGGGCAGCGATGCCCCCGAAGCTCTCTCTCTGCCCCGCCCGAGAGCCATCGATCGAAACACGGAAGGCCGCCCCCCTTCGGCACTCGACGTGCATCGCAACTCGGAGTGGCGTGCCGCCCAACGGCGCTCAATGGAAGAGGGTGGGTCATGTTTCGCGTGGAAATGCAGCGACAGGCAAGTACGCTGGTCATGAAGATCGAAGGGCAACTCAGCGGCCAATATGCCGCGCACGCCCGCACGCTCGCGACCCGCTGCACCACTGAACTGCCATTGGTCGTGGACCTGACGGATGTCACACAGGTGGATTCCGTGGGAGAAGAGGTCCTATCGCTGTTCGGCCGGCTCGGAGCCGAATTCGTCGCCGGCAACCCGTATCTGCGCGACGTGTGCGAGCGACTCCACCTCCCGCTTGCCCGGCCGGCAGTTCGCCTCCGGAGACACACGTGAATTCGGAGGAGAGTCTCGTATGAATGATTCGTCAAGTGCCAACGCTTCCAGCGCGGACCCGGGGGTTGTCAAAATGCTCGTGGACGTCGGCGCTTCCGATACAGTCTATGGCGACCTTTACCTCCGGCGTGCCCGCGAGCTACTCGGCACGGTCTTCCCCGAGCCGGAGTACAAGGCCCTCAGCGGAGTCCAGACAGAGATCGATACCGCGGTCAAACGCATCCGGGCCGCAACGGCGGCACAAGATTGGGCGGCGGTCGCGTCGCTGGCCGGGCGCGTCGATGCGCTGCGTCGCCACGCCGCGCAACACGCAACGCTCAGCACGCTCGGGGTGGCGGTCTACGAAACTCACGATGTGAGCATCGATCCATTCTCGCCCGGATTCGCGTTCCTGCCGGGTTTCGGTCAAGAACTGGCAGCGAAGCGCGAGGCGCTGGTTGCCAAACTCAAACTGCTGGCTCGTGCCGACGCGCCGCGTGCGCACCTCTACGAGTCCCGCGCAGCGTTCTTTACCGGCTTGAAATTGGCATCCAGCGATGTTGCGGCCGCTCCTTCTTCCGCAAGCTCTATCCAAGAACTCCAACAGCTCGCGATGCAGGCGGCGGAACAAGGCGATATCACTCAGCTCCGGCACTATGCGCAACAGCTCTCGGCGCAGCAGCCGAAACTCTCGCGGACCGCGGGTTCGCAGTCGGACACGCCACTCCCCGGTGTGTCACGCACTGGGTACAAAAGCCCGGTGGACCTTTCAGCGCCGTTTCCGGAGGAGGTTGTGAGGCGGGCACGCGCGCTTGGCTTTTCGCTCGGACGGACGGAACCGCCTCCGCAATCTGGTGCGCTCTTCGACTATGTCACGACGCGCATCTGGCAGCCGAGTCTATCGGATACCAACCTCGTTAACGAAGGCACGATACGCGCGAAGGCCCTGGTCGACGAGAGCGGCTTTCCCTCGGCCATGTCGGGGCCGCTGAAGGTTCTCGTCGGCCAGTTCCTGCTCAACCCGTTCATCAATTCTGGCGGCGCGCGTTATATCCCCCCATTCAGCGCGGAGACTGTGCTGGTCGAAGATTTTGCCGAAACGCAGGAGGCACCTCCCGCTGGCGAGTTGCTATCCGCCCTCGGCCTCGGACGCCGCCGTGCTCTTTGCCGCCGCGAAATCGAAGCCGCACTACTCGAGCACGGAGCCAGGGTGCTGCAGGAACGGCTCCTCCTCGACCCGGTCGAATTTCGCCTCGTGTGCATTCCACTCGATCTGTACATCGGACTCGGTCGCGATCGCGGCTGGGGCCACCAGCAGCAATGGACGCACTTCGACGGCTTTCAAGTTCTCAAAAACGGCCATATGCGAGCGCTGGTGGGCGGCGACGTGCGCTATGGCGGACTCAGCGACCTGGTCAGCATCGACGTCGCCGACCAGCGCGACAGCGTCATCGCGCGCTTCGCGGTGATCCGGCGGGCGCGGCAGGTGGTCCGTTGGGTGTAGAGCGTCAGCTCGGCGTGCCGCCTTGGCGAACTATGAATACTGGCAGCCGGAGGGAGTTCAGCAAGTGCCCGTCCGGCGCCTCCGGCGGCGGCGCCCTGCGTAGCATCCGGTCGGCACCGTGGATGTCCCGCATGCGCGCGGCGCTCGGATGTGCGATCGCCGTGACCTGGCTGCTCGCCTGCGCTCACGATCGGTGGCATGTCGGCCGTCGCGTGCGCGCGCGCGATGCAGACATCGCGGCCGCACTCGGTGACACGACCTCGCAGGCGAGCCTCGGCCTCGAGCCCGCCGACATCCCGAACATCGCGTTTCCCCAAGCGTTGCGCCCGTGCTGCGCGTTCGGCGTCGACCTCAAGGTCGAGATCCACCGCGTGCCGATCCCGGGGGTGGAGCTCACGAACATCGTCGATCCCGACGACCTGGGCCGCCATCGCTACAACAACGGCTACATTTCGATGCGCACCGACGACCCGCGCGGCATCGTCGACGACGAGCGCAACGGGCTCGTCTATACGTGTCGCGGCGGGTTCATCGACCTCGCGCACGTCCGCGACAATGCGGACAACACCATCGCCGTCGCCGCCGCACTCGCACGCGGACTGGAGACGGGCACGACCGTGAGTGTACCGCCCCAGGGTGGGACGACACGGATACGTCTGCGGCCAGTTCCCGCGGACGCGATCCGACGGCACGATCGCATGCAGCTCGCCGTCGCCGGTGCCGAATGGGCGGCGTTCCAGCTCTCCGTCTGGCACGAAATCGCGACGTGGTACGGGTACGCGGCGGTGCCGCAGTGGCCGGAAAAGATCTCTGCCTTCTCGCCGGAGGATCTCTATTCGAATCAGCTCGGCGTGCGGATTGCCGGCGCGATCGTGCTGGCGAAGCAGGCGGCCAGCGATCTGGAGTACGACTTCAGCATGGACGCCTGGATCGCAGGGACGCTGCGGCGCCTCGTTGCGGTTCCCCCCGCCGAGTCGGGCGCCGCGATGCGCGCGGTCGACGGCCTCTGGTGGGATTCCACAAAGCGAATTCCGGACTGGACGCTGGTGCGCCGACGACCGTTCGAGACCGTCATCCTGCGGCCCTGGAGAATTGAGGACGCGAGCCCGCGAGCCCGTGGTCCCGGGGCGCCTCTGGCGGCGTGCCGCGATGCCGAAGCGCCGCTGGTGCTGCAGGTATTCGACGGGTTCGCGGGCGTTCCGTTTCGCCAATACCTGACAGTCGAAATCGACGTTGACGACACGCTCGTGCAGGCAGGATTCCCGCTCCCTCACCGCGGTGGTCGGCTCGTTACGCAGGAGGACTTCCCGATGATCATCGAGACCATCCGCGCGGAAAATGCGCGCGTCTTCGGGGCTGGCGCCGATGCGCCGTGAGCGTGCGACAGCACTGTCCCCGGATACGGCCAGCCAGCAGTCCATTCCGCTTGCCGATCCGCCCGAGTGCGCAGTTCGCCGATTTGCCGCACCTGATCGTTTGGCACGCGAACTGCGCTTACTGCCTCCTAAGGAGCACACACGGAAGGGAACGAGGTAGATGATGCCAACGTGGAAGCGAAGCATGAGCGGATTTCCGACATGTAGACCAAGCGCATCATGAATGCCTTTGTCTCGGACCTATGCGGCGCTTGATGACAAGAAGCCGCACGATCGAAAGAACGCATTAGGAGCGAAAAGGAGGTCGACACGATGAGACGGCTTCACGGGAAAACGCTGCTACTCGGACTCGCTGGACTGATGTCGTTCGCCGTTGCCGCTGCTGGCCAATCAACGACACGCGAAGCGAAGCAACCGAACGGCACGATTCAGGCTGCAACCAAGTCGGTCGCGGTCGGCGCAGGCGTCATATGGGGCGACGGCACACTGACTTTCGAGGGCAAAGACCACCTCTTTTCGATCAAGAACCTGAGCCTCACCGACCTCGGGATTGGTGAAGCTACGGTCAAAGGCAATGTGTACAACTTGGGCAAGCTCGAGGACTTCACCGGCACGTACAGGGTTACTGAGCCGGATTTCGCTTTGGGCGGTGCAGGCCCCCCGTGGTCGAGATCCTATCGCGGAATGATCCTGGGCAACGACAAAGGCGTGGTTGTCCAGATATGGATCGTGCGGGAGGGCCCGCATTTGCACCTGATCGACAACGCCGTCGAGGTGCGGCTGAAGTGAGGCCGGCCGCGTACATAGGCGCGCGTCGCTTCGCTGGCGAGAAACTGCACGCGTGCTGCTACTCCGACGCCGGGGTCAGCAGGCGCTGCGCGCAGCGGTAGGTGAGATCCGCTATGAAGTCGCCGCGGTACGGCGGCTGCCCGGCGGTGAAGACGACCAGCACAAGCTGGCGGCCGGAGACGTGGCGGACGATGCCGGCGTCGGCGTATATCGGGCCCCAGGTTCCGCTCTTCGAGTCGATCTCCATGTCGGGGAGACGCTTGGCCCCGCCGGCGATGCGGTGGGCGAGGTATGGTTGCTCGGTAGGATCGCGGCGCATGCGCCGCCGGACGATAGCCGAGTCAGCCGGCATGAGCGCGCGGTCGGTCGCCAGCAGTGCCAAGAGCTTTGCGGTGCCCACGGCGGTCATCGCGTTGCGGTTGGCGAACTCATCGGCGTGCTTTGGCAGGCCACCGGGAACGCTGCCGTCCGCGAGGAACTGCTTGTCTCGTCCGAACAAGTCGCCATCGCCATCGTAGGTGGGATTCACGCAATGCAGATCGGTGACGCCCAACGTGTGCAGCCAGCGATCGACGGCGAGCCGGCGGTCACGGAAAACCTGATAGGCCGCGCCCGACAACTCGGGTCCCGGCTCGGTTCCAGTCAGGCGAGCGAACACCCGCTGTGTTGCCTGGTTGCTGCTGTTGTGGATCATCTGCGTCAACAGTCGATCCATGTCGTTGTCGATCTGCGTGGTTCCGGTCTCCTGCCACGCGTAGGCCGCCATCAGATAGACGAACTTGACCACACTGGCTGGATAGATCGGCGTCTCGCCGTTGCGGTGCGCCAGCCGGGGCGCATCCTCCTGGATCAGGTCGAGCAGCGCGATGCGCACATCGGTGCTTCGCAACTTCGCGTCGCCCGCTTCCAGAATCTCGACGGTCCGATCGAGAAACGCCTGCAGCTCGGACGACGGGCGGATCGAAGCGAGGAAGTCACGTGCATCGCGGGCCAACGGATCCGCCGCCGCGGGGCTCATCAGGCGTGCAAGGAGGAGGAGCGCCACGCTCCCGGTACGCGCCCGTTTCATCCTGCCCAGGGACATAGCGAGTGTGCGCCGAAAGATACATGGGCAAGTGCGTGAGGTTCGGCTACAGTCGCCCGCGACCCGCCGAGGAGGAAACGATGAAAGGGCTCGTGGCAATCGCCTGCGTGCTGGTCGCGGTGCTCGCCGTGTCCCCGCCGGCTGCGGCGTTCCGCCCGCTCCCTTTGGAGGCAAAGGACCAGAAGATCCTGCGCGACAACTTTGCGCTGTGTACGGCGAAGCTCAAGGGGCCCTACACCGAGAACGTCTGTGTCTGCCCGGACGGCAGGAAGATCCCGGTGCGCGGCGCCAGCGGCGCGCTGAACATCGGCTGCAAGGACGCCCTCTTCTGCGCCGCCTTCCGCGCGCCGTGGGCAGAAGCGCTGGCGAAGCAGCGTGTGTACATCGCCAATATCTTCTCGCGCGATCTGTATCTGTGGGACAGCTTCCCCGATCACAACGACCTGGTGCGCGGTTACATCCTCGAGAAGTATTTCACCGACACCACTCCCGAGCACAAACTCAGTCAGCTCAAGGCGTACGGAGGCCTCTCCGGCGCCGAGTATGAGACGCCGGCATCGGCGAGCTTCTTCGAACGCTATCTGACCTCGTCCGACTTCAACGACAATCGCGACTTCCTCCTCGCCTACGAGATGCAGAAACGCTACTTCGTGCGCGCCGACCTCGGGCAGATCGAAAAGGTGCGCGCCCTATCCGTACGCATCCAGAACGCCGCCCCCAAGTTCAAACCGCTGCGCGATGCCGTGCACAATCAGATCTCTCCCGGTTTGGTGCCACAGCTGGCCGCGTTTCGTGATCAGATGCCACCGGGTCCCATTCGGAATCAGGTTGACGAGCTGATTGCCGAGATCGCCAAGTTGACCACGCTCAGCGAGGGAGCGCTCACAACGCAGGTCGCCGAGGTCCAAGACGCGGCCCTGCGCTCTCAGTTATCCACGCTCGTACCGGCGCCTGGCGTTGATCCGGTCAACGCCGTCTCCTCCCTGGGTCGGCTGATGGTTTTGGACCGGCAGACGGTGGCGGCGCGTACGGCGTCCGCTCCTGACGCCCGCCGACTCGTCGACCTCAATGTTACGGCGGCGGGTGTGATCCAACAGCGGAGCAACAATCTGCTGCAAGGCGGCACGGGTCTGTCGGTGAAGCAGTACCTGCAACTGCTGAGCGCGCTCACCGATGCCACCTACGGCACCGGTTTGCTCGGTGAGCGCGAGCGCACCGCTTCCGTCGACGCGCTGCACGACCTGCTGGCGGCTCCCAAACCATCGCGCCAAGAATTCACCGCAAAGTTACAGGCCGCCGAGCGTGCCGTGGAGTGGGCGCAGAGCAACGCCGTGGTGGCGTTCGCCGAAGTGTGGGCCCAGTGGACCTTCTTGCTTCCGCAGACGGCGTCGATCAGAGACGACATTCTGCGCAGCTCTCCGCTGCTGCTCTATGCGCAGGTGGCGCGGCGTATCGACGACTATGCGGCCGGCCCCCTGCGCCTACGGCATGACCTCTTCGGCGCGGAGTTCGATGCCGATGTGCGCGCGCTCAACCCTGGGCTCGCCTTCGGCCGCCTGCGTGTCGCGCCCAAGGATCTCTCCTACACCCGCGACGACATCGTTGCGCTCCCCGAGACGCCGGCGGATCTGGACCCGGCCGCCGGCATTCTCACGCAGGGGGAGGGCAACGTCCTCTCTCACGTACAACTACTCGCGCGGGCGCTCGGCATTCCGAACGTGGTGCTCGGGCCGAGCGCCTACCAGAAAATCGCTCCGTACGATGGACACCTGGTCTTCTTCATCGTCACCCCGAAGGGGCGCGTCATCATCAAAGAGACCTCGGCCATGACGCCACAGGACCGCACCGTGTTCGAGGAATACACGCGCAACCAGGTGCGCCGCGCCGACGGCAGCCTGGCGGGCGGCGGGCCGCGGCTGCACATCGACCGCGCCAAGATCGACCTCAGCAAGAACATGCCGATCGGTCTGAACGAGGTCCGCCGCAAGGACTCGGGGCATTTCTGCGGTCCGAAGGCCGCCTATCTCGGCGAGCTGAAGCACCTCTTTCCGGACCATGTGGCGCGCGGCATCGTGGTGCCGTTCGGCGCGTACTACGACCATTACCGGAACGCGACGGTGGCGGTGCCCGAGACGCTGCAACGCCTCGGCATTGCCCAGCCGGGCGAGCGGCTGCCCGATTTCGCCGAACGCACGTACAAGGAGTTCTTCGACGTCTTGATCCCGGCCAAGAAAAGCGAGAAGGACCTCGCCGCCTGGATCACGCCGCGTCTCGACATCATTCGCTACTCCATCCGCCAGGCGCCGCTGTCTGCGCAACTCAAACACGCCATCCGCGACGGACTCGATCACGAAGGCCTTCTGAAGAGCGACGACAAGTCGCAGAGCGTCGGCTGCTTCGTGCGCAGCGATACTAACGTCGAGGATCTCGAGAATTTCAACGGTGCCGGGCTCAATCTGACCGTGTTCAACCGCAAATCGCTCGACGACATCTACGGGGGCCTGAAGGAAGTCTGGGCCTCGCCCTTCGAGTTCCGTTCGTTCTCCTGGCGCCAGACACTGATTGACGATCCGCTGTGGGTGCTCTCATCCGTGGTCATCTTGGAATCGGTGCCGAACGACAAATCCGGTGTGCTGGTGACCGCCGACTTCAACACCGGCGACCCTGCGAAAATGACCGTCGCCACCTCCGAAGGCGTGGGTGGTGCGGTGGATGGGACATCGGCGGAGACGTTGCTGTGGTCGCCGAACGACGTCGTGCTGCTGTCGCTTTTCAAGTCCCCTTGGAGGAACCAGCTGCTGCCCGGCGGCGGCAGCGCGATTGTGCCCGCGACCGGCAAGGACACCGTCCTCGCGCCGGACGAGCTCAAGCAGATCATCGCAGCGGGACAGAAAATCTCCCAGACCTTCGAGCCGGTGCACGACCCGGCGGGCAAACCACGACCCTGGGACATTGAGTTTGGTTTCAAAGACGGTAAGCTATGGCTCTTCCAGTGCCGGCCGTTCTTGGGCAACGACGAGCTGAAGAACATTCCGGCGCTGGCGCCGCTCGAGGGTCCGGACGCAGGCGCACACGAGAAGGATATGCTGTCACTCGAGGACATCATCCGATGAGAATCGCCCGCACACTTGCCGCCGTTACGCTCGCACTCGGCGTTGCCCTGGCCCGCTGCAGTGCCTTCGCCGCACTCGAAGCCACCGACACGACCTGGGACGGTAGCGAGCCGCCACAGGGGGTCTACTTCCATTGGTACGAGCCGTCCTTCTACACCGGTTTCGCGCCCCGGACCCAGGATCCGCAGCGCCTGCACATCCGCCTGTCGCGCGGCAATCAGGTGCGTGTCACCGTCGTTCTCGGCGACCAGGAACTCGATGCCTATCTGGACGATCTGCTGACGCGGCGGCAGACGTACCAGGAGCTGATCGACGCCAAAGTCATCGAGTTGACGACCAACCGCGAGTACGAGCGCTTCGTCGCGAAGCTCGAGCAGGCCGGCGTGGCAGAGGCGGCCAAGAGCCGTGACGCGTCCGCGCCCAACGCGTATCGGCAGAAGAGTGTCGAGATCATGGGCACGCTCAACCCCGAGCGCGTCTTCCACATCAAGATGCCGGTGGACAAGGTGGTCGCCAGCTGGCACGCTCAGCTCGCCGGCATGAGCGCCGAGGACATGAGCTCGACGGCAAAGCAACTCGACGCGGCCAACGCGATCCTCCCGGGGCGTGTGAACGTGTATCAGCTGAGTCCGGAGCTGGCGTCGTCGCTCTCGCGGGCGGTCGAGCTGGCACGCACGGAGAAACCGGACTCGCCGGCGTTTCGTGAGCTGGCAGCGGCCTTCCTGGATCGTGCGACCAACGGCCACTATCGGGTCCGCGACGGTTTTGTCGACGCAGTAGAATTCACCGCCATCTACCCCGCTGGCACGATCGACGCGACGACAACGTACAAAGGCGAGCGGCTGCCCGAGTTCGGCGTCAGCGGTGTTTGGCCGTTGATCCCGCGCACGCAAGGCCGCGGGATCACCGGGATGGTGGACTATCTATCGCCCAATCCCGGCTACGGCTTCATCACCATGCTGCCCTACGAACACGCTGGCGGGATCGTCTACAATGCCTTTCACAACGCCGGTGTGCGTTGCGGGCTGGGCGCGACTCCGTTCCTGCCGAGCGACTGGCGCAAGGTCATGGGAGAGCGGGACGGCAAGAAGCCGTACCAGAACCTGTGGATCATCAGCCGTGGGCCGACGTCGCACGGCTGTACGCGGCTCGCGTCCGGACACATGAGCGAGTTGCGGCAGATCGTCCCGAGCGAATCGACGGTCCTGGAACGCCTCCCCACGTTCCGCAGCCTGCCGCAGTGCTACGAGGTCTTCGACATCCAAGGGAACGGCTCTCCCGCGGTAATGGGCGTACAGTACTACCTCGCCTACAAGAACCGCGATCACACACCGATCCGATCGTACGTCACCAATCGGCGCGCGCCGTTCTACCACTGGCTCTACGGCGACAACATTACGATGGGTGACGTTGGGCATGCGAGTCTCAAGCAGGTTCCCGTATGCCGCTACAGGCTCAAGAAGGCGGAAGAAGTCGAGACACTTACGAACGTGCCGCTGTACGAGGCGAAGTTCGCGCCGGAGCCCATTCAGTTCTACCGCATCAAGCCGGTGGCGTTCGACAGCACGCCGGGCTACGAGCTCAACCGCGAGTTGCGGAAGGTTGGCGCCGGGCACGTGACGGATCGCAGCAAGCTGTTGCTGAAGTGACGATCGAAGAGGAGAGGAATGATGCGTACACTCGCCATCGCGCTGATCGGCCCCCTCGCCCTCATTGTTGCGCACCCACGCTCTGCCGCAGCGGAGCCCGGCGTGTCTGCCCTCGAAGAGCCGCCGCGTTTCGGGATGTACTACGACCGCTACGAGCCCGCCTTCTACACCGGCTTCGCGCCGCGCGCCGACGATCCGCAGCGTGTGCACCTGCACCTCGGACGCGGCAATCAGTTGCGCGTTACGGTCGTGCTGTCGGATGACATGCTCCGCGAGTACGCGACAGACCTCCTGCACCGGTACGGGACGTACCGCGCGTTGATCGACGACGGCCGCTTGGTGCTGACGCAGAACCTGGGCTTCGAAGAGTTCGAGTCGACCCTCAAGGTGGCGCAGGTCGAGCGACTCGTGGCGGAGCAGGCGACACTCTCCGACGACGTCGTGCGGGCGCGCAATCTGCAGTTGATGGAGCAGCTCAACCCCGGACGCGTCTTCCGCATCCGCATGCCGGTGGACGAGGTGCTGCGGCGCTGGGTGGCCCGCGTGCGGCCCGCAGATCGCGTGCACATGGACAGCGAGCGCCAGCTCGAGCTCGTGAACCTGATGCTGCCGACACGTCTGTTCGTCGCCGAGCTGCCGCCCGACGTTGCCGCGCAACTCACTGCGCTCGTGAAACGGTGTCCGCAAGGCGATGGCGACCAACAACCCCTCGATGATCCGCGCCCGGCGTTCTTGCAGCTGTTCACGCAGGTCACGCATGGCATCTATCCCGTACGCGATGGGGCGCTGCAGTTCGCCGAGTTCACGGCGATCTACCCGGTCGGCACGTTCAACGAGTACACGACCTACCGCGGGCGCCAGATTCCCGAGTATCCGACTCCGGGGCGGCGCGCGCTCACAACGCACCAGCGGACGCAGACCGTCGACCACGTGCCGACGGATGACTATTACAGCTACTTCCCGTGGATCCCGTACATGCATGTCGGCACGCGCCTACACAACGCGGTGCACACGCTCTTCTGGCAGATGAAGCCCGCCGAAACCGCCTTCCTGCCGACAGCCTGGCGCTCGGTGCGCCGCGGCAGCCGCGACGGATTGCCGTACCAATATCTTTGGCTGCTCTCGCGCGGGCCCATGTCACACGGCTGCACCCATCTGAACGCCGGTCACATCTCGGAGCTGCGCCAGATCCTGCCTTCGGACACTGAGCAGCTGTACCGGGTGGATATGTTCCTCAACACGTCATATCTCTACGACGTCTTCGACATCGACGGCGACTTCGCACCCGAGGTGATGGGCGTGCGCTACTTCATCGCCTACGCGCTCAAGGACAACAAGCCCGACCATCTGCGTGTCCGGGATGAGCGTCACGCCTACTACGACTGGCTCTATGGCGGCGATCTGTCGTACGATGCATCAGACCGCGGCGTCTTTCATGCCATCAAGGACGGTCGGTTCATCGGCAGGGATGCCGTGGACGGTTCGGAGTACGAGCGCATCGTGCTGCGCGAAGCAGACTATGAGACCGAGAAGATTCAGTTCTATCGTCTGGTCGACATTCCCTTCGCCAAAGAGTTGCGTAAGGTAGGCGCGCATCACCCGTTCCCGGGGCTGGCAACGACGGTCGTGAGCACGCGCTAGGCTTGCCGCAGGGGCCGTCCCGATCCGCGCGCGTTGGTTCGCTGCGGGCCTCGAGGGCCGCAGCGCTGTGCTTGCTAGTGCCGCGGTGGTCCGGACCCGCTGTCGTCCTTCGGCTCGCGGCTCTCGATCTGGCTGATCAAATCGCGCACCCGGCTCGACAGCGTCTGACACATGGCGATGGCGATGCTGGGCTGCTCGTCCATGAGGTGGAGGAGATCGGTTCGCTCCAGGCGCAGCAAGCGCAGGCGCGTCGTGGCGCTGGCGGTGGCAGAACGGGTTTCGCCATCGAACAGCGACATCTCGCCAAAGAACTCGCCCGGTTTGAGACGTTTGATCAAGTGTCCTTCTCGCGTAATGGACACTTCGCCTTCGACGAGAATGTACATGCAGTCACCAAAGTCGCCTTCGCGAACGATGGCGGCACCGGACGGGTAGTTCTCCTCATGTACCACGCCTGCCAGCTCGCTGAGGTCGCGCGTGCTGACGCGCGAGAAGAGGTCGAGGCCGCGCAGGTACAGCAAGATGTCCACTCTGTTCGCCATGACTTCCTCGTGTCCTCCGGGTGCACCTGCTTCATGACGCTGCAACTCTGCTCCGGCAGCCGGGGTGGCGCTGCCTGGAGGCTGGCCCGCCGGTGCCAGACGAGTGCGCGTCTCTGGGTCGAGTGTAGCGGCGAGCAGCGTGCGTGTCAGGCGGTCGTGGTCGGACAGTGTGGCGCGCACCGCCTCGTCGAAGGTTGGCGGCTCGCGCCCGAGTGCGTGCGCGGCCGTGAGAGCCACGGTCGAGATCTCGGCCTGTTCCAGTAAGGGGACGAGTGGCGCGGCTTCGGCCGGCGGGAGGAGGGCCTCCAACGCCTCCAGCAACACGGCGTGCCGGCGTCTGTCCGTTGATTGAGCCAGAAGCCGCCCAAGGGTCGCGATGCGGTGCTCGTGCAGGAGCATGGCGAGCAGGAGCAGCGTGGTATGCAGGCCCTCAGCGACACGCTCATTGAGACGCTGCAAGACCACGTCGGCCGCCGCACCCCTGCTCAAGCCGGATATCTGCAAGAGGACGTGTCGCACGAGGTTGATCTCGCCGTCGATCAGCGACCGCAGGGTCGCGGCATCGACTGGCATCTCCCGCAAGATTTTCAAGGTTGCAGCCCGTAGGGGGCGTTTGCCGCGCTCCAGCGTCCGCAGCAGCGTGTTCATTGCGGCCGGCCCGAGCTCGCCGAGCGCCGCCGCTGCGGCGGCGGCCTCCTGGACATCGCTGGCTGCCAACCGCTCGATCAACAGGGCCGTGTGCTGTTCGAGGCGCACATGCCCGATGAAGCGCAATATCGCGGCGCGGACGCGCGGGTCGTGATCGTCAACGTGCGAGACGGCGACCTCGGCAACAGCGGCGAGGCGGGCGCCGTGGTGCGCCGCAACGTCCGCCAGAACCTGGGCTGCACGGATTCGGTCGTGCGGGTCGTCGAGGCGCTCGGTCAACAGACCGAGGAGCGTCTGCCAGCGCTGCGCCTGAGTCACGCTGCGCAGGCGCGCGCCATCCATCGTCAGCAGGGTGGCGCGCAGCGCCTCGATCGCGATGTGATGAACCGCCGGATCATCGCCCGCAAAGGCGTCGGCCAGCACGGCGTGCAGCTCTTCGCCGGCCGTACGGGTGTAGCCGGCGCGCTGCCAGTGCACCTGAGCCGCGAGCCGAACGGCGGGGACCGGATCGTGTAGCAACGCAGTGAGGACTGGCGCGCCGCGCGCGTCCGCCCCGCGCACGGGCAACAGGCGCGCGTACGTTTCCACCAGATGTGCGCGCTCGACGGCGGACAGGGCGCCGGTGTCCGTCAGCAAGGGCTCCAGGTCGCGTGCGGCAGCGTCCATGGGATGGTGCGCGGCGGGGTGGCGCTCGAGCCAGTCATGCAGGGTCTCGCTCAACAACGGCCGGTTCGCCCGTGGCGCGGCGCGCAGCGCCCGAGCGAGTGTCGCGACCGCACGTCGCCAGGGTGCCTCGATGACGAGGGCGCAAGCCGCGCGGCAGCGCCGCGGGTCCGGATCGACGAGCGAAGCAGTCAACACGCGCAGCGTTCCCGGATCGACCAGTTCCGGGAGCAGCTGCGCGACGTCCGCGTGCATCGGGCCGGTGGCCGCCACTTCGATCAGCAGCGTGGGGTAGATGCGCCACAGCACGACAGCGATCGCCAACCACAGCGCCGCGATCGGTAGCGCCGTAAATCCCACCCACGCTGGGGTGCTCACCGCGAGCGCGCCGAGCACCAGGATGTTGCCGAACGCACTCCCCAGTCGCTGGACCGGCCCTTCGATGAGCGAGGTTGCCGCGGCGCGTGCACGTTCGGGGAGCAGCGTGACCAGGATCCGCTGTGCGGGTTCCTGGATGGCGTGATCTTGAAGATTGGCGCTGCCGACGGCGCCGATGCCCGACGGCAGATCGAGGCGCGTGCTCACGCCGAAGAAGCCGACCAGATAGACGAGCGGGGACAGTGTAGCCGCCAAGGGCACGCCGATGCGCCGAAACACTCGTGGCGTGCCGACCAACTGCATGGCCAGCACGCCCACGTTGATGAACCCCCGGACCTTGGCGTACATGTCGAGCAGACGCATCTCGCCGTTGACACCGCGCGTTGCCGCGTCGACGATGTACGAGAACTGGAAGTAGAGCATCGGGCCGAGGGTGCCGGCGCAGAGCGCGCTGAAGACCAGCAGCTGGAACAGGCGGCTCTCGCGCCAGAGCTGACCGAATTTTCCGAGGCCGGCTGCCGATCCCGCGGCCGGCCGGCGTGCGGTCATCCGCGTCACGCGCGCCGGGACCGTGGAATGCACACGTGCGGCCAGCAGGCCGGCGAGTCCGACAGCGATCGCGGCCGCAGGGAGCAATGCGGGGATGCCGAACGCTCCGCCGATGATGCCGGACGCGAAGCTGCCGAGAATTCGGCCCAGCGTGCCTCCGGCGATCATCGGAGCGTAGAGGCGCTTGGCCTGGCGCCCGTGCAGCAGGCCGCCGAGCACCGTCCAGAAGACGATCAAGGCGATGGCGTCGAGCTGCTTCGAGGCAATCACCAGGAGGACGAACACCGGACGCACGTGGCCGAGCACCAGCAACCACAGTAGTGCCACCATCCCGCCGAGTCCGGCGAATGTCGTTGCCAGCACGCGGCGGTGCGCGCGGCGTGCAGCGATGCGGCTGACGGTGTAGGTGGTGCCCACCAGCAGCAGGGAGTTGACGAGAAACACGATGGGCAGGCGGGTCACGCCGATGCGCTTCAGGAAGAACGTCTCGGCGACGTTGGTGAGCGACACCGAGGCCCAGCCGATGAGGAAGAGCGTGGCGGCGCCCCAGGCGAACACGCGTCCCTCACCCGCCTCGATCCCGAGGCTGCGCGCGAGACGCGAGAGGGCCGACATCACGGTTGTGTGTGTATCATTGTGATGAGCGAAATCCAGCCGCGTGCGGCCGACTCATTGCCAGGTGGCAGCCAGCGCCATGCACAGCGCCCGCAACCGCTGATGCTCCCGCACCACGAAGACGCCAAGCAGCAACCAGAGTACGACAAGGGCAACGTTGAAGACGAACAGTGACGGCGTCGCCAAGGCGTAGAGGCGCACCCCGACCAGCACGGTGAGCGCTGCCAAGCCGTCGCCGAGGCGCACGAAGAAGGTCTCGATGGCCGGCTTTGCCTTGTACTTCATCTCGGTGGTGGTGGGCAGCCAAAGCACCTGCTGCGCGGTGTTGTTGATCGAGTAGGACGTCGAGCTTTCCGCGGTCTTCATCACCCGCACGACGAGGAGCAACGGTACGAAGGCCATCGCCGATTGAGTCAACAGCGCGATGACCGGGAGGAGCAGCAGGATCACGCCAAACCCGCCGTACTTCAGGAGCCGCGACGCCACGAACGCCTGCAGTACAAGGGCGCAGAGGTTCACCCAGAAGAAGAAGCTGCCGTAGAACGCCGTGGTGCCTTCACGCACGAACGCCTGTGTCGCCTGGGCATCTGAAACACCGCGTCGCGCGAGGTCACTGGTCAGCGCATCCTGCACGGTCCGGAAGAGCAGATTATCGCCGTTGGTAATCACCCAGTGCGTGAGCAGGGTGACGCCGGCTACCGCGAGCAGATAGCGGTTGCTGGACACCAACCTGAGGACCCCGACGTGCTTGCCGTCGTCCGCCGGGGCCGGGACGGCCGGTGGACGACGGCCGTGCGGGTGCGACCCTTCCCCCGTCGGGCCGCGCGCGTCGGCGAGGCTGGTCAAGGCGATCGACGCCAGCAGTGGAACGTTCGCCAGCAGCAGCAGGGCGCTGCTGTCGAGCATGTCGGAGCGCACGATGGCTTCGGTGATCAATGAGCCGGCGACCGCGCCGGCGGTGGCGCCAATGGCGATCATTGGCATGATCCGCCGGCCACGCTCGTCGGTGTAGAGATCGGCCGCGAATGCCCAGAACTGCGACACCACGAACAGACCGAAGATGCCGACCCAGATGTAGAAGACGATCGCCGCGCCGGCGATGTCCTCGTGGCGCAGCAGCCAGAAGACGAGCAGGTTGGATATGCAGAAGAGGGTCGTGCGTGTGATCAACTCGCGCCGCGGCCAGCGCGTCACCAGGCGCGCGTACAGGGTCATGGCGCCGATCAACACCACGCCCTGCGCAAAGCTCGTGTACGCCTTGATCTCCACACTCGAGAACCCCTCGACGGCGGACACGGCGATCCAGCCGTCGCGTAGCGGCTTGATGAAGTAGTAGGCGCAGAGGATCAAGAAGACGTTGGCAAACATGATCACGGCGGTGAGGCCTTCGCCGGGACGCACCTCGGTGAACAAACGGAGCGTGCTGTCCAACAACGACAGCTGCACGGGGGCGACCGGGGCGCCGGCAGGGGCCAGGCTGGCGGCCGGTGCAAGCTCGGCGTCTGCGGCTTGCATAGATGCGCCGATGTTATATGGTCGAAAGAAGCTAAGCCACTGCGAACCTCGCGCGCTGCCACCTGGACGGCGACGCGCAGTTCGCCTACACATAGTCACGGCAATCATGCAACCGAAAATGCAGCGGCCGCCCCAAGTCGACTTCGCACAGGCACCGTTCCTGGTCATCTGGGAGACCACGCAGGCGTGTGATCTGTCGTGCACGCACTGCCGCGCGTCGGCGCAGCCGCTGCGGCACCCGGGCGAGTTGACGACAGATGAAGGTGCAGACCTGCTGGCACAGACGGCCGCCATGGGGACGCCGGTCTTCATCTTGAGCGGTGGTGACCCGGTGAAGCGCCCGGACCTGTGCGCACTCATTCGCCGCGGCAAAGAGCTTGGCTTGCGCATGGGCACCATCCCCGCGGCGACCGATCGGCTGACGGAAGGCCTGGTCAAACAGTTGAAGGACGCCGATCTCGACCAGATGGCACTTAGTCTGGACTTCCCGCGTGCCGAACTGCACGACGACTTCCGCGGCGTGCGGGGCGCCTTTGCCAAGACCATGGCGGCGGTCGAGTGGGCGCACGCGTGCGGCCTTCCCTTGCAGATCAACACCACGGTATGCGGACGTTCGGTGCCGTATTTCCGCGAGATGGTCGACCTCGTCGAGCGCCTGGGCATCGTCTTTTGGGAAGTGTTCTTCCTGGTTCCGGTCGGGCGCGGCGAGGATCTGGGCGGGCTGACGCCCGAGCAGTGCGAGGACCTGTTTGAGATTCTCTACGCGGTGCAGAAGCGCGCGCCCTTCGTCCTGAAGGTGACGGAGGCGCCGCACTATCGGCGTTACGTCGCGCAGCACGAGGCCGGTGGGGCTGTACCGCAGCGCTCCGGACACACGGCGTTGCCGCAGTTGCTGCAGCGCTCAGAAGGCCCGGGGCATACGGTTGGTTTGGCGCAGCGCGGGGTCAACGCCGGCAACGGCTTCGCCTTCGTGTCGCACACCGGCGACGTCTTCCCGAGCGGCTTCTTGCCCGTCTGTGCCGGCAACCTGCGCACACAGGGCCTTGCCGACATCTACCGCAACTCAGCGCTGTTCCGCACGCTGCGCGATCCCGATGCCTTGCACGGCCGCTGCGGGCGGTGCGAGTATCGCGGCATTTGCGGCGGGTCGCGGTCGCGCGCCTACGCGCTCACCGGCAGCTACCTGGCCACTGACCCGTGGTGCGGCTATCAGCCGGCGGCCGCAGCACGCGCCTCGTAGGCGGCGCGGCATCGGCGGTGCAACAGGCTACGCCTCAATGTGAAACTGCGGCAGCGTGATGCGCCGGCCGCGACATTGCGGGCAGCCGCTCGGCCGGGTGAAGCGATGGCGCCGCGTGAAGGCGAAGCCGCAGTCCATGCACCGGGGCGGTTCGATCACCAGCTTCTCATCCCTGTGCTTGAGGGAGCGTTCTAGATGTTCGAGATGGCCGGCGACTTCGTGCTCGGGAATGCCGACGCGTTTCGAGAGATCGCGTGCCGTCGCCGGACCCGCAAGCAGCACCGCATGAAGCTCTTCCCGTACGGTGGCGTCGCGGCCACGCGGCTCGGCGGGCGCTCGCTTGTGCATGGTCTCCGACTCTAGCACTGGTCAAGTTGGATCGACATCGGTACAACCTCGGCGTGAACGACAGACCGCCGCCGCGGCGCACGCCGCTCTTCGGCCCGCTGCCGACGCGTGGCATCTGGACCGCGCTCGAGCTGACACGCACGCAGTTCCTGGCGATCCTCGCCCTGTCGGTGATCGTCTTCCTGTTCGCGGGCGGTCCGCTGTGGGCGCATGCGCGCGCCAGCCATTTCTGGCGCATCAACCTCAGCTACGCCGTCATCCCGCCTGCCGTAGCGGCGGCGTTCTACCGCAACGGTAAGCTGCGCGTGGTCCCCATTCTGGTGGCGTCGGTCGTGATCGCGCTCGTGAAGCTGGTGATCACGGCGGTCTTGCTGGTGCTCATTGGTGTGGCGCAGAGTTGAATCTGAAGGGCTGGCGGCGCGCGCGTCCCGCCTACGCACCCTAGTGTCCGTGCCCGCTATGGGGCAGCACAGCGAAACCGCGTAGCACCGTGAGCACGCCGAAGGCGATGATGAGCACACCGGACGCCACGGACAACCGCGCCCGCACGGTGGGGCGCGCGAGGACGCCGGCGACACCGAGCGACAGCATGGCCGGCACCGTGCCGAGGCCGAAGCACAGCATGGTGAGCATGCCTTCGCTCACCGAAGCCGTGCTCGCGGCGCGCGCGGCGAAGGCGTAGATCAACTGACACGGCAGGAACGCGTTGAACACGCCGAGCGCCAACGGCGCGGCCAGTGAGCGCGAGCGCATCAGGCCGCCGAGCATGCGGCCGACGGTCGCCTGTGCTAGCGCCGCACCGCGTGTGGTGACCTGTGCCAGCAGCCCAAGCACTTCGAGCCCGACGATGATCATGAACGTGCCCGCGAGGATCGCCAGGGTCTGTTCGAGCTGGCGTACGGGGCCCGCGGCGACGAATGCTGCGCCGAGTGCACCGGACAGCGCACCGATGAAGACCAAGGTGTTGAGGCGACCGGCGTTGTAGAGCAGCTGGCGAACCAGGCCGTGCGACGGTGCGGCGCCGGCCACCGCCAGCGGGAAGCCGCCGCACATGCCCACGCAGTGCAGGGAACCGGCGAGGCCGCCGAGGAAGATGAGGACGTACGTCATCGCTCAGCGGGGGAGTGCGGCGGCGAGATTCTCGCTGATCAACGCGTACACCTTCGACGAGAACAGCAGCGCATTGTGCCCCACGTCGCTGACGCGGATGTTGAAGGCGACGGGGTACTCGGCGTTTTGCGGAGGCAGGAGCATGGCATCGAAGCTGGAGTGGATGGCGATGACATCGAACTGTTGCGGCACGCGGTCGGCGGCGTTCAACTTGTTGAGGAACTGGGAGCCAGGGGCGAGCTTGTGGCCCGCACCACCGGGCATGCGGGCCAACGCCGTGCCACGGTGTGGCGTCCCCAGGGTGACGATGCGCCGCACCCTGGGAGCGGGATAGCGGCGCGCGTAGTAGCGCGCCACCAGGCCGCCGAGGCTGTGGCCGATCAGCATGACTGGCGGGTGCGCGAGCGCTTCCGGCAGGCGCTCGACCGCGTCGCGGAGACGGACTGCGCCGCCTTCGACGTCGCAGCGCAGCGAGCGATAGTCGAGGCAGCAGACAGGGCTCCAGCCGTCGCGCAGCAAGCGCCGGCGCAGCAGCCAGAAGCAGCCACGGTTCAAGCTCCACCCATGGATGAGCAGCACCGGGCCGCGGGTGCCGCGGCCGGAGCGGCACTGCGGCAGCAGCCAGCCGAATGGGACGGTGAGCAGCACCACGGCGGTGGCGGCGCACTCTGTCGCGAAGGCCCCTGCAGCGTGCACGAGGCCGAGTCGTGCCACCGCGTCGCACGCCTCCAAGCCACGCAGCACGCGGGCACGCACGGCGTAGAGGACGGCGTTGAATAGCACCGTCACCACACCGAAGGCGGCCAGAATCTGCCAGAGTGCCCGCACGCTGCAGGCTTAGCTGAGCGGCGGCAGTGGGGCAAAGTAGTCGCGGTGTGCGACGCGGAATGGTATGACGCAGGCAATGAATGAGTCCGCACGCGTGGCCCCGGGGCCAGATTTGACCGCTACCGGACCGCTGCGCCGCTTCGGGGCGTTGCCAGGGTTGCTGTGCCGGAAATTGTTCTCGCAGGTGCGTGTCGACCCCGGCGCCATCGAACACATTCGCAGCCTCGCCGCACGCGGCAGCATCGTGTACGTCATGCGCTACCGTTCCCTCGTCGATTTCATGTTGATTGCGTTCATCCTGCTGCGCGAGGGCTTGCCGATGCCGGAGTTCGTTTCCGACATCCCGACGCTCATTCTGCGGCCGCTGCGCGAGATCGTCGGCACGCTGTGGCAGCGGCTGCGCGCCGCGCGCATGCGCGGCAAGGAGTTGCGCCGCTACGAAGATCGTGACCGTTGTCAGCGCCTCGTCAGCCAGGGGCGGCCGGTGCTGATCTTCATGCGCAGCCGGGCGCCGGGGATGCGGCTGTTGGAGAGCCGCCGCTCGGCGCTGCGGCGTGTGCGCAGCGGCACCGATTACCTGCGCGAGATCCTGCGCGCCGGGCGCGCCAACGAGCACGAGGTGTTCCTCGTGCCGCTGGCCGTGCTGCGCGGCCGCGGTTTCCGGCGGCGCGAGTCCTGGCTGGCGACGCTGGTGTACAGCGTGCAAGAGGCGCCCGGCGAAGTGAAGCGACTCCTGTCGCTGGTATGGAGCGCGCGCGAGACCAGCATCACCGTCGGCAAGGACGTCGCCCTGCGCGAGTTTGCGCACCGCTACCGCCACGAGAGTGACGAGCGCATCGTGCGCCGCGTCGCGCGCGCTTTGCAGATCTTCCTGCGCCGTGAGGAGCGCCTGGTGACCGGACCGACGTTGCTGCCGAAGCGCACGGTGCGTCAGCTGGTGTTGCAGGGCGAGGACCTCGCGCAGCTCATTCATCGGCTGGCCCGCGAGCGCAACCAGGCCGAATCGCAGCTGTGGCGGACGGCGGAGCGCTACTTCGATGAGATGGCGGCGAACTTCAAGGGCAGCTACTTCGGCGTCATCGAGTTCCTCTTCAGCCGCATCTGGCCGCGCGTCTTCCAAGGCTTCGAGTACAGCGGCCTCGATAAAGTCGCCGAGTGTGTCAAGCAGCACCCGGTGGTGTTGGTGCCGTGCCACCGCAGCCACTTCGACTACCTGATCCTGTCGTATCTGTTCCACGCCAACTACCTGAGCCCGCCGCACATCGCCGCCGGCATCAACCTGTCGTTCTGGCCGCTCGGCCCGTTGTTCCGCGGTGCCGGCGCGTACTTCATCCGCCGCAGCTTCGAGGGCAACGAGCTGTACAAAGCGGTCTTCCGCAATTACCTCGCCTTCCTGATTCGCGAGGGCTATACGCAAGAGTTCTTCATCGAAGGCGGGCGCAGCCGCACGGGCAAGATCCTGACACCGAAGCTCGGCATGCTGTCGGCCATCGTCAACGCCTACGTCGCCGGCGTGCGCCGCGATCTGTACCTGGTGCCGGTGTCCATCCACTACGGGCGGGTCGTCGAAGAGGAGTCATACAGCCGCGAGCTGGTCGGCGCTGAGAAGGAGAAGGAATCGCTGTGGGCGCTGCTGAAGGCGCGCACGGTGCTGCGGCAGAAGTACGGGACGGTGTACGTTACCTTTGCCGACCCGGTCTCCCTGCGCGAGGTGCTGGGCGATGCGAAGGAACGCTTCCGGGCGGGTACGGGCCAACCGGCGGTCGAGGAGGAGAAGCGACGGCTGACACAGAAACTCGGCTTCCGCATCCTGCGGGATGTCAACGAGGTCACCGTGGTCGGTGCGACCTCGGTGTCGGCGAGCGTCCTCCTGAGTGCGCCGCATCCGGCCCTGCGCTATTCGCAGTTCCTCACGGGCGCGCAAACGTTGCTGCGCTTCCTGCGACGGCACGGCGTGCGTGTGACCGCTTCGTTGGAGCGCAACGCCGCCGACTTCAAGGAAAGCCTGGCGTTTCTCGAGAACGCCGGCCTGATTCAACGCTTGCCGGGTGACGAGGGGATCATCCACGTGCCGCCCGAGAAGCGGATGCGCTTGGACTTCTACAAGAACAACTCGATCCACTTCTTTCTGCTGCCGGCGCTGCTCGCGCGCGCCTTGCTGACCGGCTTGCGCGGCGGCGCACTCAAAGACGAGGTGCGCTGGTGGTTGAATCTGTACCGCTGGGAGTTTCCGTTGCCCGAGCGCGAGGCGGTGGCGGCTCAACTCGGACAGCTGCTCGAGTACTTCCGCGCCGAGGGGGCCGTTGTCGCCGGAGATGGCGACGCGCCTAACGCCGAGCATCCGCTGATGCACAGCATGTCCGGCATGCTCGACAACTTCTGCGAGGCCTACTGGATGACGGCGCAGACGCTGTCGCGGGTGGTCGATGGCGGCATGTCGCAGAAGGCGGTTCTCGATGCCATCCGCAAGCGCTACGCGGCGGGCCTGCTGCTGGGCGAGGTGCGCAAGCCGGAGGGCAACTCGACCGTGACGTTGGGCAACGCGCTGAGCCGCTATGCGGAGACCGGAGCCGTCACGATCACCGCGGGCAAGGGGCGCGACCGCATCGTCCGCTGCGGCCCGCAGTTCGGCGAGCTCACGGGCGTCGAGCGCCGGCTGGCGGGATTCCTGCAGCAGGCGTAGCGAACACGGTGTGCCGTGGCGGCGCCGGGTGGAAGCGTGTTGAATTGCCGCGGAGGGCACCGTAGACTCTGAGCACGGTGCTCGCATGCATTCCACGCTGACTGCACGCCGGCTGCGCATCTGGACCCTGGTAGTGCTCGGTGCCGTTGGCTGCGCGGCCTGTCGTTCGCAGGAGAAGACCGAGGTTGAAGTCGAGGTGCGCAGCATCGGCTACGACAGCAGTACGCATGCGCCGGTTGTCGTGCTGCAGGACCAGGATCGCAAACTGGCGCTGCCGATCTGGATCGGGCCGGCGGAAGCGCAAGCGATCGCCATGCAGATCCAAGGCATCAATCCGCCGCGGCCGATGACGCACGATCTCATCAAAACCATCCTCGAGCAGACCGGCGTCGAGATGCAGAAGGTGGTGATCCAGGAACTCAAGGATAGCACCTACTACGCGAGCATCTGGCTGCACAGCGGCCGCCAGGATCTGCGCATCGACAGCCGCCCGAGCGACGCCATCGCACTGGCCATCCGCTTCCACCGTCCCATCTTCGTGGCCACGGCATTGCTGCAAGGCAGCACGACGATCGATCTGCAGCACGAGGCGCCCGCCGACAGCCTGCGGAAGATCTCCGGCGTCACCGTGCAGAATCTCACCGACGAGATGGCGGAGTACTTCAGCCTGCCGCCCGGGAAGGGGGTCATCGTCGCCGACGTCGAAGACACGGCCCAGGCCGGGTTGCTACGCGGCGACGTCATCCTCGAAGTGGACGGCGAGGTGGTGAGCGGCGTTGGCGATTTCAGCAGCAAACTACGAGCGCTGAAGGCCGGCGCGTCGGTGCAGCTATCCGTGCAGCGTGGATCCAAGCGGGTGCCGGTGCAATTCACCGTCCGCCAGGGCTGAGCGTCCACCACCACCGCGCGGTCAATGCCACATTAGGGCATCTGCTGCGATCATTAGAAGAAGTCCGCTCGGCTGGCTCGCCCGGCCTGTTGACGAACGCCGGGGGCACATGCCACATGTAGGGACGCTCTGAAGTAGCGAGTAGGTGCACCCGTACGTTGCAAGGAACGTAGCGGGGGGCAGTTCGCGCAGTGACTGACGAACGAGAAGCACGGGTAAGGGACGAGACGCCCGAGGCACGGGTGGAGGCCTTGGCGCGTCAGTTGGCAGACACGATCAATGCAGGACAGGAGGAAGGACGGGAACGTTTACGCGATGTGGCGCTCGGCCTGTTGCGGGACGAGGTGCAACTCACTGACCCGCAGCCGCTACCTGCGCCGGCGGCGACCGGTACCTTCAATCCGTTCGGCATTGGCATTCCACTTGTTTTGATGGGAAGCGTGCTCGTGTTCTTGTTCCCGCCGGTCGGCCTCCTGATGTTTGCCACCGCCGCCGTGATGATTGCCTGGGGCGTGGGGACGACGTTGCTGCGTCAGAGCTAACGAGCCGAGGTACGACGCATGGCGAAGGTAGAGAAGGGACAAACCGCCGAAGATCTGGCGGTGCTGGAAGAACGTCGGCGCGCCGAACAAGCGCTCGAACGCGCCAAGCGCGAACGCGAACGGCAGCAACTCGGCGGTTTGTGGTCGCGGCGTGATTTCTTCGGCCGCCTGGCATGGAGCGGCTTCGGCGTCTTCTCGTTGATCAGCCTCCTGGCAGCGGTCCGCTCGGCTTTTCCGCGGGTGCTCTTCACCCCGCCATCGACCTTCAAGGCTGGCTTTCCGAACGACTTCGCCATCGGTGAGATCAGCGAGAAGTTCAAGAAGGAATTCCGTGTCTGGATCGTGCGCAACGAGGAAGGGTTCTACGCGATCTTCGCGAAGTGCACGCACCTCGGCTGCACGCCGCGCTGGCTGGCGGCCGAGAACAAGTTCAAGTGTCCCTGCCACGGCAGCGGCTACTACAAGGATGGAGTGAACTTCGAAGGTCCGGCGCCGCGACCGATGGACCGCGTGCGGATCACCAAAGCCGAGGACGGGCAGATCGTCGTGGATGTCAGCGTCAAGTACATCTACGGCACGTGGGACAAGCCCGGCGCATTCCTGCACGTCTGAGGCTTGCACCACGACGGCAAACGACGAAGGAGTTTGAGACATCACCATGGCGATGTTCGATGAAGTGAAGCGACAGATCATGGAGTCGCAGGTTTGGCAGTCCATCTTCCGGCACGGGTACGAGGATACGCCGCGTAACCGCATCCTCATGGTGTCGGGGAACGTCTGGCTGCACCTGCATCCCTCCAAGGTGCGCAAGCACGCCACCCGGCTGCGCTTCACCTGGTGCATGGGTGGCATCACCTTTCTGATGTTCCTGGTGACCGTGGTCACCGGCATCTATCTCATGTTCTACTACCGCCCGACGGCCGAGTACGCCTACGCCGACATGAAGTATCTCGAGTTCGACATGCCGTTCGGGATGCTCATGCGCAACATGCACCGCTGGGCGGCGCACGGCATGGTGATCGCGGTGTGGTTGCACATGTTCCGCGTCTTCCTCACCGGCTCGTACAAGCCGCCGCGGGAGTTCAACTGGGTGGTGGGGGTGATCCTGTTGGTGCTCACCCTGTTGCTGAGTTTCACCGGCTACCTGCTGCCGTGGGATCAGCTGTCGATCTGGGCGGTGACGGTCGGTTCGAACATGGGACGCGCGACACCGCTGCTCGGGCACGAGGGGCCGTTCCACGAGTTCGTGGGCGTCAATCCGATCTACGATGCGCGCGCCTTCCTCTTCGGCGGCGGCGAGATCGGCCCGCACACGCTGCTGCGCTTCTACATTTTGCACTGCATCTTCATTCCCCTGGTTGCCAGCCTGTTCATGGCGGTGCATTTCTGGCGCATCCGGCGCGACGGCTTCTCCGGCCCGCCGGTGTGATGGCGATGGAGGGTGCGGCGGTGAACCCGGAACTGCGCAACACGATTGCCAGCTTGGTGCTCTTGGGAATCACGATGGTAATCCCGGGCGGGCGCGTGCTCGTGCTGCCCATGATCTTCGTGCTCTTGCTCGTACTGCTCTACTGGGCGGCGAAGCCGAGGGCCAAGGAGTAGAACCGTGGCCAATCAAAGCAACGTAGCGGTACGTCCGCTGTCGCAGCCGGCCAACCGACGCGTCGAGGTGCCGATCAAGAAGGCGACCGGTCCCGGCGACGACAAGGTCCATACCTGGCCGCACCTGGTGCGCGCCGAGTTCCTGTGCGCCCTGCTCCTCATCGTCCTGCTGATCGTCTGGTCGCTGCTGGTCGATGCGCCGCTCGAAGAACCCGCCAATCCGACGCGCACGCCGAATCCGTCGAAGGCCCCATGGTACTTCCTCGGCTTGCAGGAGATGCTGGTCTTCTTCGACCCGTGGCACGCCGGTGTGGTGCTGCCGACGTTCATCATCATGGGGCTGATGGTGATCCCGTACATCGACATCAACCCGAAGGGCAACGGCTACTATACCTTCGAGGAGCGCAAGTTCGAGATTCTGACCTACCTTTTCGGCTTCCACATCTTATGGGTGTCGTTGATCGTCATCGGCACCTTCTTGCGCGGGCCCGGCTGGAACTGGTTCTGGCCGTGGCAGAAGTGGGATCTGCACAAGGTGGAAGCCATGACCAACGTGGACTTGCCCTATCTGGTGGGGCTGCGCGATCCGTTCTGGTCGTCGATGTTCGGCCTGGCGGTGGTGGTCGGGTACTTCATCGTCGGCACCCTCGCCATGTATGCCTGGATTCGCCGCCTGAAGGGAGCGCTGTTCATGCAGCAGTGGGGGATGCCGCGCTTCATGACGACCTCGTTCCTCTTTCTCAACATGCTGGCGGTGCTGCTCAAGATGGTCATGCGGCACGCGCTCAACATCAAGTACATCCTGGTCACGCCGTGGATCAACATCTGATGGAGCGGCGGGCCCGCACCTGAAGCGATCGGGAGCCCCAACGTCAGCGCAGCACGCCGTGCGACATGTTCTACGCAGCCAAGCTCATCGAAGCGCTCGGGGTGGTGTACGTCAGCTATGCGCTGTTCATCGGCTTCACCGAGGAGCATAGCATGGGGCCCGAGCTGAAACTGATGATGATCGGCGCGGCGATTTTCCTGGTGGGGCGCCTGCTGGAGCGCCGCGCGTCGGTGTAGAGGTGATATTGTGGCACGACGGAGTCTCAGCGTAGACGACGAGAAGCGATCCTACAGCGCCATCTTCCTCTTGGCGGTGGGCTTGCTGCTGGCCGGAGCAATCTGGTCGGTGTGGGACGACAACATCTCGCGGCGGCCGTGGAAGTACTACCAGACGGAGTTCTCCGAACGGGAGCAAGATCGGGTGCGCCAGGAGATCAAGAAGGAGGACGAGCGCCTGGCTGCAGATCCTGCGTACCAGGCGGTGGTGAAGGACCTTGCGGCGGCGAGGGAGCGTTTGCGCACCGGGGAAACGGCGGCGCGCATCGAGGCGCTGACTGCCGAGCGCCAGCGCGTCTCGACGCAGCACAACGATCTCGACCTCAAGCTGCGCATCGTGAAGAGCCGTCTCGAAGAAGCGTGGTACGACTACGACAGCGCGGTGCTCGAGCACAAACCCACCGACGCCGTGCGTGCACGGATCGAGGCGCTCGACAAGGACAAGGCCGAGATCCAGAAGGGCTTCGATGACACCAAGGCGCAGATCGACAAGATCGACAGGGAGTTTGTCGAGGTGCGCTCGGCCGTCAAGAGCCTCGAAGACAAGTTGAAACAGCTCAATGGCGAGCACGATCGGCTGACCGAGAAGCTGGAGAACCTGACGCTGGCCGCCGGCCCGCTGCGCTTCCCCAAGATTCCAAAGATTCACCAGGTCGTGCTCGAAGATTTCGAGCGCAACAACTTCGACAAGCCGGTGGCGCGCGTCGACCGCTGCGAATCGTGCCACGCCGGCATCGACAAGCCCGGCTTCGACGACGCCCCGAACCCGTACAAGACCCATCCGCAGCGGGAGCTCATCTTCGGCAAGCACCCGCCGGAGAAGTTCGGCTGCACGCCGTGTCACCGCGGACAGGGTCCCGCAGTGAATAGCCCGGAGCAGGCGCATGGCGAGGTGCACCACTGGGACCATCCGTTGTTGCGTGGCGTGAAGGTGCAAGCTTCGTGCATCAAGTGCCACGCCAATATCCAACACTTGGCCGGTGCCGGCACCATCGAGCGCGGCCAGTTGCTCTTCGAAGAACTCGGCTGTCCGAATTGTCATCTCGTCGATGGCTATGAAGATCTCCCGCGCGTCGGACCGTACCTGCGGCGCATCTCGGCCAAGGTGGATCCGGCGTGGCTGGTGCGTTGGGTGACCAACCCACACCAATACCGCCCCAAGACGCGCATGCCCAACTTCATGTTCAGTCAAGATGAGGCGGTGGCGGTGGCTTCGTACCTGCTGGAGGCCAGCAAGGCGGAGGGCGACCAGTGGCTCGAAAGCCGGCCGGCACCCACGGGCATCGACCCCACCAACCCGGAGTTGGTGGCGCAGGGGAAGGAGGTCGTCGATAACATCGGGTGCCGCGCGTGCCACGGCTTCGCGCCGGGCGAGTCACCCGCGTTGCTCGGTGAGAACAAGGACATCGCGCCGAACCTCAGTAACATCGCGGAAAAAACGGATGCGCGGTGGATCTACTACTGGCTCAAAGGTCCCCGCAACTACTCACCAGTGTCGCGTATGCCCAGCTTGCGTCTGAGTGACGACGAGGCGCGCGCTGCCGCATCGTTCCTGCTCACCCTCGGCGAGAAGCACCCCGACCCGGCCCTGGTCGCACGGCTCGGTCAGCCGGAGACTGTCGCCCACGGCAAGGCCCTGGTGCGCAAGTACGGCTGCTTTGGGTGCCACGACATTCCCGGCATGGAAGCTGAGTCGCGCGTCGGTGCAGAGCTGTCGACCTTCGGCTCGAAGACCCTCGAAGAGCTGTTCTTCGGCAATCACACCGACATTCCCGAGACCTGGGACGACTGGACGTACAACAAGCTGAAGACGCCACGGACGTACGCCACCGAGCGCATCGAGCAGGCGATGCCGCAGTTCGACCTTGCCGATGAGGATATCAAAGCGTTGCGGGTGTTCCTCGCGAGCCGCACCGACTCGAAGTACCCCGCCAAGTTTCTCGCCGCCGCCGACATCCGTGGGCAACGCGAGGTGGCCGGGCGGCGCATGGTGGCCCGCTACAACTGCGTCGGCTGCCACATCATTGAAGGCAAGGGCGGCGCCATCCGCGTCCGATACCAGGATGCGCCGCAACTCGCACCACCAATCCTCAACGGCGAAGGCGCCAAGGTGCAGGCGGATTGGCTGTTCGGTTTCCTCAAGCAGCCGGTGCCGATTCGCCCATGGCTCAAGGTGCGCATGCCGACCTTCAGCTTCAGCGACACCGAAGCGACGACCCTGGTGCACTACTTCGGCGCTGTGGACAATATCCAGGTGCCGTTTGTCCACGTCAACGAAACGCAGATTCCCATCGAGTACATCGAGGCGGCGCAGAAGCTCGTGAGCCCCGATAATTTCAATTGCTTCTCGTGCCACCAACAAGGCGACAAGAAACCGGAGGGCCCGCCCGAGGGGTGGGCGCCCGATCTCGCTCTGGCGCACAGCCGCCTCAATCCCGACTGGATCGTGCGCTGGCTGCGCGATCCGCAGAAGGTACAGCCGGGTGCGAAGATGCCGTCGTTCTTCGAAATCGGAGCGGACGGCAAAGCGACCGGTGGGCCCGACGACGTCCTCGGTGGTGACGGGGACAAGCAGATTGAGGCGCTGCGCGACTACCTCATGGTGTTGAACGACGTGAAGGAGATTCTGGCGAAGCACCAGCAGATGGCTGCAGCCCCGGTTGCCATTGCAGCACCCGCGTCAAATTGATAACCGCTTGCGCTGCAGGCGCTCCCCCGAGCGCCTGCAGCGCAAGTTTGCAGAGAGGAGGAGGACTATGCATCGGACGATGTTTCGCACCATGCTGACAATCACCGCCGCCCTGAGTTGGGGCGTAGCGGCGTACGCCTACGATGGCGGACCGGTCGCCAACGGTGGCTCGATTTCCGGGCAGGTGAAGGTGCAGGGAACAGTACCGCCGCCGAAGACGCTTGAAGTGACGAAAGACAAGGAAGTGTGCGGCCAGCACGAGCTGAAAGACGAAGAGCTGATTGTGAGCAGCGGCGGTGGTTTGGAGAACGCCGTGGTATCGATCGTCACCATCACCAAGGGCAAGCCCTTCGGGCCAATGGAGGCGACGTTGGATCAGCAGGGGTGCAAGTATGTGCCGCACGTCTTGCTCTTCCCCGCCGGCAGCACCGTCAAGATCAACAACGACGACGGGATCCTGCACAACATCCATACGTACAGCACCAAGAATCCGCCGATCAACCGTGCCCAGCCCAAGTTCAAAAAGACCATCGAGGAGAAGTTCTCTGAAGCGGAGGTCATCAAGGTGACCTGCGATGCGCACGGCTGGATGCAGGGTTGGTTCGTGTCGGAAGACAATCCCTACTTTGTGAAGACCGATGCCGACGGCAACTTCAAGCTGACGGACGTCCCACCCGGTGACTACGAGGTCAAGGTGTGGCACGGCAAGCTGGGGGAGAAGACGCAGAAGGTGACTGTGCCGGCGGGTGGTGAGGCCAAGGTAAACTTCGAGCTGGCGGTAAAGTAAGCCACAGCGACGCGCCGCCGGCTGAACGACCCGCGGGGTGCTCGACCCTGTGGCCGGAGCGGTGCCAGAAGGACGAGGTTGCACCGATGTTGAGTTGGCTTCCCGAAGACGTGTCGACGTTCGGGCCGAACATCGATCGGCTGTTCTACCTGATCTACTACATCACGACGTTCACCTTTGTCCTGGTGAATGTCCTGCTCCTCACCTTCCTCGTCCTCTACCGCTCCCGTGGCGACGGGCGTCGTGCGACGTACACGCACGGCAACAGCACGCTGGAGATCATCTGGACGATCGTGCCGGCCCTGATCCTCGTGCTGCTTGCCTTCCTGAGCAAGGGCCAGTGGGACGCGATCAAGAAGAACGCGCCGCCCGCTGATGTCCTCGTGCAAGTGACCGGCAAGCAGTTCAACTGGGAGATCGTGTACCCCGGCCCCGACGGCAAGTTCGGAACGCCGGACGACTACCAAGTGGACAACGACCTGCACGTGCCGGTCAACAAAGTCGTGCGGGTCCTGCTGCATTCGAAGGATGTCATCCACAGTTTCTTCCTCCCGAATCTGCGCTTGAAGCAAGACGCGCTGCCGGGCCGGGAGATCGTGGTGTGGTTCGAAGCCACCAAGCCGGGCACCTACGAGATTCCGTGCGCCGAGCTGTGCGGCTTCGGGCACTCGGGCATGAAGGGGCAACTCACCGTTCACGACGCCGCCGGCTACGACGCCTGGCTCAAGGAACGCTGGCCGGCGACCACGGCGAACGGACCGTCGACTGACACCAAGAGAGGGTAACACTCATGAGTGAAACTGCAGCGGTTGCACCGGCGGCACATGCCGCGCACGCGCATCACGAGGAAGTCAGTTTCATCCGACACTACGTCTTCTCGACCGATCACAAGATGATCGGGCGGCAGTTCCTGTTCCTGGGGTTGTTCATGATGATCATCGGCGGCTTGTTGGCGCTGATGGTCCGCTGGGAGCTGGCATGGCCGGAGGAGGTGGTGCCGTTCACGCAGTGGATCCCCGAGCCGTACATGTCGGAAGGGCACATGAACCCCGCCTTCTACAACTCGCTCTTCACCATGCACGCCACCATCATGGTGTTCTTTGTGGTGATGCCGATCCTGGTCGGCTGCTTCGGCAACTTCCTCATTCCACTGATGATCGGTGCGCGCGACATGGCGTTCCCGGTGCTCAACATGCTGTCCTTCTGGGTGGGCGCAGCCGCCGGCGTGATCATGCTCGCCGGCTTCTTCGTGCCCGGCGGCCACGCGGCGGCAGGTTGGACGTCGTACGCGCCGCTCTCCTCGGTGCCGGTGTACAGCGGGGTGGAATGGGGGCAGAACCTTTGGTGCATCAGCATCCTGGTGCTTGGCGTGTCGTCGCTGATGGGATCGATCAACTACATCACGACGATCATCAACATGCGCGCTCCCGGCATGACCTTGTTCCGCCTGCCCCTGACCATCTGGGCGCTGTTCATCGTGGCGATCTTGCTCCTGCTGGCATTGCCGGTGTTGAGTGCAGCGCTCGGCTTGTTGCTGCTCGATCGCATGGCGGGCACGACCTTCTTCCTCCCGTCCGGTGGTGGTGAGCCGCTGCTGTGGCAGCACCTGTTCTGGTTCTTCGGGCATCCGGAAGTCTACATCCTGATCCTCCCGGCGATGGGCATTGCTTCCGACATCCTGTCAGTCTTTGCGCGCAAGCCAATCTTCGGTTACCGCGCCATGGCGTACTCGATGATCAGCATCGCCGCCCTGAGCTGGATCGTGTGGGGGCACCACATGTTCCAGAGTGGGATGAACCCGACCCTCGGCAGCAGCTTCATGATCTCGACGATGGTCATCGCCGTGCCGTCGGCCATCAAGACGTTCAACTGGCTGGGCACCTTGTGGGGTGGCAACATCCGCTTCACCGTGCCGATGCTCAACGCGTTGGCGTTCGTGTCGATGTTCGTGATCGGCGGCCTCAGCGGTATCTACATGGCGGCGACGCCGGTCGACATTTTCATCCACGACACCTACTTCATCGTCGCGCACATCCACTACGTCGTCTTCGGCGGCAGCATTTTCGGGATCTTCGCGGCCATCTACTACTGGTTCCCGAAGATGTTCGGCCGCATGATGAACGACACCCTCGGCAAGATCCATTTCTGGCCGACGCTCATCGCCTTCAACTGCACCTTCTTCCCGATGCACATCCTCGGCGTCGGCGGCCACATGCGCCGCATCTACAACCCGATGCAATACGACTTCCTGCATCCGCTGCAGCCGATCAACGTGTTCATTACCATCAGCGCCATCTGCTTGGGGTTGGCGCAGATCCCGTTCGCCATCAATTTCTTCTGGAGCATGTTCGCCGGCAAGAAGGCGAGTGAGAACCCGTGGGACGCGAATACGCTCGAATGGACGGCGCCGTCGCCGCCGCCGCACGGCAACTTCGGCGACCTGCCGACGGTCTACCGCGGGCCCTACGAGTACAGCTCGCCGGAGGTGAAAGAGGATTGGTTGCCGCAAACGCGGCGGCTGGAAGGAGCGGTGGCGCGCGCCCACTGAACGGGTGTCGCGCCGTTTCCATGGCCTTTCGCGCTGACTCAGGTAACCGCTGGGCGCATCGCCTGGCGGTGCTGACCGCCGCCGCGACCGTGCTGCTGATCTTCATCGGCGGCTTGGTCACCAACACCGGCTCGGCGCTCGCCGTGCCCGACTGGCCGACCACTTTCGGCTACAACATGTTTCTCTACCCGTGGTCGAAGATGGTCGGGGGAATCTTCTATGAGCACGTGCACCGACTCATCGCTTCCCTGGTTGGCTCCTTGACATTGACCCTCGCCGTTCTTCTGTGGGCGTTCGAGCCTCGGCATTGGCTTCGCGGATTGGGGGTGGCAGCGCTGATCGCCGTCGCCGTCCAGGGTATCCTGGGTGGTTTGCGCGTTGTCCTGGCCCAGGAGACGCTGGCGATCGTGCACGGGGCGTTCGCCCACGCTTTCTTCGGCCTCGTCGCGGCCATTGCTCTGTTCA
>DATKMK010000097.1:0-19372 GCA_035541895.1 Binatia bacterium | reverse complement strand
GCGACGCGAAAGACGACGACTGTGGCCGTTCCCGACTTCCAAACTCTGATGCTTCCATTCCTACGGTTCGCATCCGACGGCAGTGAGCATGCAATGATGGAGGCGCGGGAAGCCCTCGCCGCGGAGTTTCACCTTACCGCTGAGGACAGGACTGCCTTGCTTCCGAGCGGGCGCCAAGCGGTTTTCGACAATCGGGCGGCTTGGGCGAAGGTCTACCTTCAGCGTGCCGGCCTTCTCGATTCGCCACGGCGTGGGCACTTTCGAATCTCGGAACGCGGCCGCGACGTGCTTCGTGATCCACCCGAGCGCGTCACTGTAAAGTACCTTGAGCGATTTCCTGAGTTCGTCGAGTTCCGCTCCGCAACGAAGGAGCGACGAGAAGCAGGGGAGCAAAGCAGCGCCGACGTCGAAGGCGAGACGCCCGAGGAGACGCTCGAAAGTGCCTACCAGCGCCTACGCAGTGACATGGCAGCGGACCTGCTTGGCCGCGTGAAAGCTTGTTCCCCGCAATTCTTCGAACGGCTCGTCGTCGAGCTTCTTCTTCGAATGGGTTACGGCGGCTCTCGCAAGGAGGCAGGCGAGGCGATCGGGCGGGCTGGAGATGAAGGCATCGACGGCATCATCAATGAGGATCGGCTCGGACTGGACGTAATCTACCTCCAAGCGAAGAAGTGGGACGGAACGGTCGGCCGGCCTGAAATCCAGAAGTTCGTCGGCGCGCTGCATGGTAAGCGGGCAAAGAAGGGGATCTTCATCACAACGGGGACGTTCTCGTCCGAGGCGGCCCAGTACGTTGCGACGATCGATCCCAAGGTGGTGCTGATCGATGGCCAGCAGCTGGCCAACCTGATGATCGACTGGAACGTGGGGGTCTCACCAGTGGCGTCGTATGAGACCAAACGCATCGATTGCGACTATTTCACGGAGGAGTAGCGGGTCTACGCCGACTTCGTGCTGACAAGGATCTGCGTTGCTCCCCGCTTTCCAAGCCGGCGGTGATCTTCCTCCGGGCGTTCACCGCGCGACACTTCACGAAACCCTGGGTCGCTTCGGTGTCGGTTCCGTGCAACGCGTGACTATCGCGCAACGGCTGGCGCGCACCTACGCGCTGGCCGCAACGACCGGTCATCTCGCCCGCTTCATTGTTTTTGGATCATTCGTCACCGCAAAGCCCGACCCGAACGACGTGGATCTGTTCCTGCTCATGGACGATACGTTCGATGTTGGTCAGATCGCGGGCGAGGCGAGACTCCTGTTCGATCATGCGGCTGCTCAGGCCCATTTCGGCGCGAGCGTGTTTTGGCTGCGACGATTGGCTGCGCTCGGCGGCGAACAAGCGACCGCCGAGCACTGGCAAATCCGGCACGACGGTGGTTAAGAGGAATAGTCGAGATTGTTCCGGAGGCAGCATGATTGCCAACGACCAGGAACTGACCGTCACCCTGCAGCGGATCGCCCGCCTGCAAGAGCAGGTCGGACACCTCCGCAACGTTGAGACGAACCCGGCCAACTACCATGCCGCCGTCTCTGGCTTCATAGAGGAAATCGACCGCATGCAGTTGGAGGTCCGGGAGTACCTGAGCATCCACCCAACCGAGTGCGTGATCACCGGTCAAGGCGGGGGTGGCGAGAGCTTCGGCGAGCGGCGCCCCTAACAAGGCAATCGAGACCGACGCGAAACGAACGCCTTGCGCGTGAGCCGACGGCCCACCGACGTGTGCGAGTAGCAACGGAGACTCATGCCGGCCGGCTCGACGCGCTTGTTCGGCGCGCCCTACGACGCGAGTGCTTCCACGACGGCCTTCGGGCTCTTCGCCGCAACACGCAGAAGCGCGCGCGCCGGTCCGTCGGGCTGCCGGCGTCCCTGCTCCCAGCTCTGCAGCGTCGCGACGCTGACGCCGATCATGAGCGCGAACTCGGCTTGGGACTTGTCAAGCTTCGTGCGAATCGCACGCACGTCAGCGGGGTGAAACTCGGTAACGCGGCTGGGCTTGAGGCGTCCCCTGCGGATCGCACCCGCCTGCTTGATGCTGGTCACGAGCCGATCGAAATCCTTCTGCTTCATTTGAACTCCTCCGCGACGAGGCGTCGCAAGACGCGCAGCTGCCCCTGTGACAGGTCCTCCCGCTTGCTCTTCCGGTAGACCGTCAGCATGTAGAATGTCTCCGACTTCGGTTCCCAGTAATAGATCGCTCGGAGCCCACCGCGCTTGCCCATACCGGCGCGGCGCCACCTGATCTTCCGAAGACCGCCAGAGCCCTGGATGACCGCGCCCTGCTCGGGGCGGAGCATCACGATATTCATCCAAGGACAGCTCGTTCGATACGTCCTCCGTAAAGATCGGGGTTTCAATGAAGCGCACCGATGCAGGCTATGTCAATCGCGGAACGGCGGCAACGTGGCGCCAGCGAGCCGAACGCCCGGCTCATCGCCAAAGCGTTCGGCGGTCGTGCCATGAGACTTGCGCAAGTCGTGCTTGTGGTTCTTTTGCTCTCTCCGTGTGCGCTCGCCGATAGTCCGGCCACGGCTGGTGTATGGGGGGTACTGGCACGCTGCAGTGTGGTTCAATCAAACCGTAGGACCGAGTGTTCGCTTCCGAAGGTGGGCGACATCGGCGATTGGCGATCGGAACACCTGCAACGTGCGGGTATCGGATTCACGCTTCCGCCCGATTTTGAACCCGACAACGAGCTGGAAGGTGAGCTCCCGGGCGGTGGTCGTGCCTAGAAATCTGTTGAGCGCACCCTTGCGACCTTTCCGGCGCAGTGGATCAGTTGAAAGCGCTGGCGCGCAAGTATCCCAATGCCGGGCGAGGTCCAGCCGACTATGATGACTCGACCTACGCCGGCAACCGCACCGTCGCCGTGCCCGTGACCCAGCGGTCACCTTCCGCGCTTTGCAGAATCAGGTCGCACTCGATGAAGTTGCCGTGATCGCTCGAGTGCTTCTCGGTGATCACGCCGTGCACCGACAGGGCACGGTTGGGATAGACGATGCCGCGGAACGTCGCGCTCAAACGCACCAGCGACGCAGCGGGATTCCAGTCGGTGATCATGCGCGAGAACAACGCCATGCTGAGATTGCCCGGCACGATCTGTCCCGGCAGTCCCTCCTGCTTGGCTTCCTCGTCGCTGAAGAACCGCCGGCCCGGCATGTTGGCCGCCAGCGCGTAGCGCTTCACCTCGGGACCGCTCAGGCTGAGCGAGAACCCGGGGATCTCATCGCCGACTTCCACCCGCTCGAAATGCGTCGCGCTCATCGGAACATCATCTTCTGATCGATCGTTGCCACCAGCGAGCCGCGCTGGTTGGTGACCACCGTGCGCAAGACGATGAAGTTCATGCTGCCGCTGCGCCCGGTCTTTTCGTAAATGTCGTGCACCGTGCTCGACGCGGTCAACACGTCACCCACCCGCACCGGCACGCCGAAGTCGATGTCCTTGCCGGCATCGAATCCGTTGCGCCCGAGGTTGGGCATATTCGACGGCATGAAGTGCTTGCCGCGCAGCGACACCACGAAGGTCGGCGGCGCCACCAACTCCGTGTCGTTGGTCGTCGTGTAGCGCGGATTGCTCTCCCCCGCCGCGTGCGCATACTCGCGAATCTGCGCCCCGGTGACGGGCGGAAACACCGAGTGGTCGAACTCGCTGCCGATGATGTTCTTGTCGAATGAGAGGGGCATGGTGGATTGGTGACTAGTGAATCGTGACTGGTGACTCGTTTGTGGTCGCGGCCGTCAATTTGAATCTAGTACCGATCCCCTCACTCTGGCCCGCTTTCTCTCCCTCTCCTGCCAGGCCTGCCAGGAGAGGGCCGGGGTGAGGTGATGATTCCACGCGAGTAGAGTTCCTGCCAGTCACGAGTCACTACGAAGCCTGCCTCGCGAGGTTCGCGCGGAAGTCGACGGGACGATACGTGCCGTCGCGTAGTTCGTTGACCAGGTCGTCGATCGAGCGGATGTCGCGGTCGAACTCGGTGGCGCAGATGCCGATGAAGCTGACGAGATGCGAGTCGCTGCCGCCGAACGACTTGTAGCCGTACCGCTCGATCAACTCTTGGACGCGCTCGTTCTCGCCGCGCCGGCTGCCGCCGTTGAGCGCTTCGACGGCGACCACACCTTCAAGCGGACCCTTGTTGACATAGTGCTCGCACAAACCGACGGTCGGCCGGCCAGGATGACACGGCGCGGCCACGCCGCCCATGTCGGTCACCGCCGGAATCAACTCGCGCGCGTCGAGGCGAACGTTGGTGAAATCGAACCGCCGCGTGATGTCGGCGTTGACGCCGTACACCAGCACGTGCCCGTAGTCGGTCTCGACCTCGGCGCCGCGCAGGATCAGAAGGCCGTAGCGGTCTTCGAGCGCGCGATAGTCGGCGTGGGCATCCCATTGCCGATGCTCGGTGAGCACGAGGCCGTCGATCGGCACCTCGGCGCGCTTGCGCTGCAGCCACTTGAGATAGGTTTCGACCGGCGCGCGGCTGTCCTCGGAGGCTTCAGAATGCGTGTGCAGATCGAGAATCATGGGACAGTAAGCAGTAGGCTGTCGGCAGTAGGCAGTTTTTGGAATCAGAGGGGTTTGAATTTTGGGATGCTGACCTCGGGCGTGGCGTCTTCAAAGACGACTTGCACGGGCATGCCGATCTTCACCTGGGTCGGGTCGCAGTCGACGATATTGGTCAGCATGCGCACGCCTTCGTCGAGTTCGACGTACGCCATCACGTACGGCAACGAATCGCGAAAACCCGGCGCTTGATTCTGATGCGTCACGGTGAAGGTGTACACCGTACCCCGCCCTGACGAAAGTACCCATTCCGTGCGGTCGGAGAGGCAATGCGGACAGAGCGCGCGCGGGTAGTAGCGAAAACGGTTGCAGTCGCGGCACCGCTGCAGCGCCAGTTCGTAACGCTGGCAGGCATCCCAGAAGCCTTTCGACTCTTCGTCGATGCGCGGCAGCGGCTTCGCGTACTTCTTGTCCGCCATCGTCAGTCCTCGATGTTGAGACCACCGATGAACAGAGATGGACACCGATCCCGACTCGAAATCTTTACCCTTGCCTCTCCGAATCCGTGTTGATCGGCGTTCATCCGTGGTTCCATCCGATTTCAGTCTCTTCCCAGAATCAACGTCGCGCCCGAGTGGCGCAAGCCGAGCATGCCGCCGGTACCGTGGCAGAGCGCGATCGCGCAGTTCTTCACCTGGCGCTCGCCGCACTCACCGCGCAACTGCTTGGTCGCCTCGATCACCAAGAACATCCCGCGCATGCCCGGATGATTTGACGACAGGCCGCCGCCGTCGGTGTTGATCGGCAACCCGCCGCCGAGACCGATGCGGCCGTTTTGCACGAACGCGCCCCCCTCGCCTTTCTGGCAGAAGCCCAAGTTCTCGAGCGTCTCCAACACCGTGATGGTGAAGGAGTCGTAGATCATGCACATGTCGATGTCGGCGTGCGTGACGCCGGCCATCGCCATCGCGCGCGGCCCGGATTGCTTGGCGGCCATGTCGGTGAGATCACGCACGCCCGCCGCCGTGTGACAGACGGCTTCCGACGCGCCGAGAATCTGCACCGGCTTCTTCTTGAGATCGCGCGCCCGCGCCGCGTTGGTCACCACCAGCGCGCCGCCGCCGTCGCTGATGATGCAGCAGTCCAGCAGATGGAGCGGCGACGACACGACGCGCGACGCCAAGACGTCTTCGACCGTGATCGGATCGCGAAACTTCGCGACCGGATTGAGGGACGCGTGGCGGCGGATGGTGACCGCGATCTCGGCCAGTTGCTCCGAGGTCGTGCCGAACTCGTGCATGTGTCGCTGGGCGCACAACGCGTACGAGCCGACAACCGTGGGACCATACGAGCTTTCGAAGTGATCCGGCGGATCGCCGGCAAAGCCGCCACCGGTTCCGACCGCAAAGCGCTCCGACGACGCGGTGCTGCCGTAGGTAATCAAGGCGACCTCGCACAGCCCGGCGGCGATCGCCGCCGCAGCATGGCTGACGTGCGCCACGAACGACGAACCGCCGATCGAGGTCGAATCGAGAAAGCGCGGGTTGAGGTTGAGGTGCTCGCACACCGCCATCACGCCGATCGGTCCGACGCCCGAGGTAAAGAAGCCGTCCACGTCCTTGATGGTCAGCCCGCAATCAGCGAGCGCGCCGCGCGCGCTCTCGGCGTGGATCTGGAACGGGGTCTTGTCCGGCGCCCATCGCGTCGGGTGCTCGTGCACGCCGGCGATCACCGCTTTGCGATCGAAGCCGCTCACGACAACCTCGCCAGGAACGTATCGACGGCCTTGTTGAACTCGGCCGGCTTTTCGCTCGGCACAGTGTGGCCGGCATCTTCAAGGACAACGAGCTGCGAACCGGAGATGCCGCGCTGCAACGCTTCGGACTTCGCCACCGGCGTGATGCCGTCGTCACGGCCGGCGATGATCAGTGTCGGCACGCGGATCTCGGCCAGCCTGTCGGTGAGATCGCACGCGTTACAGGCGAGGAAGTCGAAGTAGCGCACGCGCGGATCGGTCTTCACTTGCTCCATCCACCCTTCGCGCATGATCGCGAAGTCGGTCTTGGGCGAGAAGTTGTCGGTGGTGAACGGCTGCTGGGCGCGACCGCGCATGACGTTGCGCCACGTCTCGATGCGCTCGACGGGCAGATCGAACTTGGCGGCGGTGGCCACCAGGACCAACGCTCTGACTTGGCTGGGGTGAGCGATGGCGTATTCCATGGCGATCGCCCCCCCCATAGATCGGCCGATCAACACTGCCGGGCGCAGCGCCAGCGCGTCGGCGAAGGCCTTGGCGAAATCGCGATATTCCTCGATCCTCCGCAGCCCCTCGGTGCCGCCCGAGCGGCCGTGGCCGGGGAAGTCGAAGGCGATCGGGCTGTGCCATTCGCCGAAGTGCACCAGTTGGCGATGCCAGGTATTGGCGTTCGATCCGGCGCCGTGGATGAACAGGAGCGTGTGGCCGCGGCTGAAATCGGGGGCAACGTTGGGGAACGTGCTGCGACCGCTGTGAAAGTAGTTGACGGCCACGCCGTCGATGTAGACGTACTTGCTCGGCATCGATCCTGGCCTGCTGGCTCAGTGCGAGTCCAGCGACCCGCGTTCGTATCGCAACCGTTCGGAAAGTTGTCAAGCGAGCGTTTGACCGCCAGCGCGTTGCGGGTTAGAACTCGTCCCGCAATGATTCCTTCGGGCGCGTATTCGTTCGGGTACTTTACCTTCCCCTGGTGGCAGCCAGGGCGACGGGGAACTCCGTGAACGAATAGTACCGTAACCACGTTCGCACAACCCGAAGCCCTGAGAGTGATCTCGGGGCTTTGTTTTTTTGGCGGAAAGAAAGGCGGCATGAGATGAGCGACGCAATTGAAAACATCAACCTGATCGACGTGACGCCCTTGACGTCGCCGGCGGTGGTCAAGTCGAAGCTGCCGCGGACCGCGCGCGTCACCGACGTGGTCCGTGGCGCGCGCCAAGCGATTCGCGACATCATTCACGGGCGCGATCTGCGGCGGCTGCTGGTCGTGGTCGGGCCATGTTCGATCCACGATCCCGCTGCGGCGTTCGAGTACGCCGAACGCTTAGCGTGTGTGGCCGAGGCGACGCGCGACGAGTTGGTGGTGGTGATGCGCACGTACTTCGAGAAACCGCGCACGACCATCGGCTGGAAAGGGTTGATCAACGACCCCCACCTCGACGGCTCGTGCGACGTGGCCGCCGGCGTCGCGCTCGCGCGCGAGATTCTCCTGCGCATCAACACGTTGGGGTTGCCGTGCGGCTATGAAGCGCTCGATCCGGTGACCCCACAGTATATCGCCGACCTGCTCAGTTGGGCGGCGATCGGCGCGCGCACGACCGAGAGCCAGACACATCGCGAGTTGGCGAGCGGTTTGTCGATGCCGGTCGGATTCAAGAACGGCACCGACGGCGGGTTGGAGGTCGCGCTCAACGCGATGATTTCCGCGCGCAGCCCGCACGCATTCCTCGGCATCAACCCCGACGGCGTCACCTCGATCATCAAGACCACCGGCAACCCCGATCGCCACATCGTCCTGCGCGGCGGCAGCGGAAAGAGCAATTACGCGCCGGCGGACATCGACCGTGCCGCCACGTTCGTGCACGAGGAAGGCATCGTGCGGCCGATCATGGTCGACTGCTCGCATGACAACTCGCGCAAGAACCACACGTTGCAGCCGAGCGTCTGCCGCGCGGTGCTGGCGCAAGTGGGCGCCGGCGATACGCGCATCATGGGATTGTTGATCGAAAGCAACCTGAATCCGGGCAAGCAAACCTGGCGCGAAGGGGTCCCGCTGGCCTACGGCGTATCGATCACCGACGCCTGCATCGGCTGGGAGGAGACCGAGCCGCTGCTGTTCGAAGCTGCCGCGACCGTGCGCCGGCGCGCGCGCGGTGCCCTTGCTGCCGTCGCCGCCGCACAGTAAGAGCCGGATCGCTCGTGATGGGGGCAAGTTGATGCCGCGGGTGACGAATCCATTGGCTCAGTTCCACCACTGGTTCGCGGAAGCGCAACGGGCGAACGTGCCGCTACCCGAGGCGATGGCGTTGGCGACGACAAGCGCCAAGGGCAGACCGGCGGTGCGGTACGTGCTGCTCAAGGCCGCCGACGCGCGCGGGTTCGTCTTCTATACCAACGGCCGAAGCCGCAAGGGCCGCGAGCTACGCACCAACCCGTTTGCGTCCGCCGTGTTCTATTGGGACGCCACCTCGAAGCAGGTGCGCATCGACGGTCGGGTCGAGCACGTCGCCGCGGCCGATGCCGATGCCTATTGGGCGACGCGCCCGCGCGAGAGTCAACTCGCCGCGATCGCGTCGCGACAGAGCGCGCCGTTGGCGAGCCACGCGACCTTGCTGGCGCTGTGGAAACACCTGCGCCGCAAATATCTCGGCCAGGCGATTCCTCGCCCACGGGGGTGGATCGGCTTCCGCATCGTGCCCGACACGATCGAATTTTGGACGCGCGGCGAACACCGTCTGCATCAGCGCGAACTCTTCACGCGCAATCGTCACGGCTGGAAACGCACGCTGCTACAGCCGTAGCGGCACCGCTTGGGTTGGCAGCCCGGCCGCCGCAACAGGAAAAGGGGGGACTGATGAATCCATTTCGGTGTGATACGGCGGCCGCGCGGATGGTGCTCGCGCTCGTGGTTCTGCTGGGCGGCACGCTCAGCGCGGCGGCCGACGAAGTGCAGTCGAAGGGAACGGTTCTGCACGGGACGGTGACGGCGTTGAGCGGCGCCGGCATCGCCTTCGAGCCGGTGTACGGAAAGGGGGCACTGGCGATCAAATGGGAGGACATCCAGAACCTCACGACCGATGGACCGTTCCGGATTCTCTACGGCGAGGACAAAGAAGTGATCGCGCCGCTGCAAGGATTGCGAGATGGCAAGTTGACCGCCGGCACGGCCGCGATCGACGTCGCGACGATTCAGTCCGGCGCACCCCACGGCGCGGGCGGTCCCTCGTTGAACGATCGCATACGCAGCGCGTGGCGCTACTGGGACGGCAACCTCGATCTGGGCTTCAACGTGCAACAGAGCACGACCGATACGACCGGCTTCCTGCTCAAGTTCGGCACGGTCCGCACAAGAGACCCGACGAAGCTCACACTCGGCGCCAGCTACCGCTACGGAACTGAGAAGAAGCAAGGCGAGCCCAAAAGCACGACGCAGGACGAGCTGTTGGGACTCATCCGCGGAGACTACAACTTCACGCCGCGCGTGTACGGCTTCGCATCCGGCGACACGACCTACGACGGCATCCAACGGTTGAGCATTCGCGGCGTCCCGAAACTCGGTCTGGGCTACGTCTTCTGGGAGCAGAAGCTCGATGAGACGCGACGCAACTTCCTGCAGGGGGAGGTGGGTCCAAGCTGGGTCTACGAGAAGTACTTCGGCGGATCGGATCGCGACTACTACGCCGTCGCCTTCGGAGCGTTGGCCGGCTACTATCTGCCGTACAGCGCTCACCTCGATTGGCGATTGGACTATCTGCCCGCGGTCGACAACTTCACCACCGACTACTTGCTGCGCACCGAGATCGGGTTGACGGTACCGTTGATCGATCCGGTCAGCGCCAAGTTTTCGCTGCGCGACGAGTACAACAATCAGCCCGCGCCCGACGCCGAGCGCAACAATCTGTTCCTCACCTTCGGCATCTCAATCGGCTGGTGACCCGACACCTTGCCACGGCTAGCCGGCCGGTGTCGCCGCAAGTGACACCGGCCGATACCGGCGCTCCACGTAGTCGAAGGTACCTTTGCGCAAGTTGATGAACGCCAGCTCCGGAAGGCTGAAAAGTACGCCGGTGACTCCGGAACGCAACATTTCCCCGTCGTCGAAGGGGACCGCCGCCAAACCGATCACGCTGGCGCCCAAACCCGCGGCGAGATTGAGGCCGCCGAATAACGGACGCGCGGCGATTGCGTCGGTGAAGAAAACGAAGAAGGAGTCGTGCGGGTTGCGTGCGTACACGGTCGACGTGAAGACGTTCGATTCGCGCAGAAACACCAACACCGGGTTCTCGCACTTGTACATGAATGCCATGCGGCGGTGGCGATACGATGAAAGATGTTCGGTCGCGGTGACCCGGTATTCATGGCGCACGGCCTGGCCCGAGACGAACGGAATGAACGTCAGCGCCGCCCCTGGCTCGATGAAGCCGCCCAGTTGTGAACGCGAGGCGGTCTGCTCGCTCGCCAGCCTCGCGGCGGCATCGCTGACAGGAGTCGCCTCGCCGGCCGCCTCAGCAAGCGCGGCGTTGAGGCTGCGGAAGATCTCGGAGACACAATTGTGCCCGACCAGATTGTAAGCGTAGCGTTGTTCGAGCCGCTGCCGCACGTCGCGCTCGTGTTGCCGCATGGCGACGAGCGCCCGCTCCAACTCCTCAGATCGTCTCGCCAGCATGACCACGTCGGTGCGCCGCGCCGGCCGCGCCGGCATCAGCGGGCCCACCTGCACTCGGACATCACGGTGGCCGACCGCCACCTGCCATAGCTCGTCGACCCGAGTGCTCGCCGACTCGATGCGCGTGAATTCGGCTTCCCCGAGTGTGTCGTCGCGTCGCAGCGCTGCACGTGAGGCACCCAGTTCATCGCCGGCTTCCTCGAGCAGGTCGCCAAACATCGCCGGGCGCCCACGCAAGGTACGAGCCGGAACGACCGCGGCGTCGGCCGCAAATCCGTCTAGGAAAACCAGGCGGCCGCTGTCGATCGACTGACGCAGCGCGATCAATCGAGCCATACCGACCAGCAACGGAAAACCCCAGTCCGGTCGCGGCGAATGCAGCAGAGCCAGCAACTCATCTTCGAGTTGCCGCGCGAATCGATTCAACGCCACGCGCTCGTCGTCGTCCAACTGAAAGACGTCGTTCGTCGGGGCGCGAAAACTGTCGGCTTGCAGCGGCAACGCCTGCTGCAATGCCGTCAGCGCCAAGCACTCGGTCATGAGGTCGCGATACTGGCGCGAGAACGACCCGCCCGCCTCCAGCGTCAGATGCGTTAGCGCCGCGTGTAGCGCTGCGCGGCGCCGCGCCAGGAAATCAGCTCCGTTGGCTTGCTGGACTCGTTCCCGCAACGCGACCAGCGCGGCCGACTCGGTGGGTGATTCGATAGCGGCACCGTCGGCGAAGAAGTAGCCGGTGCCACGCAATTCGAGGCCGGCTGAGTCGCCGCGGCCCAGCAGCAACTCGACCAGCGCTCGGTCGGCGACGGCATCGTTGAGCGTATCGAACTCGAGTTCTTCGGTCAGGAAGCGCCGGTTGAACCAGCTTCGCACCGCCGTGAACGTGTCGTCCGATACGGTGATGCGACTGACGGTTATGCCGCGGTTCTGCAGAATGTTGTAGGCGAGCAGGAAGTCGGCAACGCCAGCACGCTGCAGCCTCAGCACTCCCGGCGAGTGATATTGGAAGTCGTAGACAACGTCGTCGAGACGAATTGCGGCGTGACCGCCGCTCGATCCACCCTCGTTGGCCTCGATCGTGAGGTACTCGATTTCGCGCGGCTCAGCGGCCCACGCCGAGACGCACAGGAAAAGCAGCACCACACCGCTGCGACTCGCTGAGCGAATGGCTGCGGGCATGTCGCTCGCCGACTACTGCGCGGAGTCGTAACCCTGCTGGACCAATTTCGCTTTTCGCTCGTCGCCGCCCGATGCGTTCTTGGCGAAGACGTCCACCTGGGCTTGCGTGAACTTCGCTTTCGCGAGTCCCTGGCCGATGCCGACGTAGGTCACGTCCTCCGCCTCCCAATTGCTGATCCCGTTTCGTTCGGCGACGTTGGCGAGTCCCTTGACGAAGGTGTCGAACTGCCCACCCGAGATCACATAGGCATGCGTGTAATCGGCCACTTCGTTTTGGTACGCTGCTTTGCCCGGACTGCTCGCTGAACTCGATTGAAATGGGCTGCTGATCGACGTGGAGATGCTCCCGGAGCTGGTGGAGATCGAACAGCCGATCATCGAGGCCGCCATCAGCATCGCGATGGCAACCGCGTAGCGTGCACGTATCATAGTGTAAGGTCCCTCCCGCCGCTGGAACATCGCGAAAGTGCCTGCTGCCGTCAAGGCGGCCATATGCTCTTCCCAAGCACCGCCGAGAGATGGTAGGGAAGCCGCCAACTTGGCCCAGACGGTTCGGGGGACGTGGCCGAAAAACTCTTGTGGATGTGAGGTGATTGCGATGAAGGGGTTAGCAATCGTTGCGGGCGTGGTGTTACTTGCGGTGTCGCTAGGCACACAAGCGCGCGCAGCCGACGTGGGCGCCACTCCCTCGTACTCGGGTGATTTCTTCTCCCGGTCCACGATAACCGGCGATTGGGGCGGCGCGCGGAATGATCTGGCGGCCAAAGGTCTGACCTTCGACGCCAGCCTGACACAGGTCGAACAAGGCGTCGTCGACGGCGGAAAGAACGGGAGCTGGGAGTATGGTGGCCGCGGCGATCTCAACGGCCATCTCGACACGCAGAAGCTCGGATTGTGGCCGGGAGGATTTCTCAGCGTTGAACTCGAGGGCAATTGGTCCGACTCGGTCAACGGCAAGACCGGAGCCCTCAGTCCGGTGAATGACAATCAACTGTTCCCGATCCCGACCGACACCAACGTTGCACTCCCGCAGCTGCTGTTTGCCCAGTTTCTCTCGCACTATTTCGGCGTGCTCGTTGGGAAGCTGCAAACCGCCTCACTCGGCGATCAGAACGAGTTTGCCCACGGCAAGGGCGACACGCAGTTTCTCAACCTGGCTTTGAACCTCAATCCGACTCTCCTCGTGATGCCCTATTCGACCTTGGCGGCCGGCGCGATCATCCTGCCGACCGCCGACCCCAACGAGGCGCTGCTGAATTTCGCCGTGACCTCGGCCACTGGGAAGGCGAGCACCGACGGCTTCGACAATCTCAACGGGGCGATCTTCACCGGCGAGGGCCGCGCGCGCACAGGCTTCCTTGGGCTCACCGGGCATCAACTGCTCGGCGCGCTCTACTCGAACAAACAGTACACCTCGCTCGATGCACGCATCGAGTTCGAGCCGTCCCATGGTGGCCTGACGCACACGATTGCACCACACGACGGCACGTGGGCCATGTACTACAACTTCGATCAGTTTCTCTACGAAACCGACAAGAGCGCGGGCAAAGGCGTTGGGCTGTTTGGTCGCTTCGGTGCCTCCGAAGGCACCCCCAATCCGATGAAGTACTTCTACAGTATCGGCGTCGGCGGCAAGGGCATGCTGCCGAGCCGCGATTTCGACCGGTTCGGCATCGGGTATTTCTACACCGGCGTTGAGAATCCCACGCTACAGACCCGGTTGATTGGCACGAAGTCGCTCCTGCGGGATGAATGGGGCTTCGAAGCCTTCTACAACGTCGCCCTCACGCCCTGGTTGTTGCTCACCCCCGATGTGCAAGTGGTCGGCCCCGCGCAAAAGCGACGCCTGGTCGGCAATTCCGTCACACGGGAACCCGTCGAGACCGCGACCATCCTCGGCGGTCGGTTGCAGATCCTCTTTTGAAAGCTTAGTGCTCGGTCCCACCCGGGCGTAGTGGCGCCGGTACGCTGGCGCGGATGCGTTGCGAGAAGTCCTCGGCGCTGTCTGCCGCCTGCGCCGCCTGGTTGATGTGTGAACGCCGCCGCAGTTCTTCGAATGGCAACCGCGTATCGAGTCGCCCGTATTCGTATGCCAGCAAGGGCACGTAACCGCTGGCCAAGATCTTCCAGTTCAGCGGAACACTCTGCTGGTTGACCTTGGTGTGCATCCAGATATTGGTGGTGCAGTTGGTCGTGAGCGTATTGTAGAATTCCGGATGATCCTTGAGCGAATTGATCTTCTCGATGTAGCTCAAGAACAAGCGGCGGACGTTTTCGGGCGGCGCATTGGTGCGGTAGAGATACACATCTTCGGGCGGATCCTTGCGGTAGTTGGTGCGAACGCGGATCAGGTCGCGTTCGTCGGCAACGACGTAGTACAGCTCGTACTCTCTGAAGAAGCCCGCCAGGGTCGAGTAGCTCTCGCTACGCTCCTTACGGGTTTCGATCGAGACGGTGAGGTAGTCTTTGCCGCCGAAACCGAAGCTCACCATCATGTGCGCAATCGCATCGCCCATCCAGTACGACGCGATGAGGTCGGCGGTGTCGAGCGTCTTCAAGTCGAAGGTCTTGTCGTAGTATCGCGGGGTGAAATCGGTCTCGGTGCGATAGTCGAAGTTGCGGATATTGTGGATCGTGATCTGGTCGCCGTTGATGTCGGCGTAGGCCAGCCGCGCGACCTCCGGCTGCCAGTCGCGATCGTTACGAGCTTTGATGGTCGACCACCACAGGAGCAGCAGCGCCGTCACGGCCACAAAGGCGATAGTCGCGCGGCGCACCCGCCGGGCGTACAGCCCGACGATGGCCGCGAAGCCAAGCACGGCCATCACCATCGCAAGAGCCTCGCGCATCGTGCCCGCGAGCGGAGCGCGATAGAAGATCGCCAGCGAGCCCCACCCCGTGAAGCCCGCGACCACAAGGGCCGCCAGCGACGCCAGCAGGATCAGAGCCGGACGTGCCCACGAACGATGACGTCGCGTCTGAAGCGCTGAACTCATTGCGCAACTCGCGCCAGAATCGCGTTCAGTTGTGCAGCGAGATCCGGATTGGTCAAAATGCTGTCGTGATCCTCGTTGAACCCCATCACCCGGACGGCTTGCCGCTGGATGGGCATCGACAGCTCGCTCGCCACCGTCACGGTCCCGTCGTTGGCCTCACCGCCGAGCCCCGTGCCGCCGCGGTAGCTGAAGAAGAGCGAGTACTCGCACTCCGGCGGCAGCGGAGTTTCGGGCAGGCTCTGAATGAATGGACTGCCGGGCACCATGTCTTCCCACGATGGCGCGACGATCGGCGAGTACTCAGCCCCCTTCGCCGCCGCTGCGTGTCCGTTCCACGGACTCGAAATACTCACGAACGCCGGGATGTGCACCACGCGCGTGGAGCCGACGCTGCGGAACGCGTAATTGATGGCGCCACGCGTGACCAAGCCGCCCATGCTGTGCGCGACCAGAATCAGCCGTTGGAAGTTGTACTTCACTTGCAACGCGCTGAGTGTTCGCACCAGCGACTGCCCAATCCGTTCGAGGTGCGGCGCCGAGGGATAATACGCCAGCCATGGTTGGAAACGACTTCTGTCGATGTGGCTGACAAGGTACTTGAACTGATTCGGATTGCCGGTGGCGCCGTGCACAAAAAGCACCGGAGTCTTCTTGGGATCGTACTCCTCGAGAAAGTACACCCCCGCGCCAACCGTAGCGAGGAACTGCAACGGGTTCCACATGCCGAGTTTGCCGTTCTCTTCGGAGAAGCGCGCATCGTCGATGTCGACGATCGTTCCGAGTTGCGGCGCAGGGAGTTGGTTGATCTCGTGCTGTTCGGAAGCCAGACTCACGCCAAACGGAAGCTGCGTCGACGCGTTGGGATCGATAATCACATCGAGACCCTTGCGGCGGTCTCCCGGTTCCAACACCACGTCGGTCGGGTTGGCGAACAAGACCGCCGGCTCCTCTGCGGCTTCGTAGGCGAGATCGCGGTTGCGATCTTCGAACGCGCCCAGTCGATACGTCCCTGCCGGCAGCACGAAGAAGAACGGGCCCGGACGCGGTAGCACGAACATGTCGACGACTTTCCCAGCCGACACCCCGTAAGCGACCACCACGATCGGAGCGCTCCCGCCGCCTCGAATGTCGGCCCGACCTTCGACCGCCGTCAGCTCACTCGCGACCTCGAGGTTCTTCCGCAGCGTGCGAAACTCGCAGCCGGAGAGCGGGACGGTGATTGCCAGGCCGAAGCCAATGCGCGCTATCCACTCTCGCCCAATCATTAGAGTCGCATGGCCCTGAGTCGATCGCATGGTTGATGCTGCTCCTCTACCGAATTCGCTGGAACCTTCCAACCCTCGTCGGATCTGCGCCGGGCTCTGGACTCTAGCCGGCCGCTGCATCGAGTAGCAACGGACTGCTAACTCCCGGGCGGGCGGCAGTACCCCCTGTCCCGGTAGGACGACATATGGGGTCGTGCTAGGGTTTTACCGTTGAGCATAAGCAGTCCTCCCAAGAATTCGAGCGCCGGCCGGCAACGGACAGAAATGTCTGCGGTCGGGACGGTCATCTTCGAGCCCTTCCGCCTCGATCTGCGCAGCGGCCGGCTGCTGCGCGGCCGCGAGCCGGTTCCGCTGCGGCCGAAGACCTGGGCGGTGCTGCGCTACCTGGTCGAGCGGCCAGGCGTGCTGGTCACCAAGGACGAGTTGCTCAATGCGGTGTGGGCCGATGTCGCGGTGACAGAGTCCGTGCTGAGCAAGTCCATCGGCGAGTTGCGCGTCGCGCTTGGCGATAGCTTCAAGGCGTCGCGTTTCATCGAAACCGTGCAACGCCGTGGATTGCGCTTCATCGCGGAAACCAATGTCGCTGGTCGTGAGTCTTTGGTGTCTGGTTTCAGGGAAGGCCAGCCACAGACCAGAGACTGGGAACTAGAGACCGGAGATCAGCAACCAGAGACCCGGGTTTTTGTCGGGCGCACCAGAGAGCTGCAACGGCTGGCGGGTTTGTTGGCGAAGGCACGGGCTGGCGAGCGGCAGATCGTTTTCGTCACGGGTTCGGCGGGTATCGGCAAGACGGCGTTGATCGAGGCGTTCCTCGACTCACCGGCGGTGCGTCACTCGGCGGCGCCGATATGGATTGGCCGCGGGGTCTGCGTCGAGCAGCACGGACCGCGTGAGGCGTACATGCCGGTGCTTGAAGCGCTGGATCGGCTGGCACGCCGGCCCGATGCCGAACGGGTGGCGGCATTGCTGCGGCGTCTGGCACCCACGTGGTGGGCGCAGATGCCCTGGCTGATCGGTGACGACGAGAGGCCCGCGCTGCAGGAGTCGCTGCAAGCCGTCCGATCCGAGCGCATGCTGCGCGAGTTTGCTGCGCTCATCGAGGCGTTGACAGCCGATGTGACGCTCGTGCTGGTTCTCGAAGACTTGCATTGGTGCGACCCATCCACCGTCGACTTGCTCTCCGTGCTTGGAGAGCGCGACGAAGCCGCACGGCTGTTGGTGATCGGAACCTACCGGCCCGCCGATGCCGTCGTCCGCGAGCACGCACTGATGAACGCCGTGCGAACGCTGCACGTCCGCCGGCGCTGCGCGGAGCTCGCGTTGTCTGACCTGACGGTGGAAGGAGTGCAGAGCTATCTGCACACGCGTTTTCCAGGCAGCAAGTTTCCACCCGCGCTCGCGCGTCCGATTTACTCGCACACCGACGGGAATCCGTTGTTCATGGTCGGGGTCGTCGACCACTTGCTGTCGCGTGGGCTCATCCTCGACACGGCCCCGGGTTGGGCGCTCCGGATGCCGCCGGACAAGCTCGAGTTGGGGGTGCCCGCCGATGTGAGGCTTCTGATCGAGCATCAACTCCATGGCCTGAGCCCCGCCGATCGAGCGTTGCTGCAGGCCGCGAGCGTGGCGGGGAACGACTTCACGGCGCTGGTCGTCGCTGCGGCGCTTGGCGTTGACGTGGCGGACGTAGAAATGCGCTGCGAGGCATTCGCCCACGCGCAACGGCTTCTGCGCATCGCCGGTCACATCGAGTGGCCGGACCGCAGCGTGGCGCGGCGCTACGCGTTCACCCACGATCTCTACCGCCAGGTCGTGTACGGTGCGATTCCCGACGGGCACTGCATGCGGCTGCACCAGCGTATCGGCCAGGCGCTCGAAGCGGCGTATGGTGCACGGCAGGTGGACATCGCGGCGCAGCTTGCGCTCCATTTCGAGCGCGGTCGCGATGATGCGCGGGCGCTGCGTTATCTCGAACTCGCCGCCGCACATGCGCGCCAGCGCTTCGCCAGTCGTGAGGCGATCGGTTACCTCGACGCCGCGCTCGCCCTGGTGGCGCGGTTGCCGGACGAGGATGAACGCCACCGTCGCGAGCTCGATCTGCGGCTCGCACTCGGGGCCGCTCTGAGTGACCTCTTCGGCTTCGGTGCGGAGCGCGTCCGCGAGAACTACGAGCGCGCTGCCGCGCTGTGCGCGGCAGTCGGCAGCACCGAGCAACTCTTCCGGATCACATACGCGCGCTGGTATTTGCACGCAATCCGTGCCGAACGGAAAGAAGCGATCACACTCGCCGCGGAGCTGAGCGATCTCGCGCGGCGGCTGCGGACGGTCGAGCACCGGATGTTGGCAGACTCGGTGATGATACGGACCGCCCTCTACGACGGCCGCTTTGCCGACGTGAACCGTCTCGCCCAGCGCCACCTGTTGCGGCGACGACCCCGGAAATCAGCCGCGACAACCGTCGCCTATGGGCCGGACCCTGCGATTGTTGCCGCCACGCACTTCGCGGTAGCGCTATGGGCTCTCGGCTATCCGGAACGCGCGCGGAAGATCGCGGATGCCGCCGTCGCGCGCGCGCGCGAGTCCGGCCACTTCTTCACTCTCTCGGCCGTGCTCATGCAAGCAACGCTGGTCGATCTACTGTGCGGCAACACGGCGGCCGGCGGCGTTCGGGCCGAGCAGGCGATGTCCGTGTCGGCCGAGCACGGATTCGCCTTCTGGAACGCGCTGGCCTGTGTGTTGAGAGGTTGGGCGTTGGTTCGGCAAGGCCGGGCGTTCGAGGGGGCGAAGGACATCGAACACGCGCTCAGCGCCCTGCAGGCGACTGGGACGCGATTCTTCTCCGCCTACGCCTATGCGTTTCTCGCCGAAGGCCGCCTGCGCGCCGGCGCACTCGCCGACGGATTGGCGGCCGTGGACGCGGGCTTGGCGGTGGCGCGAGCGACCCTCGACCGCGCCTACGAGCCCGAGCTGTGGCGTCTTAAGGGCGAGCTGTTGCTGCGCGTCGCGAGTCGACAG
>DATKMK010000096.1:0-55270 GCA_035541895.1 Binatia bacterium | reverse complement strand
CTCGTGACAGCCGCGTTTGCTGCACAGCACCACAGGCACCCGCGCCAGCCGCGCCGCCACCGCGCCGACCACGTTCGCGCGCAGCAGGTAGTTGTGAACGATCTGGACCCGTTCGCGACGCAGGAAGCGCGCGAAGTTCAGGACTCCGGCGAGCGTTTGCCATCCTTTGAAGCCGCTGTGCATCTCACCGTCGATCACGCGCACACCTGCGGCGCGTGCGGCGTCGAGCAGCGATCCTTCGCCGGTCAAGCAGCACAACATCGGATCGAAGCGTCGTCGATCGAGCAGCTTGAGCACCTGCACCAGATGCGTCTGGCTGCCGCCGACGGGCATCGACTTGATCGCGTAGATGATTTTGATTGCGCTCATCTCTTCAACAATGTCGTCACGACGTTGAAGCCGGAGACCTCTGCAGCCGAGGCGTGGCGGTCGAGCGACGGTGCACTCCCAACGTCCGCCCGACGCGGTCAGTGCAGATAATGATACCCGAGATCGACGACGCCAGTGTCGGGGGCGCCATCCGGTCGTATGCGACCGCCTTCCAGGCCCCAGAGCGCTGCGTCGCCGAAGCCAGCGTCCCGAGGAGCGAAAAGGTCAACATCCAAGCCATCGCTGGCTGAGGCGACACCGCCGAGAATCGCTTGCGAGGCGGTCGTCGCACCGAACATCGATGGGGCAACTCGCAAAGCAGACGTCGCGCTCACACCAACGGGCGGACTGGACAACATGTTCGCCAAGAACTGCAACGTCGGAAAGGGACGAGGCGTCACCACCAAATCACCACCGCTTTGATTGTTTTGGATGATGTTGTTTGCAACCAACACGGCGCCCATCCGTCGCAGCGACCCCGCACGGTAGATCCATACTCCGCGACCCTGATTGTTGATCACCGTACTGCTCAGCAGCCGGATCGTGCTGTCACCGATCGATCGCAGACGAAACTGCACACCGTCGCCGCCGTTGCCGTACACAAGGTTATTGAACAGTGTATTCCCGCCCCGCGGGCGCGCGATGAGAAGTCCGACCTTCGCGTTCGAGAACACGCGGCAGTTGACGATTTCCACCTCGATGGTGTCGAGCGCAAGGACTCCTGCTAGACGCGCGCCCATGATGGACAGATTGCTGAGGTGCACATACGAGTCGCCCCCGAGGCGAAATCCGGTGCTCCCACCGCTCGCATCCACGACCACCGGTCCGGCGGGGTCACCGGTTTGGTTCCCGCCGGCGTCGCCGGTAAACGCAATTGGGTGCAATGCGGTCCCGCTGACGAGTGGACGCAAGTTGTACTCGTGATACGTGCCGGGGCCGATAACGACCGTCGTACCGGGCACAGCCTCCACTGCCGCGCGCGCGATAGTGCGAAAGGCCGTGCGCGGTGACCGGCCGTCGTTGGCATCGTTGCCGACCGACGCGCGAACGAACACCGTTCCGGTCGCAACCGGCAGCCCCGGAAGTGGTCCGGCGACGGGATAGTGAAAACCGAGGTCGGCACGGCCGCTGTTCACCTCGCCGTCACTGCGCGCCACGCGCCCGCTGAGTGCGGGGTCGGCCGCGCCCAACGCACCGGCATTGATCGCAGCGCTGCGGCCGACGGACAGCCGAAAATTGTCGTCTTGAAATCCGCTGCTGCCCAAGATCCCGTCCGGTCCGGCGGGCGCGACAAATGCCGTGTCGCCTCCCGGGTCTCCGAGATCGGTCGGGGTCTTGCTGTTCGCGCCGTCGAGGTTGAGGTTGTGATTCACAAACAAGCCGGTGTGAGCGCTGTCGCTGGTCTTGATTCCCAGCACCTGGTTCGCTTGGATCACATTGTTCATCACCGCACCGTTGGGCGCGCCGATACGCCCGGAGAACAACACGCCACTGCCGGCGTTCCGATAGACCGTGTTGTTGATCACCCAAGCATTGGCGGCTTCACGGACATTGCCGATCACATCAATGCCGGTGCTGGCATTCCCGTAGACGAGGTTGTTGAACACCATGGAATTGGCGGTATCGGTCATGTCGATGCCGCGGTGGCCGGAAAAGACGATGTTGTCGCTCACGGTGACGTTTTCAGATTTCCAGGTGGGTTTGCAATTGTCTCCGTTGCCGGCACACGCGCGCACCTGAATGCCCGCCTGGCGCGCGCCCATGATGTAAAAGCCGCGAATCAGAATGTAGCTGCGGTTCACCAGCGTGAAGGCCGTGTCGTGCTGTCCACCGGCGTCGATACAGACAGGCCCCGGCACCGAGCCGGTCAGCTTACCGCTCGAATCCCCAATGAGCCACAGTGGATGCTCGGGCTTGCCCCCTTCATTCAGACCGATGTCTCCCTCTAGGTAATGGCCCGGTGCCACGACAACCATATCACCCGACACCGCCGCCTGTGCGGCGTGCCGGATGGTTCGGAATGCGCTCCCCGGAGTCGTACCGTCGTTGGCGTCGTCGCCATCCTGGCGCACAAACAGAAGACGATCAGGGGTGACGGACGGTAGGAACTTGCCGATTCCGCGGGTGTAGAGCGCAACGCGCGGGATCGCCGGAAGAAAGTCGCTGGTATTGTTGGTGAAGTGATATCCGGCGTCGACCACCCCAGTGTCGGGGCTGTCGTCGTCGCGTGTGCTGCCGGTCACACCCATGGCGCCCGCATCGCCAGGGCCATAGTCCAAGGCAGGGCTATCCGCTCGCAGGCGAAAATCATCGTCGGTGCAAACGGGGGGACTCGCGATCACGTCAAGACACCCGGGGTTGGCGAGGAGAGGGTCCCCGACCACGTCCGACGGCGCTGCGGATAGAACAGGATAGAAGCCGTCCCCACTCACATTGAATCCACTGCTGAACGTGTCGCGCGACGATACCGGCACCTTGGCGCCCGCAAGCCGGTTGCGGGCGAGCACGTTGGATAGCACCAGTGCGTTCGGTGAGGAAACCGTCGACTGGTCTCCTTCGCCAATGATAATCCCGTACGCTCCGTTGCCGACGCTGGTGTTGTGCGCCACGATCGCATTGGCCGAGCCAAGCTGCCCGCCCGCAAGCGATATTCCGGTACTGCCGTTGGCATACGTCAGATTGTTGAAGATCAGCGCGCCGGCGGTATCTTGAATGTCGATACCTCGTTTGCCATTTGCGAAGACGACGCAGTTTACGACGGTGACGTTGCTCGCCGCGATTCGCGAGCCGCGGTTGTACCGTACTTGAATACCGGCATCCATTGCCCCCAACACGTGGAACCCATCGATGCGGACGTTGGACTCGCCCAGCATCAGAAAACCGGTGCCCCACGGGACATCACTGCCCTTGTCACACCCGTTTGCCGCACGGCCACGTGCATCGACAATCACCGGGCCCGGCCGGTCGCCCGTCTGGCTGCCGTCGCGATCGGCAATGAATTCGAGCGGACCACGTTGGAAATCTCCGTGTGAGAGTTGCGGCGCGATGTCCCCCTCACAATAGGTTCCCGGCCCGACGATGATCTGTCCGCCGGTGGTCGTCAGTTTGCGAGCGGCCACTTTGATGCTCCGCAGCGCGGTGACCGGAGAATAACCGTCAGCGCCATCGTTTCCGAGCGCCCGAACGTAGAGCGTTGGCGCAGCATGCGCGCCATTGGCGAGTACGAGAACTCCCACTGCGGCACTGAGAACGCAGAGCCGGGAGGCGGTCGCCGTTGCGCTCACTTTGAGCACTTGCTCGTCCTTAACGTCGGCGCTGTCGGTCCGCTGGCCTTAAAACAGCGTGTAGATGAACGGTCCGAGCACTGAACTCTGGGCCGTTACCATCAGGCCGGCAAAGATCAACAACACGAATACCATCGGAATCATCCACCACAGCTTGCGTTGCCAGAGGAACGTGAGCAGCTCACCGGCCACCCCCAAACGACTTCCAATTCCAGCCATAGCGTGTCTCCTTCCTATTGCGACTGTGCCGGCACGAGGTTTTGCGCGCGCAAGAACGCAGCCACGGCGCGCGCGGCCAGCTCGTGGCCAGCCGCGGTCCAATGCCCGTCATAATGGAAGTACAACGGCGTGGCCTCCGCGGCGGCGAGCCGAAAGGTGGACGTCAGATCCACACACGCAATCCCCCGCGTTTCGCACCACGCAACCATGCGGCGTACCGGCATGTCGACATCCCATACCTCCTTCTGCATCGCCGGATGGGCAGCGAGCGCCTCGGCCCATCGCACCGGGTAGATTTGGTATCGGCTCGGTACAATGATGACCGCAAACCGCTTACCGCGTTTGCGAACCGACTCGCTCATGTCACCCAAAAGTCGGAAGGTGTGCTCCCACGCGTCCTGCCACTCCGGATCGACTTCCGGCCGAAACACTTCATAGTCGATCGGAACGCCGTTGCGCTCCGGGGCGCGCCGCGGCCCTTCGATCTTGAGTAGCCCGAGCGTGTGCAATGGGCCTGCCACGCCGGGGTGGAGCAAGACGAGTTGGCGGGTATACCGGAACGCCTGCGAACGCTCCCACCAGCCCTTGCGGGCGTGCGACGCGCTGGCGGTATCACCATCGCTCCCCTCAACCCGCAGGAGGGTCCCATCGCTCTGGTATCGCGGGCGCAAAGCGTCTTCGAGCGTCGGGCTGTTATTCTTCACATCGTTCCCGGGATAGAAGGCAAGCATCACCAGATCGGGATCGTACCGCCACCCTTCGTGCTCGAGAAACATGAACTCGCTGGCGGTGCCGTACCCACTCACGCCCGCGCTGACCACTTCACTCGCGGGCCCGAGCCGGGCCGCCAACTGCCGTCCGAGGCTTTGTTCCAGTCGTACTTGCAACGCTTCGATGAACGAGTCGCCAAGCAACAAGATACGGGTCTGCTGCGACTCTTTCGCATAGGCGTGCTCGACATCACGCAGGCCCAGATCATTGATATGAACCGGCACCCGGAACTCATGATCCTCTTGGGTCCACCAGCCAGTCTTGCCGCGGGTATGTCTTACCCCAAGCATCGGATCCGGTTCCCAAAAGCGATCTTGGACAAGGTGGAGCGCTCGGACGGTCACTTCAATGACCCCGAATCCGAGTAGTGCGCCCAAGCAGACCAGCAACAGACCGCTGGCAACCGTGCGTGCGCCCCTCAAGATCAACCTGCCGCCGGCCGCGCATCAATTGGTGAATTGCGTGGGAGTCGCCACATGGTGTAGCGTGGAGCAAAATCGAACTTGAGGCGCAGATGACCGACGGACGTACGGCGGCAGAGTCGCCCAGACTGATCTTGATCCTGAGCTCCGAACGATCGGGATCGACCCTGCTGCGATTCTTGCTGGGAGCGCATAGTCAAATCACGGCTCCCTCGGAGCTCTTTCTGATGCGCTACCCGGACTACCGCACCTGGCGTGTCGAGAAGCCGGTGGCGATCGAAAGCCTGGTGGAATATTTCGATCTGCTTGGCACCCGCAAAACGGCAACAGAGATCGACGCCCACTGCGCTCGCATGACGACCGTGGACGTGTATCGGTGGATGCTGAGCGCGCTGCAGCCAAATCACTTCGTCGTCGACAAGACCCCGGCGTATGCCAACAGCCCCGAGTCGCTGAATCGCTCGCGCGTATTGCGCCCCTTCTATGTCTGGTTGATTCGCCATCCACTGGGGGTGATCGATTCGCATATGCAGATCAAGCGCCGTGTGCACCGGGGCCAGGGCATTGCCGGGTGGTATCGGCGGTTCGGCCACTTTTTGGCAAGCCATTCCGCGAGCCGGGGGGCGACCAGCGCGCTGGCGCGCTTTCGCGAGTTCAAGTGGCTGCTCCAGCAAACCAATATTCGCACCTTCTTGAGCAGCGTGGCCGACACCGACCAACACCTGATTCGATTCGAAGATCTCGTGACGGACCCGCTCGCCACGTTGCAGCCCTTGGCCGGCGCGCTCGGCATCACGATCGATGCGGGAGTCTTGTCGGTTACCGCTCGGCGACAGAAAATGAATCCAGCACTCGGCGACCCGAACTTTCATACCCACGACCGCGTCGAGGGGATGAAGGCCACCGCGTGGCAAGCTCGCCTCTCCGAACGCAACCTCTCGTTCGAAACCCTGGACTTCCTGCGCTCGCTCTTCCACTCCTCGGCGTCCACCGACTCGGCCGCGTGAAGTCCTCGGCGACAACGCGATTCGATCGGACATCGCGTTCACCTACCCGCGCCCTTCACGACTCGCAGCACAGCCTTCCGATCAATCTTGCCGTTCGCATTGAGAGGCAACGCGCTGACCGGATGAATTCCCGCCGGGAGCATGTAGCTTGGCAGCTTTTGCGCCAGATACCCGCTCAGGGCCGCGATATCACCGGGATGGTTCTCAATCGCCAAATGGATGGTGACGTTTCCCACCCCACCGCTATCGTCGGCAACCGCGACAACGTTCGCGGCGCCAGTGAACTCGCGCGCATGATGCTCGATCTCGCTCAACTCGACCCGGAACCCCTGGATCTTCACTTGATGGTCCAGGCGGCCGCCAAACATGAAGTCGCCCGATTCGTCTTGGAAGGCGACATCACCGGTTCGATAGTAGCGCCGCGCGGTTCCGCCGTTGCCCAACGTAAAGAACGCCTCGCGGTTCTTCGCGGGATTCTTCCAGTAGCCGCTGGTCAACTGACTTCCGGCCAGGCATAGCTCGCCCTTCTCCCCTGCCGCGACGGGCTTGAGGAATTCATCCACGACGATCGCTTCCATGTTGTTCATCGGCGTACCGATGGACACGATGCCGTTGAAGCTCTTGTCGTTCCCCTCACGCGCCATGTCGTAGGTGAGACAGAAGATCGTCGCCTCGGTTGGACCGTACACGTTCTGCACGCGGGCGTTTGGAACGCAGCGCATCCACTCGCGCGCCACGTCTTCGTAGAGCGCCTCGCCGCAGAACAGGCTGTACCGCATCGCGCCGAGACGGATCTCGTCGAAGTAGGGTCGCAGATGCGCGATGATCGACGGCACCATCAACGCGACGGTGATCTCTTGCTCCTCGAGGATCGTGTAGATGTTTGCGTATTTGATGCCGGCCGGCGGCACGGTGTAAACGCACGCGCCGCGGCACAGCGGCGCGAGATACGACATGAGCGACAGATCGAACGTCATGTCGAACATCTGCAACACCCGATCGGTCTCATCCATCGCGTAGCCGAGCGCAAAGAACGCGTTCATGAACTCGTACAGATTCTTCCGCGACAGCGGCACGCCCTTTGGGACGCCGGTGCTGCCCGAGGTGAACAGGAGATAGGCGATGTCGTCGCGCTCGACCCGCGGGGGCTCCAGGGCGATCTCGCCGTCCGCAAGGGCGGACGTGTCGATCAGGCGAATGCGGTGCGCCTCGCAGTACCCGCTCAAAGGGTGGTCGCGCCGGCTCGACAGAATCGTCTTGATCTCGGCTTGCTCGATGACCGACGCATTCCGGTCCAGCGGGTTCTCGGGATTGATCGGCACGAAGCCGAATCGCGTGAACAGGATGGCAACCGCGGAGCTGTAGGTCTCAATGTCATCGTAGGTGAGGAATCCAATCAGCCGCTCGTCGGCCGATGCCTGCTGGTCAACCGCCCGCTTGATCTTCGACACGATCCGCGCGAGGTCGCGGTAGTTGAAGACCGTATCCTGGATCCGAAACGCGGGCCGGTCCGGACATTTCTCGATTGCGTGTCGAATCTGCTCGAGCATTTCGAAACTCCACAGCCGGTCGAAGTCAGCGCACGCGAATCGCGTTCCGCGCGAGCCGATGATCCGCCGGCAGATCTGACAACGCCCGATCCGTAAGCCCAATCACGGTGTAGCCGTTCGGCTGATAGAGCAGGTCGAGCAGGCGATAGCGTTCACGGATGTCGAGCCGCGCATAGGCGTCGCGAAGCAGATCGGTCGTAAGAAACTCGCCGGGATTGGTCACCCGCGACATCATGCCCTCGGACTCACTCGCATCGGTGTCGAAGAGCCAGCCGCTGTCTTGGGTGGTGATGCCGTAGATGGCGTAGCCGTGGAGGCCGGACTGCGCCATCAGCGCATGAATGTCCTCGCAGTCGTAGAGGATGTCATTCACGTTGAGAAATGCGTCGACGATCATCGCGTTGATGGTGGTCTCGTCGTCGTTCTCGTAACTCCAGCCGTATTCGTCGAGCGCGAAGCCGAGATCCTTCACCATTTGCACGCCGCGATCGAAGTCCACTTGGTTCCGCAACAGGGTTGCGACGACCTGCTTGCGGCGCATCCGTTCCCGTGAGCCGAGTCGGCCGTACAGATAGAGGAAGACGACGCCGGCGTCGGTGAGGTTCCTGACCAGATTACGCAGGCCACGATGCGGATCGGCGAGACAATGGAGCACGCCCATGCTGAGCACAATGTCGAAGACCCCGATCTGCGCGCCGTCGTCGAGCAGGTTGTGAATGCGAAATTCGACGTTGTCGATGCCCGCCTCGCGCGCGGTCGCCTTGGCCACAGCCAGCGAGGCCTCGCTGAGATCGACCGCGGTGAAGTACGTGCGCTTGAACATCGACGCCGCCTCGGCGAGGCGATGGCCGGTGCCCGTTCCGGCATCGAGAATCTTCTTTCCGACCAGCTCGATGTCGCACTCCCGCGAAAACAGGGCGAGCAGGTTGGCCAGCTCGTTGTACTTGCGTCGACCCTTCGTCGGCGACGGATAGGGGAAACGCGTATACATCTCGTTCACACGGCGCGTGACGTCGTCCATGATTGTTCCTCGTGCCGCGCGAACCATTCAGACCCGCGTCGCATCAGAGCGCCGCTCGAGCGGCCGTCTTTGAATCGACGAGTCGCTGAAGATCCCCCAACGTCTTGAGTTTCAAGATTTCCGTCGCTCGAAACTTCACGGCGAATTCCGTTTCGATCGCGGTGATGATGTTCAGGTGACTGAGCGAATCCCACTTCGGCACCATGTTGGCGGTGGTATCGTCCTGCAGGTCGAAGTCGGGGAGTTCGAGTACGGTCAGAATGACCTGCTTGAGTCTGTCGGAAATCATGCACGCTCCTTTTCCAATTTATCCACCGAGTCGGGGCGCCCGACCTAGCTCCGTCCGCGGCGGCGGACGAGCGCGTTCTCCAGAAACAAAAACTCGATTCCGGTGCCGAGGAACGTATCGATCGCCTCGCGCGGCGTATTCACGATCGGCTGCCCTTTCACGTTGAAGCTCGTATTCAACACCATTTCCCGCCCGGTCGTTCGCCCGACCTCCTTCAACAGCGCGTGAAACTCCCGGTTGTCGCGGCTGGAGACGGTTTGCACCCGCGCCGAGCCGTTGACGTGGGTGATCGCCGGCAGCGCGGCGCGATGCGGTTGGCGGACGTCGGCGGTCATGATCATGTAGGGCAATTCAAAGCCGCGCGGCAGCTCGAACCAATCGTGCACTTGTTCGAGCGATACCGCCGGCGCGAAGGGCCGAAACGCCTCCCGCATCTTGACCATCGCGTTGATACGGTCGCGCATTTCCGGATGTCCCGGGTCGGCCAGGATGCTCCGGTGTCCGAGCGCGCGCGGGCCGAATTCCATTCGACCGCGATACCACCCCACGACGCGCCCCGCCTTGATCAACTTGGCGGCTTCAACGCAGGTGTCGCGCAGATCGGCGAAGCGAACGACTTCAATCCGATCGCCGGTGTGCGCGATGGCGTGGTCGATTTCGGCTGCGGTCGCGCTTGGACCAAGAAACGGCACGGGCATGCGGACGTTCTTGACTCCGCCGTTGCACGACGCCCGCCACACCGCTGCACCCAGTGCCGATCCGTCGTCGCCGGCGGCCGGCTGCACATAAATCTCGTCGAAGATTCCGGACTGCAGCAGTTTGCCGTTAGCCGTGCAGTTGAGCGCGACGCCGCCGGCCATCGCCAAGCGGCGCAAGCCGGTCTTGCGTCCGAAGTGGCCGCAAATGTGTAGCATCACCTTGTCCAAGCACTCCTGCAGCGCCGCCGCGATGTCGCGGTGGTCGTCGGTGATATCGGCGTCCGGGGTGCGACTCGGGATGAGATGCTCTTCGAGGTATCGACGGGTTGCGCCGTAGGTTTCGCGATCCGCGCGCGCATCGTTCAATCGCAGCAGCGGGATTTTGATCGTTCCGTCATCCAGCAACTCGACGGCGTGTTCGAAGAACGAGCGAAAGCGGGCCGGGTCGCCGTACGGCGCCAGCCCCATGATCTTGTACTCGTCGGAATTGAAGTCGAATCCGAGATGCAGGGTGATGACGGAATACAAGATCCCGATGGAGTCCTTCGCGCCGATCACCTGCAATTGATGCAGCCGATCGTGGTGGGCGTGATACACGGAGCCGGCGTGGATCTCTCCCATCCCGTCGATCACCACCACCAAACATTCATCCCAGCCGGACGTGTAGTAAGCACTCGCGGCGTGGGCCAGGTGATGATTCACTTGGTGAACTCGCTCGGCGGGGAATCCCGGCAGGTACCGTTCGACTCCCGCCAGCAGCGCCTCGCGGGAGAAGACCTGCTCAAATTGCTCGGCGGAGGTGAGGTCGAGCGAGAACGCAGCTTCGTAGGGACCGTAGTTGAAGCCGTGGCCGATTTCATCCACCTGGTCGATCGTCCGCCCCGCTGCCTTGAGACAATACTCGATCGCCCCGATCGGAAAATCGCCGCTGTGCTTCTTGCGGTTGAAGCGCTCCTCAGCCGCCGCGGCGACGATTTCCCCGTCGACGACCACCACCGCGGCCGAATCGTGCCCTTGCGAAATGCGGTACTCGCGCTCGTCCAAGCCGGGCCAATGCGCTTTCTTGAACGGAATCGAATTTTCGAGTCCGCTGATTCCCAACACCGTCTTCATCGTCGATCTCGCCGGTTAAAGCCTCGCGAACTTCAGGGCTGTGCCACCGCGTTCCGCGCGGTGAGCGATCCGTTTGCAGCAGCGTGCAAAAGTCCGTGGGTCAGGATGTATTCGGCCAACTCTTGAGCCACCACGCGATTGCCGGCGGGCGTCAAGTGGCCGTCGAAGTGGAAGTGCAGCGGCTCGCCGTCATGCACCGCTCGAAGAATCGGGACGAGAGCCAGATTCGCGATCCCCTTTGACTCGCAGAACGTCGCAACGCGCTGTCGCGGAGCATCGAGATCCCAGTGCAGTCGTCGCATATTCGGGTACGTATCAAACTCCTCTTCCCACCACTGTCGATACACTTCCTCGCGGCTGCTCATGATCGCCACCATGAATTCGGCTCCGATGCGCTGTGTCTCCTTCGCGAGGTCATCGAGCAACCGTTCCGTATGCGTCCACGCCTTCTGCCACGTGGTGTCGGGCGGTGTGTAGACATAGTACCGGGTTGGAATATGGTTGCGCTCGGAACTTGCTGCGCCGCCGGCCTTGACCAGACCCAGGCGCGCGAGTTGCGCCGTGAACCACGGATGCTCGATCAGCAGCAACCGACGCAAGTAGAGATACGCCTTCGAGTGTGCCAGCGGCCCCATCTTGCCAAACGGCGGGCGCACACGCTCCAAGGAGCCGTCGGGCGCATAGACCGGGACCAACGTGCGCTCCAATTCCGGGCTGTTGACCATCACATTACTCGACGGCACAAACGTCAACAGTACCAGGTCCGGCTGAAACCGCGCACCGTCACGTCGCAGCAGGAGAAGTTGCGACGCCGTGCTGTAGTCGCTCACGCCGGTGTTGATCACTTCAACTGGCATCCCCAGCCGCCGATTGAGTTCCTGCTCGAGTAGCCGCGGGAAGGATTGTTCCAACGGCACCTGCATCGCTTCAGCATTTGAGTCCCCCAGAACGAGAACACGAAGAACGCCCGGCGGCTTTTGCACGGCGTGGGGGACATCGCGATACCCCTGGGCGCTGATCTCGATGTAGGTCTGATACTCGCGCCCCTTGACGCGCCAGCCGGATTGACCGGGAATCAGGCGCCATCCGAGCAGCGGATCGGCCTCCCAGAATTGGTCCGGCTCCGAATGCGTGACACGCACCCCAACCTCAATTGCCGCCAGCGAGAACAACAGATAGACGAGGTTGATCCCGCACCAAGCGAGTCGTCTGCGGAGACCGTTCATCCTGTCTCAAGCATCCATGAAACGGGTTGACTGCACGCGGAGATCAGAACTGCGCGTAGATGAATTGCTTCGACTCGGCTTGCCCCCACAGGAGAATCGCCACCGCCAAGGCATACGCAGTGCCGAGCCGCAGCCACGGCGGCACTGCCAACACGCCGCTCACCGAGCGGCCGTTGCGGCGAAGCAAGTGCACGGTTTCCGCCAGAACTGCGGCACCCAGTGCAATCCACGCATCCTGCGCCCCCCAATTCAGTTGCGTCACGCCGGAGGCAACCTGGGCCGCCACGCCGCTGCCGAAATGCATCACGGCATCGACGAGTGCGGCTCCAACCCGCTGCAGAATATGCACCGCCTCGCGCACGCTGCCGGCGCGAAAAAAGACCGCGCCCGCCACGACGAGATGAAACGTTACGATCGGACCCGTCACGGGGTGGATCTTGTCCCAGCCGGTCGCGGCGTAGAGCTTCTGCCGCGGCCGTTGGCTCAAGGACGACACCGCCAAGTAACAGCCGTGGACGAGCCCGAACGCAACAAAGGTCCAACTGGCGCCGTGCCACAACGCCACCAAAACCATGTTGATCATCAGGCTGATCACCAGGCCGAGTTGTCCCAAATCGCGCAGCGCAACGCGCAACGGCATGAACACATAGTCCGTCAACCACGAGGTCAACGTCATATGCCAGCGACGCCAGAACTCCGGAATGCTGCGCGCGAAAAACGGCGCGTCGAAATTCTGTGGTGCCTCGATACCGAACATGCGCCCAGCCCCGATCGCGATGTCGGTGAGCCCGGAGAAGTCCATGTACACTTGAATCACAAACAGATAACAGGCGGCCGCCAGCAGGATTCCGGAGAATGCATCGGGTCGCCCGAACACCTGATCGACGACCAAACCCAAGCGATCCGCCAACACCAGTTTCTTGAACAACCCGAAGAGGATGAGGCGCACACCGCTTCCCATCATTGCGGCGCTGGGAACTTTCGGTTCCGCGATCTGCTTGAGAAAGTCGCCGGCTCGGTGAATCGGTCCCGCCAAGATTTGGGGAAAGAACACCGCATGGGTGGCCAGTCCGATGAAATCCCCGGCCGATTCAACTCCGATGTAGACGTCGATGAGGTAGCCGACGAGTTTGAGCGTGTAGTACGAGATCCCCACCGGCGCCAGAAGGCGGATCGCTTGCAGCGAAGATACCCACGCCGGACCGCCGATCAGCGAGGCGAGCCCGCCGCCGAGCCAGCTCGCGTACTTGAACGTGATGAGCGGCAACAGCAGGAGGACCAGTCCGAGGTTGAACCACCGTCGACGCGCTCGATCGTCGTCTGCGTCTTGAACTCGCCGGGCAACGACGTACGCGATCGCCGTCACACTTCCCAGCAGCAAGGCAAACCCGACGCTCCACATGCCGTAAAACGTGTACGAGGTCGCGATTAGGTACCAGCGGCGCCAGCGCGCAGGGCACAACTGGTAACACCCCGCCACCACGGCGAGGAAGGCGGCGAATGCCAATGAATCGTACGCCATAGTCTCAGCTAGTCGGATGGATGTCGGGTCAAGCGCTCGTAGAGTTTCGTCATCATCGACACGTGCTGCGCCAAGCTGAACTGCTCGCGGGCCCACGTTTGCGCCCGTGCGCCGATGTCCGCGCGAAGTTGCGGATCACCGAGGAGCGACACCAGTCGATCCGCAAGCACCGCGGAATCCCCCGGCGCCACGAGGTACCCGGTTTCGCCGTCGCGGATCAGTTCCGGGACGCCGCCGGCCGCCGCGGCGATCACCGACTTGCGCAGCAGCATGCCTTCCAAAATGACGCGGCCGAACGGTTCGCCCCGGATCGACGCGTGCACGATGACGTCGAGTGCGTTCATCAGATCGGGCACATCGGTCCGGAATCCAACGAAGCGAATCGCCGACGCCAGTCCCAACTCCTGCACGCGACGGTGGAGGGCTCTCTCGTACTCCGCGCCGGCGCGATGCGCGCCGCCGACGATGAGACACACCGCCTGCGGCACTCGGGTGCGGACATGCGCGGTCGCTTCTACAACCACGGCCTGGCCCTTCCACTCCTGGATGTTGCCGACGATGCCGAAACAGGGCGTGGCAACTGACAGACCAAATTCCGCCCGCACATCTTCAGCCGACCGGCGCGGCTGAAACTCGTTCTCATCGACCGCGTCGTAGATAACTTGGTTGCAGCGCGCGACCACGCCGTGCGCGGCGCAATGGTCTTGCACGGCGTGCGTCATCGACACCATCGCGTCCACGTGACGCGCGGCACAGCGCTCGCGGCGCGCATATTTTTCGAAGCCCTTCACGTGACACACAACCGGCGTCCGGGTCAGGCGGCAAGCGAGCAGGGCGTCGAAATTCGCTCGCATCCCGTTTCCCAAGTGCACGACGTCCGCTCGGCTTTTCCGAATGAGGCGGGCAAGTCGCACGGCCGCGGGCAGCTCTTCGACCGCCAGCCGCAGCGTTTGACGGCCGAGTCGCAGCAGCGATCGCACCTCTCGCGACTGCTTGGCTTGGTGGTAACCGTCATAGTTCAAGAGCGCGTGCTCTTTGGCCATCCGATAACGACGGAGGTGGTACACGGGTACGTCCAACGCCTTCAAATCAGCCTCAATGCTCTTGGGTTCATACAGCACCATCGCCGGCGAGAATCGGGTTCGATCGAGTCCGCGGATCAGATGATACAGCCCCGTCAGGGATCCACCGACGACTCCGCCGCTGGACGCCTCGACGAACAGCACGCGCCGCGGTGGTGCGCTAGTCACGCGGGGCCCGTGGCGGACTTCGGTAGCCAGCGACTCGCGGCCGACTGAACCAGTCGACGATACTCCGCGACATCCGATCGTTGAAGCACTACCACGTCGCGCACCCGCTTGCCTGATTCGCGAAAGTAGATGCTCGCCAGGATCGCCGCACCAAGACTGTAGGAAATCGCGGACGATAGACCGGCACCGGCGATACCCATGCGCGGAACGAGCACAATGTTCAGCCCGAAATTGCCTCCGAGCGCCACGACCGACGAGAGTAGATTGACCTCTTGTCGATTCTGGCTGGTGAAGTTGCGGGTAAACATGAAGAACACCGACATCATGATGACTCCCACGACCAGATACGGCAGCGGGGCCGCGACCGGCGCATAAGCAGCACCGTACCACAGCCGGATCAACCATGGGCCAATCGTGACCAGACCCACGGCGGCAACGCTGGTCACGAAAATGGTGTGGCGGCAGGCGGTTGCGGTCAGATCCTCGACCCGCTGCTTGGATGATCCGGCCTGCCGCGGGTACACCACCATACCGAGCGACTCGGGCACGTTGAAGACGAGCTCCGCCAGACGAGTGGCGATCGCGTAGAAGGCAACGTCGGCCGGCGTCAGGAAGGCTGCGATGATGTACACATCAATGCGCATGTGCAGGTGTTGCGCCAGAATCTGCAAGTGCGACTTGACCCCGAACTTGAGCATCTGTTCGGCGAACCGCCAATCCCACTGCCAACGAAACGGCGCCAGCGAGAAGACGGTGGCGATGAGCCACACATCCATGGCCACCACCAGCGCCAGATTGGTCAAGATCGCGGCGCGTAGCCCGCCGCCACAGAGTACCAGCGCGATGAACATTGTGCTCGGCGCCAGCAGACTCGACACGATCACACGATGGTTCGCGAGCCGAAAGTACTCGAGGCCTTGCAGCACCGCATAGAAGTAGCTCTCGATCAACAACAACGGCACGAGCGGCAGGCCCAAAATCAGATAAATTGGCTCCGCCCCCTTCATGAATCCGCTCGCCATTTGTTCGCGGAAGAATATCGCGCCCAGCACGACCGGGCCGGACAACCCGACGGCGGTGATCGCCAAATGGGAGGCAACCTTCGACGGAGCAACCTTGTTCTTGCGAATGGCATACACGGCGCCCTGCGCGAGACCGAGCTTCACCATCGCCGACAGCGTATGCGGTAAGGTCGTTACCAGCGTGAAGATTCCCCGCGCGCTTGGCCCCAACACACGCGCCGTGATGATACTGGTGCTCAATCCCAAGATGGTTGAGCCGACTTGGGCCACCAACGTATAGGCCGCGTTGCCGCCGACCGACCGTGCCATCACGCGACCTCGCTCAGCACCATCCACGTCGACGGGCTACGACTCGGCACCACATCCAGCGCTTGAATGAGGCCGCGAGCCAGGCCGTGCAACCCGAGCCGTCGCAGTCGGTTGAGCCGCTTCTGAACGTTGAAATGCTTGATGATGCCGGCCATCCGTCTCACCCGGAAACCCGCCGCGGTCAGCTCGGACACTAACTCGTTCCGGCTGTAGAGTGCGTCGTAGACCGGATAGCGATCGAGCCCCTTCGCCTGTCGATGCGGCAGGGCCACGGCCCGACTTTGCGCGTCAAGGACCAACGCCCCGCCGGGTCGCAGGATGCGTCGCATCTCAGCGTACAATTGCTGCCGCTCTTGGAGTTGAAAACGGCGAACGAAGCGCAGCGCGTACACCAAGTCCGCACGATGAGCCGCGATCGGCAAGCGAAACGCATCGCCGCGCACCAGTTGCCACGATGATCCCTCGCCGATTCGCGCGACGGCCGCCGCGAGCATTCCCTCACTGAACTCAACCGCGACACCGGTACCCGGGAGGTGAACTTCGGCAGTGAGACGCGCCGGCCCGGGCGCAATCTCTACCACTCGGCGGGGACGCCTCTCCGCAACCACGCGGCGCAGAAATCGAACTTGTGCGGCGTGGAGCGTTCCGTTGAGTGGCTGCGTCGTGCGGCGCGCGAGGTAGTGCGCGACGACGTCGTGATCGCGGTAATACGCTTGAATCTCTGCGGGCGCCTGGCGAGTCATTGCGTCCTCGCGTTGAAGCTCCGGCGCAGGCCCTCAACCCAGTCGACGCGCGGACGCCAACCCAACTCTCGCTCGGCCCGCGTGCAATCGTAGAACGCGCTCCAGGTTGTGCGCCGAAGCTGATGGCGCGTCAGCGGTGCCGACCGACGCGTGAGTCGGCCCACGACCTCCGCGACGCGTGCCGCCGGCATCAGCAGCGACGCCGGAAGGTAGATGGGGTACCAGCGCTGATGGGCGAGCCGCCGGTATTGAGCCGCATATTCCGCCTGCCGCACATTAGCGTCGACGACGGTGTACGCCCGACCGTTGGCGCCTTCGGTTTGCGCCGCCAGCAGCAGCGCATCGGCGACATTTTCCACATAGCTCATTGGCAAGAGATATCGCGGGCTACCCAAGATCACCCGCACCGGTCCAAACGCGATCGCTCGACGCGCGAGCGGCGGACGCCGTCCGGGTCCGTAGAGCAATCCCGGTCGCACCACCACAACCGGCGCGCCACCATGCGCCGCTTGCATCGCCAGGCGGTCGGCAATCAATTTGGACCGCGCGTATAATCCGCGTTCGCCGGCGCCGGCTTCGTAGCCGCTCTCCTCGGTGATCGTTACGCCGCTTGCCTCCACGGCGTAGACACTCAGCGAGCTGACGTGCACGATCCGCTTCACGCCCGCCGCTTGCGCGGCGGCCAATATCTGCGCAGTCCCGGAGACATTGGCGGCGTCGAATTCCGCCCACGAACCCGTGGTGGTCACCCGTGCTGCGGCATGAATCACCCAGTCTGCGCCCTGCATCGCGCGCCGCAAACTCTCCGGATCGGCCAGATCGCCCGTAATGGTTTCGACGCCGGGCGGCAGGGTCGCCCGCGGGTCGCGAACCAACGCCGCGACGGCGAGACGTTCCGCCGCCAGGCGTGCGACCACGTGCCGGCCGAGGAAACCGGTTGCACCGGTGACGAGCACCTTCACGTTGCGACCGCTCGCAGACGAGGCGCGGCGCTTGGAGCGAAGATCTGCTCGCACAGCGCCACGACGTCGCGTGCCTCCTCCGGACTAACCGGCGGCGGCGCCCCGGTGGTGATCGACTCGTAGAACGCGCGCAGGTGCGCACCCATTCCGGGATAGAAGCGTTGGCGCCCGCGCACGAACTCCACCCCGTTGCGCACCGTCTCCTGCAGCAGTTGCCACGCGACGTCGAGGTTGGGGAGCACCTTCCCGATGAGTTTGGAGACTCGATGTTCGCGGTACAGAACAAGTGTCATGTGATTGAGATTGATCTCGGCCGTCGCCACGGTTCCGAATAGCCGCACCCAATTGACGGCGGGTCGGGCACGCATCGACAGCGTGATCGTCCCGCACGCAATGCGGCCGCGCGCCGCGACGCGTGCTTCCACCACTTGTCCCGCCTCATCGCGTTGACTGACGACTTCGACCGTGTCGAGCGGTCCGGCAAAATGACGGAGCAGGTATGCCGGATGCGGGGCGACGTCGTGCAGTGCCCCGCCCGGCAAGCGGTCCTTCCACTCCTGGGTTTTCACATTCGGGTCCGGCGCCGCGCTCTGGAAAATATCGACACCCACCAACTCCCCGAGCGTATCGGCTGCCAGCCATTGTCGCGCACGCTGCACCACCGGATCGAACCAGCGATTGTGATCGGCCGTCACGATCAGACTCCGGCGGCGTGCCGCCGCCACCAAGGCATCTGCCGCCGCGCCATCGAGCGCCATCGGCTTTTCGACCAAGACATGCGCGCCGCCCTCCAACGCCTGCATGGCAAGTGCCGCATGAGTCGGAGGTGGCGTCACAATGTGCACGACGTGAGGAGCCGCGCAGCGCAACAGATCGTCCAGCGACGCATACGCCGGCACGGCGGCGCGCGCGCTCATCGCGCGACGCGCCTGCGGGTCGGCGTCGCACACCGCAATCAGCTCCGCCTGCGGTACGGTTGCGAGATATTGCCGGTGGACGTCGGCAATTCGGCCACACCCCACCAACGCGACTGACCGTCGCGACCACTCACTCATGTTGTACGGACCACGGGAATCTGCAGGCGGGAGATACTACGCGGCGGTCGGCCGAACTCCAGCTCGGCGCAGCCACTTGACGTTGTGATACACCTCGTCTTCGTAATCCTTGACCGCACCGGCAGCCAGTGCCGTGCGCACTTCCTCGATCGCATCGTCGACAGTGAACCGCGGCGTGAAGTCGAGTTGGTCGCGAATGCGCGCAAAGCTCACGCGATAGCTGCGGCGGTCGCCGCCGCCGTTGGCGTACTCGACAACGGTGTCGGGCAAGTGCTCAACGACCTTGTCTCCGATTTCGCCGATGGTGAAGTTCTGCGACTCGTGACCAACGTTGAAGATGCTTCCTTGTGCGGCCGACGACGGCGCCTGCACCGCGGCCGCAAACGCCGCCGCCGCGTCTTGGACGTGCAGGTGCGGGCGCCATTGGTCCGCTCCGAATATGCTCACGCGACCGTTCACCGCGGCACGCGCGGTGATGGTGTTCACCATCAGATCGAACCGCATCCGGGCCGAATACCCGCACACCGTTGCGAGCCGAAGAATGATCACTTCGACCGGGCCGCGCTCTTGTAACAGCACTTCTTCGGACATGATCCGCGTGCGCGCGTAGAGAGAAACGGGGTTGAGGTGCGAGGTCTCCTCGAGCAACTCGGTGCCGTTCGCGCCGTACACGCTGCATGACGACGCGAACACCAACCGCCCGACACCCGCCGCGCGGCTCGCATCCAGTAGGCAGCGAGTCGATTCGAAATTGATCGTCAGCGCCTCTTGCGGATCGACCTCACACGCCGGATCTCCCACGAGTGCGGCGAGCGCCACGACGGCTCGTGCCCCCTGCACCGCGTGGGCGACGTCTCGGATGTTGCACACGTCGCCCGTCCGCACTTCGAGTCGGGGATTGGATCGGAGAGCCGCGAGACCGTGCTCACCGTAGAGAAAGTTATCCAAAATGCGGACGCGGTAGCCGAGATCCAACAACTTCTGCGTCAGGTGTGAGCCGACGTATCCAGCTCCACCAGTCACCAATACGAGATCGTCTGACATCACTGCGCTCCCTCGCTCGCGATCACTCAGTTCCGCACGGCCATCCGTTGTGGCGCATACCCAGGGCGCTCGACCGTGAACACGTCGGTATTCAGCAAATCGGTGAGAGTGGGCACGACCCGATAGTCGACGCTGGCGTGCTCACAGACCGACATGACATCTTGCACCACGGCCGCTTCGAGGTCGGACAAGCAAACGAACACCGCCTTCACCCCGTTCGCGGACAGGGCCAGCGGCAACTCGGCAATGCCTCCCAACACCCGCACGCCGTGAATCAATGATCCCCAACGCTCCGGCGATTCATCGACGAATCCGATCGGACGATACGGTGACAACGGATCTTCCAGCAACATGCGACTGATCAGTTCGCCGCCGCTGCCGGCTCCAACAATCAGCGCCCTCTGTTTTCCCGGCCGGCGCTGCTCGACGCCACGGCGAACCCACATGCGCAGACCATAGCGCAGTCCGCCGATCAGAAAGCACACCAGGGCACAGTCGATCGCAAACACCGACCGAGGAAAATGCTGCAGGCCCAACAGGAAGGTGAACCCCGCAGCGATCACGCCGCTGAGCACCGCCGCCTTGCACAGCGCCGTCACGTCGGCCATTCCGAAGTAGGCCGGAATCCCTTGGTAGGCACCAAAGTAGATCAGAACGATGGGCCGCGTTAGCAGGATCATCAGCAGGGGTGGCAGCGCAAAGCTCGGGTCGTCGGGCCAATCCCCTTCATAGCGGATCAGCACGGAGATCCAATACGAAAGCGCACAGAGAGCCAGATCGGCAACCATGAGTGCGATGCGTTTGCGCCGGCGCCACAGATAACGGGTCTTTACAGCGCCCCGCACGGTCGCCCATACCCCTTGAACGAGCAACCGCAAGTCGCCGACAAAGCTCGCCGAGCGAACGTACGTCAGATCGCGGTCGAGTTTTTCCGGCAGAATGTGGTCGATGTAGTACCGTTCGGTATCCTTCAGGCCCTCCGGATAACTCTCCAGCTCATCGCGGCCCAAGATCTGACTCGGCCCGACGATGCCCGGCGGTGTCGACAACACCTCGCGCTGCGCCGGCGTATAGAACTGGACAAAGTATGGGTCCTCGGGTCGTGGTCCGATGAGGCTCATCTCACCCTTGAGTACGTTGAACAACTGCGGCAACTCGTCGATCTTGAACCATCGGAGCACCTGACCAATACGCGTAACCCGCGGATCACGCTTCGTGGTCAGCCGCGAACCCATCTTGTACGCACCATCAACCATCGTGCGGAACTTGTAGATCTCGAACGGCTTGCCGCGAAGCCCGATGCGGCGCTGGCGGAAGAAGATCGGACCGGCCGAGTCGAGCCGAATGGAGATGGCGACCACCGCCATCAAGGGCGACAGGAACATTAGGCCGAGCAACGACAACACGAAGTCGACGACACGCTTCACGTTCGCCTCACTGTCCTCGTACGAGCCGGCAGACGGTCTCGGCAACGCGGTCGAGATCGTCGACGCTCAGATCCGGATAGAGCGGGAGCGACACCGTGGAGTCCCCGGCCGCGGTGGCAACCGGGAATTGTCCGCAATCCACACCCAACGCCTGCTGATAGAACGAGAAGAAATGGATCGGGATGAAATGTTGACTGACACCGATCTCCGATCGCTTGAGTTCGTCGATGAGACGATCGCGAGAGACGGCCGCCTCCGGCTGAATGCGCAGCACGTACAGATGCCACGCATGCGACACCTCTGAGCGCGTGATGGGCACCCGCACCTCCGGGACGTCCCGAAACCATTCGTCGTATCGCGCCGCCAGCGCGCTACGCGCCGCACGAAACCGCTCCATCTTCTTCAATTGCACCAGCCCCAATGCCGCGTTGATGTCGGTCATGTTGTACTTGAAGCCGGGATACTCCACGTCATACCGCCACGAACCCTCAGCGGTGTAGCGACGCCAAGCGTCGCGGCTCATGCCATGGAGCCGGCGCGGGCGCAAGCGCTCGGCCAACCCGTCGTCGTCGGTCGTCAACATCCCCCCCTCGCCGGTCGTGATGTTCTTCGTCGCGTAGAAGCTGAACGCCGTGAGCGGGCTAATCGTGCCGATGGTTCGGCCAGCAAACGACGCCGGCAGCGCGTGGGCGGCGTCCTCGAAAACCACCAACTCGTGCTCCCGCGCAATCTCCCCGATCTCATCCATCGCAGCCGGGTGGCCGGCAAAATGCACCGGGACGATGGCGCGGGTGCAAGGCGTGATCTTGCGCCGAATGTCGTCCGGGTCGATGTTGAGCGTATCATCGCAGCAATCAACCAGCACAGGACGGGCGCGCACATGCAGAATCGTCGCCACGGTGGCGGTGAACGTGTACGTAGACGTAATCACCTCGTCGTCTGGACCAAGACCCAGTGCATCCAGACCGAGATGCAAGGCACTCGTGCAAGAATTCACCGCCACCGCGTGCCGTGCACCGATGGCTCGGGCGAAGGCCTCTTCGAACGCACGGGTTCTCGGTCCCATCGTAATCCACCCCGAGCGCAGGGTGTCGATCACCTCGGCGATTTCCTCCTCGCCGATCGGCGCTCGATGAAATTGCAGCGGTTTCGCATTGCCCATGGATGTTCCGCTCGTCCTTCCCCAGTTACGCAAATGCTGCGTTGGACTCACCCTTGGCGATGTCCCAAACAAACTTGTACGGCACGAAGCCTTCGGCCCGCGCGACCCCGATGGTCGTGCCGTAGATCGCAGCAACGTGCTCGACATGCGCGATCCAGCGCTCGCCGGTACGCCGCAGTTCCCCCTCGTAACAGCGCAACGCCTGGATCTTTCGTTGCCACTGCGACTCGGTGATTCCAACGAACAGCCGGGGCGCAAACGTCGCGTCGCCGAGGTACCAATTCACGGCAAACCCGAGAATCCGGGGAACGTGACGCGCCGCGTGGATCGCCATACGATGAACTCGTTGGTGAGGCGGATGGGTATCGGCATGCCAATGGATCATGACGGTATCAATCGAAAGGCGCTTGATGAGCGATACGATCTCGCAGACGTTGGCATCGTTCTCCGCGATGTCGAGTGTGTCCGCGTTCAAGGTCACCAGATCGTAGCCAAGGATCTCAGCGGCGCGGCGCGCCTCACGAATCGCCGTCTCAGCCGAGCGCACCTCCAACCCGTCCGGGCCACGGTAACCCGAGTGCGTCATCACCAACGAGGTCACGTGGTGACCGCCGTCGACGAGGCGCGCAACGGTTCCGCCACAGCCCAGTTCCAGATCGTCGTGGTGCGCGGTCACCACCAGCACGTTCATCAGCGTTCCCGCTTGACGGTCTAGTTGAGCCGCGCGCCATCGTCACGGCGAAGGTCGTCGAGTAGATCGCGCATCGATTGATCCAGCGTCAGATTCGGGGCCCAGCCGGTTTGCTGGTGCAGTCGTGACGGATCGCCGCAGTGGTACGGAATGTCGAACGGTCCGGGGTCAGCTTGGCCCACGATTTCCACCGGTACCGCGGCGTGGCGTCGCAGCGCCTCGACAAGATCACTGACGGGCGTCGCACGCCCCGAGCAGACGTTGTAGACGGCACCTTCCTGCCCGTGCTGCGCGAGCAGCCAGCAGGCTCGGGCCGCGTCACGCACATCGATGAAATCCCGATGACTTCCCAGATAGCCGGCGCGCACGGCACCGCGCGCCTCCCCGCGTTCGCGCGCCACGATTTGCGTGGCCAGCGCGCCGGCAACGTACGCTCCCCGATCGCCTGGGCCGATGAGGTTGAACGGCCGCACGGTGAGTACCGGCAATCCGAAGGCCGCGGCATAGCTGCTCACCAGCGCCTCTTGCACCAACTTCAACGCGCCGTAGAGGGTCGCCGGCTTCGGCGTCACGCTCTCGGTGAGCGGCGCCGGTCCGGACGCCCAACCGTACACCGCCGCGGAGCTGAGCAGCACCAGTCGCGTCGGCCGTGCGCGAAGCGCATCGAGGAGATGCTCGGTACCGCGTATCGCGGTCATGATCATGGCGTCTCCCGCACGATCGGCAGGCGTTGCCGCAAATGCCAAATGAAACACCACATCGAAACCTGACGCGATCAGTTCGCGTACCGCCGTCGTATCCAGCACGTCGACCGCAACGCTCTCGATACCCTCAAGGTTGGCGACCGTATGTCTCGAAATGCCGACGACGCTGGCGCCTTGCTTGCGGGCGTACCGCGCCAGATGCCGGCCGCAGAACCCGCGCACCCCCGTAATGAGAACCCGCATCGTCGACAACCCGGTTACGGATCGAACCGCTCGGGCTGTTCCTGCATCCACTCATTGGCCAGCTCGTAGTCGCTCGGGCGTCCGATATCGAGCCAGTAGCCCGTGTGCATGAACCCGCGTACCGTTTCGTGCTCAGCCAGCAGCCGCAACACCAAGCTCGGGAAGTCGTGATGCGTATCGGGCGCAATCTCCCGCAACACCCGCGGCTCGAGTGCATAGATGCCCATGCTGACCAGATACTTGATCTGCGGCTTCTCGTCGTAGCCGACCAAGCGCTTCTCGTCGTCGACTCGGATGACGCCGTAGTCAATGTCGACCGTCCGTTCCGCCAGTGCGATCGTTGCACACGAGCGGTGCTGCGCGTGGTCGTCGAGCAGCCGCCCGTAGTCCAAGTCCGTCAACAGATCTCCATTCATCAACAGGAACGTTGAGTCGAGGCGATCGCGCAACAAGCTCAGGGCGCCGGCGGTTCCGAGCGGTTGCGCTTCGCGAACGTATTCGATGTGGACACCGAGTTCGGACCCGTCACCAAAGAAGTTGATCAGCAGATGCGACAGATGTCCCACTGCGATGTAGATGCGTCGCAGCCCACACCGAGCAAGTTGCCGAATCAAGATCTCCAAGATCGGCCGCTCCCCCACCGGCATCAGCGGCTTCGGGAAGACGTTCGAGTACGGCTTGAGGCGACGCCCCTTGCCCCCAGCCAGAATGACCACGGGAACGTCGAGCGCACCCGCCGACGAACGCACCGCCGAAGTGCTCACGCGCGAAACTCCGCGGTTCGCACGGCGGACGGATTCGCGCTGATATGCACCCACGTAAGTCGCAGGCCCTCGTCCAAGTCGACACGCGGTCGCCAGCCGGTTGCGCGCGCCCGGGCGCTATCGCACACGAGCGCCATCACCTCGCTCTTGGTCGGGCGGAGTCGGGTTGTTTCGCAATCGATCGGCAGCTCACGTCCAGCCACCGCCATGGCCCGACCTGCTAGCTCGCCAACACTGACCCCGACGCCCGAGCCAAGATTGAACTCTTCTCCGACAACGCCCTCGGCGGTCGCCAAATGGACAAAGCCGGCGACCGTGTCGCTGACGAAGTTGAGATCCCGCACGGGATCGAGCGAGCCCAAGCGCAACCGTGGAGCACCACCCGCAAGCTGTCCGAGAATCGTAGGAACAATCGCGCGCGATGATTGACGTGGGCCGAAGGTGTTGAACGGCCGCACCGTCACCACCGGGACATCGTAGCTACGATGGAAACTCTCGGCGATCTTGTCGGCGGCGATTTTGCTCGCCGCGTACGGCGACTGCGCCTGCAGCGGATGCCGTTCGTCGATCGGCGTGTACTGTGCCGTCCCGTATACCTCACTGGTTGAGGTGTGCAGCACCCGCGCCACGTCGTTGGCCAGCGCCGCTTCGAGGACGTTCATCGTGCCCCGGGCGTTGGTTTCGAGAAAAATTTGCGGCGATTGATACGAATAGGGAATGGCGATCTGCGCCGCCAGGTGAAAGATGACGTCGCGGCCCTTGCTCACCCGTCGTATCGCGTGCGTATCCAAGATATCGCCGCGAACGATTTCGAGTTGAGCACGAACTTCAGCCGGCAGCGCGTCCAGATTGGCGTCGTCTTCGCGTGAGCTATAGTGCGTCAGCGCGGTGACCCGGGCCCCCGCTCGCACTAACGCGTCGCTGAGATGACTCCCGATGAAGCCACCGGCGCCGGTGACCAGCACGCGACGTCCGTCAAGAGACATTGCGGCTCTCTCGGTTCAGCACCGGCCCAAGCTCGGGCCGCCCGTCGCGACGCACGAGTGACGCGAAGTACGCTTCGTAACGCTGACACATGACGATCGGAGAGAAGTCGGCGCCGATTTGAGCGCGCCCGGCCTCCGCGAATCTCCGCGCCAAGGCCGGATCGCGCAGCAGACCGCACACCGCCTCCGCCAGCGCGGGGGGATTGGCGGGTGGCACCAACACTCCGTTCTCGCCATCCTTGACTAATTCGGGAATTCCATCGACGGCGGTGCTGACGAGTGGGATGCCGAGGCGCAGGCACTCGATGTTGGTCAACGGATAAGCCTCGCGCAGCGACGGCAACACCGCCACGGTGGCCGCGGCCAAGATCGCGTTCGCGTCCTCGCGATAGCCGGTCAACGTCACACAATCCGCGAGCTGCATCGCCGCGACCTGCTCAGTCAGGGCGCTGCGCAAGTGTCCCTTTCCGACGACCAGCAACCGCGCGGACGGGAATTCGCGACGAATCTCCGGCATGGCGCGGAGCAGCACGATGTGTCCCTTGTCTTCGGTTAGGCGTCCGAGACAGACGAGCAACGGCTGGTCGGGCGATACGCCGAACTCCTCGCGCACGCGTGAGACTGCGGCGGCGCTCGGCTCGGACATCAACGGCGGCACGTCGCGAATCAGCGTGATCGCCTCCGGGCGCAGGCCGAATGCGCGCACCAACTGATCGCGTGTGGCGTCGCTGTTGGCGATCGCATTGCGACCGATGAAACCGAGCCAGCGCACCCGCCAATCAGCTCGCCACGTGTGCATCGTGTGGACGACCGGGATGCCGAGCAAGCGCCCCACCGCCGTGCACAGAACGGTGGTCTTCGTCTGGTGCGAGCTGATCAAGTCGATGCGCTCCCGGCGCGCGATGGACAGCAAGCCCGCGAAGTTCCGCAGCGCCACCCACGGATTGGTGCGCCGCAGCCGCAAGGAATGGTGGACCACGTCCGGGTGAAAGCGTCCCCGCAGCGTGTCGCGCGTATCTTCCGATGCCAGTACGACGCGATGCCCCAACCGACGAAAGTGCTCCGAGAGCAGCACCAGCACCTCTTCCACGCCGCCCCACTTTCGGAACGTCGGGTTGACGAACAATAGGTTCATCTCTGGGGTCATCCGCTCGATACGCTTCGATACACTTCGGACGTCCGCATCACCATTTGATCGACGGTGTGCGACTGCACCGCATGTTGATACGCACGCGCCGCTCGTTGTGGTCCCTCGGAACGTACGGCATTGATGGCAGCCACCAACCCGTCGACATCCCCAGAATCAAACAGTCCCCCGAACTCGCCACCACCGAGGATCTCGGGGATAGCCCCCGCGCGGCTGCCGACCACCGGAACCTTGCGCACCATCGCCTCAAGCAGAACCAGACCCAACCCTTCCCACCGCGATGGCAAGCACAACACGTCGAAGGCCGGCATCAGCGCCTCGGCGTTGGGAAGTTGACCGAGAAAGCGCGCATCAATCCCGAGCTGCGTTGCTTGTCGCTCGAGTTCCGCTCGCAACGCACCGCCGCCGACCACGACGCATACCGAATCTGGAATTCGCGCGACGGCGGACAACAGCAAGGGAACGTTCTTTTGCTCCACCAGCCGCCCGACAAATCCGATCACGAACCTGTCCTGTGGCAGACCGAGCCGCGCCCGGACCTCTTGCGGCTTCTCGACCTCGCACGGCGGGTGAATGCCGTAGCGCACAACGGTCACCTTGTCTTCTCGCACACGTTCCAACTTGGTGAGGTGTCGTCGCACCGCCTCAGAGATCGCAATGTGTCGAGCGGTGAGACGGTCCAATACTCGCAACGTGAAGAACCAAGGGTTTCGCAAGTGATACGGTTCATCGTTGTGAACGGTCGAGACCACCCGGCGGCAGCCGGCGAGGCGCGCCGCGACCTTCCCCATCAGGTCTGCGTGATCGAGATGCGTATGGACCACGTAGCTTCGTCGAGCGGCGAGGTGTCGTCGCAGCGCGCCCAGGCACTTGCGATCAATCAATGGCTGATACGGAAACGTGCTCACCGCGATGCCGATCTGCTGCAACTTGCCGATGGTCTCCTCGATCACCGGACCACCGCTGCGGAGCAAGATACCCAACTCGACCGTGAGCCCAGCCGCTCGCTGTGCCGGAAGCAAACATAACAGGTGGTTCTCCGCCCCGCTGAAGGGCAAGTGCGTCTTGCGTTCCTTCAGCATCACGAGATGGATCACTGGTGGCACGGTCGTCATACACACGGATGCGCGCTCGTTCACGGCGGCAGCCGTGGACCGCCGTCGCGATACCGCGGTTGCGCGCAGTTAGAGTGCGGCATTGCTCATTGCGTCGCTGATCCGACTCAAAAACATCGCCGCCTGACTACCGTTGGCGATGCGATGGTCGAAGACCAAACCCAAGGTTGCCGTGGCGGAGTCCGCCGCTTCCGCGGCGAGGCACACGATGGCCGCCTGTTCGGGATACGGGATCGGCTGAAAGCGGTGAACACCGTTGCCGATCATCGCGGTCACCGTGATCGTGCCGCCGCTGAGTTGTTCCATGCTGAGCCGGCGGCGCAGCGCCAAGTACTGCAGCGTGTGCAACTCCTTGGCGAGATCCGCGATCGCCTTGTCGGCGGCGTCTCGCATCACCGCGACGTAGAGATCGCCCTCGACGTCGATCGCGAGGCCGACGTTCACACGGTCAAACACATGCGTATGGTAATCGCGGGTCAGAAACGCGTTGAATAGCGGAAACTCCCTCGCCGCGCGCGCGACGGCCGCGACGAGAATGTCGACCGGGGTCACCAGAAGCTTGGCGTCGGCCATCAGTGCCTGCGCGCGCGCGCGCACGGCCGCAAAGTCAATCGTGCGCTCGACAAACGCGGCGGGAAAATTCGCGACGCTCTGCTCCATCACCCGCGCCACGCGGCGCTGGACGACGCCGAGCGGTTCGAGCCGAAAGGGCCCGCGAGGATCCTCACGCGGAGTCGCCGCAGCCGGTTGCGCGGCAGCGACTTCCAATACGTCCTGCTCTCGCACGAAGCCGCGGCCGGCGAACAACGCCGGATCGAGCCCCATTTCCGCAATCAGTCGTTTCGCCTTCGCGCTGATCCGCACCGCGGGCTCCGACGCGTCGCGCACGGGCTTGATCGCCTCCGGCAATGGCGTATCGGGCTGCGCCGAGACGAATCCCAATATCCCACCAACGGGCACCGATTCACCCACCGCCGCACGCTGGCACAGGTAGCCGGCGCTTTGCACCTCGACGTCTACAACGGCCTTCGAAGTCTCGACCGCGCACACCACCGCCCCCGCCTCAACCCAACTACCGTCCGGAACGGACCAACTGACGACGTACACATCGTCGGCGTTGACGATCTCGCGGGGGACGTAAATCGGCTGGGCCGCTGCGGTTGCCGCAGAACTCGCGTGGGATGTCATGACCGGACCAGCTCCCTGATCATACGCACCACGCGTTCGACGCTCGGCAGTACGCATTCCTCCGCCGGTCGCGCATTCGGGATCGGAAGATGATGCGCCGCCACGCGCGCGCTCCGCACCGGTCGGTCGCCCGACGCTTCCGCCACCCGCGCGACAACCTCCGCGCCAAAGCCCCACGGTGCGGTACCTTCTTCCACCACGAGCAATCGGCCGGTCCGGCGGGCCGATGCCAGAATGGGTTCGATCCGCAGCGGCGCCAGTTGCGCCGGCACCACGAGTTCCGCCAACACTTCATCGGCCTCGAAGCTGACGCCGATGGCTTGCTCGACCAGTTCGGCCATCGCGCCATAGGCCACGATCGTCAGATCGCCGGGCGCGCCGTCGGGACGCCAGATCCCGGTCGGGTAGAGCGCCTGCCGTTCCGATTCAGGCAGCTCGAACACCATCCCGACCGGCGGCTCCGGGCGGAGTCGTTTCGAATAGAGCACCTTCTGCTCGATGAACAAGACTGGACGCGGATCGCTGATGATGGCGCGGCGCAGCAGTTCTCCCGGGTCGTGACGCAGACTTAGCGCGACGACCACCAAGCCGGGCATGCCCAAAAACATTTTCTCGAGACTCTGACTGTGAGTCGGTCCGTAGCCGCGCCCGCCGCCGACCGGCGTGCGAATCACGACTGGCGCTTCGACCTGGCCGTTGTACATCCACTGGAACTTGGTCAGGTGGTTCAGGATCTGATCGACCCCGAGACTCAAGAAGTCGCCGAACATGATCTCGACGATCGGGCGCAAACCGCGCATCGCGAGTCCGGTGCCGAGCCCGATGAATCCGGCCTCGCTGATCGGTGTTGCGAGCACCCGTCCGGCAAATCGTTTCGACAGTCCGCGCGACACCTTGAACGCGCCGCCGTACGGATCCAAGAGGTCTTCGCCGATCAGCAACGCCTCCTCGCAGTCCGTCATCACCCCGTGCAGTGCTGCGTTGAGATTCTGAACAACCAACGCCGGGGCGTCCGCAGCCGGCCGAGCGAACGCCGCCTGCCCGTCCACCGCAGGCGCGCGGTCTTCGAAGTGCCGCTCGTCCGCCTCGGGATTCACCACCGCGTGGGGAGCGCGCTCGGCGTTCGCGACTGCGGCATCCACGCGCCGATGAGCACGTTCCGTGATCGCGGCCGCTTCGTGGTCACGCAGTTGCGCGCGCAAGCGAAGCAGCGGATCGCGCTGCCGATATCGCTCGATCTCCTGCGCGTCCCGGTCGTCGTCTCCCTTGCTATGGGCGGCCAAGCGATAGGTATCGAGGATCTGGAAGAACGGTCCGCCGTCCCGCCGGACGCGCTCGATCACCTCGTGCATGTGCATACTCAGCGCGAGTGGATCGTCCGCCGCGCGGCGGTCAGTGGGAATGCCGAAGGCTTCTGCTCTCGCCGCCACGTCGCCGGCAGTCGTCAATGCCGTCGGCGTCGATTGCGCGTAAGAGTTGTGCTCGAGCACGAACAGGATTGGGACCTGCCAGAGCGCGGCCATGTTCAGCGCCTCGTACACGACTCCCTCGCCGAGGGTGCCGTCACCGAGAAAACAGACCGTCACGGCGCCGCTTGTCTTGATTTTCTCCGCGAGCGCCACGCCGGTCGCGACGGGGAGAATTCCCCCTTGCACCCCGTTGGAATAGAAGTTCTCCACGCACAGGTGTTGGCTGCCGCCCCGGCCGCCGCACGCGCCGGTTTGGCGTCCCATGATCTCGCCGATCAACTGGTCGGGATCGTCGGAGTAGACGAGGAAATGTCCGTGACACCGGTGGGTCGAGAACACGATGTCGCGCGTCCGATCCAGAGCACTGACGACACCGACGGCGCACGTTTCCTGGCCAATGCAGGTATGCGTCGTGCCGAACAGCTTGCCCTCGGAGAACAGAGCCAGCAGACGCTCCTCCACCGCACGAATCAACTCCATCTGCGCGAGCGCCTCTTCCATCGCCGTGACGCGCGCGGCCGTCGATCGGCTTCTCTCGACCGCCGCGCCGCCGTCGACGGGTCGAGTGGCTCTGTCAGCCGAGCGCAACGCCCTTCTCCTGCAGCAAGGTCGCGAAGTGGCCGACGCACGTGATGCTGACGACCTCCTCCGGCGACAGCTCAACGTGATACGTCTCTTCTACGGCGGCTACCAATCGCATGTGGTTGAGAGAATCCCACTTGGGAAGACCGAGCGGGCCGGTCTCGGCGCGCACCGATCCCGCCTCAACCCCGAGCACGTCTGCGACGAGCTGACACAGTTGCTTCACGATTGCACCAGTCCCGCGGACCCTGCCGCGCTCTCAGCGTCGAGTTTGTCGAGATCGAGTCGGTAATAGCGGGTGTCGGAACCCGACATGCAGCTTTCAAAACCAAACACCTTGTGCACCCACATTGCCGACAAGTTGGTACCCACGATCGTTGAGCTGACATCACGAGCGCCGCGCCGACGCGCTTCGTTGAACAGCGCCCGCACCATCGGCAGCACGATCCCGCGCCCGCGCCATTCGGGTGCGACCATCTGCATCCGCAAATAAAATCGCCGCGTTCGATCTCCCGGCCACGGTTCGGCCGGTCGCCGTGAGACTTCGAGCAGGCTGCTGACGAAGCGAGGCGAGCGCGCCACACCGACCGCGGCCGCCGCGGCGATTCGCCACGGATGGGTTCGTACGACTTCGCGCAAAAAGCCGGGACCGATCACCCCGGTGGCCACACCCCCTACCTCGTCGGCATGCGTCGCGACGAACGCGACTCCACTGGGACTGTCGATATAGGTGCGGTACACCGCCTCCATCGCGATTGGACCGAGGCGCACCATCGTCTCGTTCGGAAACAACTTCTGGTGAAGCTGCACCGCGCCTCCGATGTGAGCCGCGCGCATCGGGACGATCGCCGCATCGAGGGCCACCGCGGCGGGCGCGCGAGCCCCCTCACCAGTCGTCGACGTCATGTGTGCATCTCGATGGAACGACTCAGTCGCCAACACGGCCGCGTCTCATGAATGCGCGGCGACGCGCGGCTCAGCCTGGCTAGCTGCTGCCATCGGTCGGTCGGCCATGTTCGTATGACTCAACAGCGAGGCCAGCCGCCGGACGTTCTTGCTCGCATCAAAATCGCGCGAGACCCGCACCCGCGCCGCTTGGCCCATCCGCTCTCGTTCCAGGGGATTGGCGGCCAGACGCGCGAGCGCCTCGGCCAACTCGTCGGCACGATTCGGTGCCACAAGGATGCCGGAGATCGCATCCTCCACCAACTCTTCCATGCCGGGAATGCGCGAGACCACCACCGGGAGACCGGCTGCCATCGCCTCAACAACTACATTGGCAATGACATCCCGCCGACCGACTGCGCCGGCCAGCTCGCTCGCCAGCGCAAACACATCGGCCTGCGCCAGCAATTTCGCCACCTCGACATGCGGCCGGGCTCCGACGAGCTCTACCTGCTCGCTGAGCCCAAGACGATCGATCTGACGTTGGAGCGGCCCGCGTTGCGGTCCGTCACCGACGATGATGCATCGGACCGCAACACCGCGACGATGAATTGCGGCACACGCATCGACAAGGTGATGCATCCCCTTGTACTGTTCGAGCTGACCGCAGGACATGATGGTGACGGCCTGCGCCAACCGCGGCCGATTGCGGGCTCCGGAAAATCGAGCGACGTCGACACCGTGGTAGAGAACGACGATCTTGTCGCGCAAGACGGGTTCGACCAACCGCTCCAGGTACTGCGCATTGGTACGCGCACAGGTCACCAGAAACTCCGCAGCTCGCAGCTTGGCAGGCAGCATTCGCGGAACCATATAGATGTCGTACGCGTGCGCGCTGATGCTGAAGGGCAGGCCCGTCAATCGGTGCACCACGTAGGCGACCGTGGCCGGGTAACTGGCCCAGTGGACGTGCAAGTGCGTCACCCCGTCGCGCTCGAGCCATTCGGCCAGCAGGACGGCCGTCGGCACGAGCAAGAGCGACTTGAGCAGGTACAGCAACGGTTGACTGTTGTACCAGCCGCGCACTCGTTCATACGTGCCGACGCGACCGGTCGCTTCCGTGCGGTCTCTGAGCACGCGCGGCCACCAGGCGCGCACGACATCACGGTACAGCGAAAAATATCGTCGCGGCTGTCGCCGAGCGCGTCGCCAATTGGCGCGGCACACCGCCGCAGAAAACATGCCGGGAAGTTGGTTGATCTCCCGCGCAATTTCACACGCCTCAGGCTGTTGTCGTTCGGTCCCAGGGCGCAGCGAGTAAATTCTCGGCAAGACGCCGTTGCGTCTCAGCCCCAGCACCTCCCACAACACAAAGGTCTGGTGAAACACCGGAAACGCGGGAAACAGGTACGCGACGGTATGCATACACGCTACAGGCCTCCGGCTTCCGCAAAGCGCAGGAGTCCGCCGGCCTTGCGCCAGAAAGCCACGGTCGCCCCGCGTCGGTCCGACCATTGGTAGAATCGGCGTCGAATCCCTGCTCGCCGAAGCAGTGCCCGGACGAGCGGATGGAACACCACCCGTTGTCGCAGCGGTCGCGCGCGAAAGCCCATGCCGAACTTGAACTGGTCCAACGGACCGACGGGTTCCAAGGATTCGAGTCCGAAGGTGATCTCGGGAATCCCGCGCCGTACGAGCATCTCTTCGGCCACCGAGAAGATCAGCGCGTTGTTCGGATACGCTCCGAGTTCATCGCTGCAGGACCTCGCCATCAGGAATTCCACGCTCTCTTCAAACGTCACAGTCACGAGGAACGCCGCCAACCCGTCTCCGCTCCACGCACCCCAGCCTTCAAAACCAGGCGTAGCCGCCGCCGATGCCCAGAATCGCGTCCAGCGATCACCGCTCAGTCCGCCGTCGCGGTCTTGACGAATCAACGTGTCGTGGTGCGCGCGGAGCCCAGCCGTCGCCAACGTCTCGAAGGGAGTCGGTTCGATCCGACAACGCTTCAAACCGCGACGAACCTTGCTGCGACTATTCGCACTGAGGATCTCGAATCCGTACGTCGAGGTGTCGCAAACGATCTGATAGCTCAGCTTGCCTGGGGCGCTGAGCGGCGTGGCGAATCGCACCCCGAGACACGGCCACCGAAGCACCCCCCGTAACTCATCGTCCGCTGGCTCGAAGAGCCGATGCGAGGGAGCGCTGAGGTAGAAATGGCGGTTCGCGTCGTACCAGATCGACGATCGGGTCGGCAGTACCCGATACCCGACGGCCGCGAGAAAGCGTGCATAAGCTGCGGCATCCACCGAGTTCCCGCGCGCCGGCGACTCACCGGTCACGAGCGGCTGTTGACCCACCGTTGCACCAACGTTGCCACACGATCAGGGAACCGCGCTCTTACACGGCCGGAGCTACGCGCTGCTCGGCGTACCGTCGACACACGACCGTCAGCCCGACCAGCCAGAACAACACGATGTTCGACCACAAATCCGCGACCAGCGAGAACGCGGCCAGAGTAAATACTGCCACGCGGGCAGCCTTGACGATCCAGCGGAAGTCGCCCTCTCCGCGGTGAGGCAATCGCTGCTGTGCGACCACGAGGTTTTGCCACGCTCTCCAGAACAAGGTCGCGAACGCCAGGACGCAAAAGACTCCACCTTCTACCCACGCCAACAGCACCGAACTATGCGGGGCGGCAGTCGAGTGTGTGGGGTCGTTCATGTAGCGCGTGATCTCCCAGTTGCCGACACCGACTCCAAAGAAGAAATTGTCTCGAATGATCTGTTCGCCGAGTTCCAACGTGTAGCTGCGACGGGCCAATGACCCAGCCCCGACACCCTCGGCCGCCGATTCGGTTCCCGGTAAATTTTCCAACCGCTCAAGATTCTTCTCCGGCACAAACCACAACGCGAGCAACACGGTCATCGACGCCGCAAGGGCGATGGCGACCACCTTGCGGATTGAGACGCCTTCGTCGAACGCGATGAAGGCGGCGCCCGCGAGCAGCGCGACCAGTCCGCTTCGCGACGCACTCAATAGTACGGCGAGGACTTCCACCAAAATGAACGCAAACAGAACTCCTCGAACCGCCCACGAGCGAATCTGCTGCGAGGCATACCACAATGCTGCGACCGCGATGATCGCCAGGAGCGCCAGCCGATTTGGATTCGCCGCCGATTGCACCGTTCCGCTCACGTCAAAGGTCTGAGCGCGATACCCGTGCAGCGCGGTGCCGTGCGAGAATCCCCACAGAGCGATCAGTGTCGTGAGGACAATCATCCCGATGGCAAGCAGGAAGATCAGTTTGATATGGGCCGGTCGTTCGATGAAATTGATGAAGAACACTACGAACGCCACGCGGTTCACGAACAGACGCGTTGAGTCCGGTGCTTCCTCGGGAACCCCGATCAACTGCAGCAGGCGGGGTTCAGGGCCATTCACAAAGGCCGAAACGTAGTAGCACGCGACGATGAGGGCGAGAATTCGCAACTCGGGATTGCGCAGGAACCACCAGTCGCCGGTGATGTAGACGCGATGCGCCATCAAGACCACGAACAGCAATCCGAGAACGTTGTTGATGGTCAAGAAACCGGTCCCCTGCAGCGCTTGCGGGTAGGTGATCAGAAACGTCGAGAGAAACACGGCGATACCCAGCTCGGGCCGCGTCAATACACCAGCAAGCAGCAGCACGCCGGCAATACCGAAGAACCACGCCCCGGTTCCCAAGAGGATATCGGCGAAAATGGCTACCAGCGCCAACCCACCAAGGGCGATGACGAGCGCCCCGGGTGAGATCGACTCCGTGGCGCGGCCACGGACCGCTAGAACATCGGCCATCGCAATGCTCGACGAAGTGGGATTACAGGAGACTTTCGATGAACGCAGGAATGTACGACCGGCGACGATTCAGCACGACGCCCAGAATGCGCGCATCGACCTTGTCAAGCTGGCGCTTCGCGCTTTCCGCCTCAGCAACGGGGGTGCGGTCGGCTTCCACCACCAGGATCACGCCGTCGACTCGCGGCGCGAGAATGCTGGCGTCCGCATAGCGGTTGACCGGCGGCGCGTCGATGATGATGAAGTCGAACTGGGGCCGCAACCGCGCTAGCAGGTTCGCGACTTGTTCCAAATCCAGCGACTGTCGGCCGCTGTTGCCGGCGACGATGGCGGACAAGTTCAGCTTTTCGATCCGCACAACCAACCCATCCGCGGTGGCCTTGCCGTCCAAGAACTCGCTCAGGCCGTCGGCGGGGGCAACCGCCAGCAATCGAGCCAGGCTTGGCATGCGGAGATTGCCTTCGACCAACAGGACTCGCGTTTCGCGTTCCTTTGCCAACGCAGTCGCCAGTCCCAGTGAAACGGTACTCGCCCCTTCACCGTGACGCGCCGACGTCACCAAGACCGTATGCAGCGCAGACGGCCCGCCGACCCCTACGAGCCCGGCCCGTAACCGGTGATAGTCCTCCTCGGTGGCATCGTCGGCGGCATCTCGCCCGTCGGAAGGGACACCCTCGCTCGGCGCCATCCCACTCGGCGACGGGAGCGCGCGCGAGCGCTCCCTCTCGTGCTCAGCTTTCTTGAGCGCTTCGTAGATTTTGCTCAAGGCCCCCTCCGGCAATCAGACTGCTGAGTAGTCCCCAATACTTCCGAGCACCGGGAGGCCCAGATACTGCTCCACGTCGTGTTCGGAGCGCAGCGCCCGGTTGAGGTACTCCAATCCGAACGTGCCGCCGAGGCTCACCGCAAGCCCGGATACGAGCGACAGAACCACGGACAGTCGTTGATTGTCCGAGCGCCGGAGCGGCAGCGCTGGGCGTTGCACAACGTCGACGTTGACCAATCGCTCTTGATCCATCGCTTCGCCGATCCGCGCTTCCTGCTCGCGCTTGACGTACAGTTCAAAGGCATCGCGTCGATTTTGCACGGCCTGGTCCAAACGATCGTATTCGAGCGCCTTCTGACGAAGGGCAATCAAACGGCGGCCGGTGCGCACCGCGTCCTCTTCGAGTGCAGCGCGCTGCGCTCGTTGTTCCTTCAAATCCGCCTCCAGGTCCAGAACGGTCTTGAGACGATCATCCCGCAGCGGATTGGCGACCAACTCCTGCGACGCAACAATCGTCGGTCGATCGCGGAGCTCTTCGTTCAGTTGGCTCTGGATCTCGGCGATCTCCTGCTCGCTGTCTCGCACATGGCGATCCCTTTCGGTGTACTTGCGTAGGAGTGTGACGCGATCGACTTGCCGATCGACGAGCTGGCGAGACAGTTGCGTCACCACCGGGTTGACGTTGAGCGTCTGTTGTTTCTTGATGACCGCCGGCTGATCCGAGAGTTGCTGTTGAACGGCGCGAAGCTTTTCCTCCGCCCCGCTGAGCGTCGCGTTCACATCGCGAAGCGACTTGTCGATCGCACCCGACGCGACAATCATCGACTGAATTTCGTCCTTCGGAGAGACCACTCCCTCGCGATCCGCATACTCCTTCAGTGCGTCCTCAGCGCGTCGCAACTGTTTTTCAAGTTCAAGTCGCTGATCCTCGTAGAAATGCGCGAGCCCTTTGTTGCCGTGCACCTGTGCATGATAGGCCAGGTACTCGTCGACCACGCGATTCACCACCCGGGATGCGTGCTCTGGGTTACTGGATTTGTAGTCGATCTGGATCACATTGCTGCCTTTGATCGGCGTCACCAACAGGTCGTTGTCAAAGTCCAGCACTCGCTGACCGAGATTGATGTTGTCGGTCTTCAAAGCTGCCGTCTTCACATCGCTCCCGTGATCATCGCCATAGACCAGACTGCGGACGACGTTCTCCTGCATCTGGCGGCTGCGGATGATGTGCGTCTCCGAGTTCACCAACGAATCATTGAGCTGAATCGGGTCGACTTTGGTGACGTCGGTTGGCTGTACAGTGGCGTTCGAGCGCTCGGTAGTGATCAGCACCTTCGCGGTTGCGATGTACTTGGCTCGACTCAACATCGTCACCAGCAACCCAGGGAGCGCTACGACAAGAAAGAGAGCGAGGAGCAACCGCTGCCGCTTGAATAGAATCTGGAGAACTTCGCGTACCTGCTCGTTGCCGGTGAGAGTCCGAACGCCCCCGTTGGTGAGGTTGTTGCGGTACGTGTTGCCGTTTCCGTTGCCGTTGCCGATCGCGTTCCCGTTCCGGTTGCCGTTGCTGTTGCCGTGCCCGTTCCGGGGTTTGTGCATGTCGTACGCCATAAAACGTACTCCTGAGACTAGGGGTTGGTGAAGCCGACGCCCACTCGAGGCGGAATCGGCAGAATCGTGCGCACGTACAGCGTCAGGAACGCGTCAACGTCGCCGATCGTGCTCCGCGGCACGTACACCATGTCGTTCGGCTGCAACTGGACCATTTCACCTTGACCTTGCAGCGCGCGAGACATGTCGATGCGTGTCGCAAGATACTCATGTGGTCGCGGGACGAGATGAACAACGTAATCCATCCTCGCGCTGAGCGTAAATCCTCCGCGATCGAGGATCGCTTGGAGCGGCGTCATTCCTTGCCGGTACTTCACAAATCCCGGTGTCCGTACCTCGCCGCCAACGTACACACCGCGTTCCGCAAGGTCAGCGACGATCACGGTAACCGCGGGGTCACGCAAGAACTCGCTCGATCGCTGTCGAATCACTTGAGCAAGCTCATCAGCAGTCATCCCGGTTGCCTCGATCTCACCCACATCCTGTAGTGTGATCTTACCGTCGGGCCGCACCGGCAACTTGACGTCCATTTCGGGGTGGTAGAGGAATTTCACGCGCAACAGATCCCCCGGTTGTAGACGATATGCATCCGCCGTCACCGGCGCGGTCGATGCAGAATCGAGCGCGGGAAGTGGCACACTATTCGCGACCGGCGAAGAACTACACCCCGCGGCGATAATGCACGCCATCAGCCCGTAGGCTACACGTGAGATACACCTAGCCATCCGCCTCCGATCCATCCGCGCCCGTGGCGTTGGGCTTATACGATCTTCAACTCCAGCCATCAAGGTTATTTTACGCATCCAGCACGCCTCTAAGCGAGCTATTTCTTCCGCTCGGTTCTTTGGCGCCCAAGACGGAGCTTATGGTCCGCGCGCCGTTGAGGCTCGTACTCCTCGCCTTCGCAATTGTTCTCGTCTGCATACCACGAGCACCGTTCGAATTGACAGTAGCGAATCGCGGGCATAGCTCCGCCGATGAAGCTCCCTATGGCCTCTTCTTGGATCAACCGCGGCGACAACCGGTCGCCTGAGGTCGTCCACCCAACAACCGGTGGTTGCCGGGCTATCTTGGGTCAGGCCGGAATCCGATCGAGAAACTGCTCCGGCAACTCCACACGCGTTTGCCGTCGCAGCAACTCCATCAGTATCCGCACCCGCCCCCGGCGGCTTGGGCTCTCGATGAAGCCTTCGAGGCCCGCCATCGGTCCGTACTTCACCCGCACCCGGTCACCCTCGCGGAAAATCGGGAAGACGGGAATGACGCCGTCGACACCCGCGCGCGCCCGGAGGTACTCCACAACCGAGTCATCGAGCGGACAGGGTGTCTCCCCAAACGTGACAAACTTGTTCACACCCGGGGTCCAGACCACGTCGAAGTATTGGGTCTCCAAATCAATCTGAACCAGCAAGTACCCAGGAAAGAGTGGCGCCACAACCGAATGAATGCCCACCCGGGCGCGCTCGCGGATGCGCGGAAGAAACGTTTCGACCCCGCGGCGCGCGAGCTGCATCTGCGCATATTCTTCGCGCCGCACCTTCGTGCGCACGACGTACCATCGGCTGTGAGGTGTTTCCTGCATACGCAGTCGTCCTCTCACCGCACCAAGAGCGCCAATCGACTGTCTTCGCGGAACAACCGCTGCAGTTCCCGGCTCGCCGCCGTGGCTTCCGCGCGATCCGAAAACCCATCCAGCATCACTCGGAGAATCGGCCGGCGGGCGCCCAGGTCCGCTCGCCCAACGGAGCTCTGGCGGCCACGCGCACGCAACGCGGCGTCGAGCGCCGATGCCCGTGCGAGTTGCGTGGTCGAATACACCAACACCCCGTAGCGGTGCTCTCCGAGAGAGAGGACTGAGCTTTCCGCCAGATCTGGAAGCTGAATGGTTTGGCCGACCGCGATCACGTCGATGTCGTGAAGCGCAGGATTGGCCAGCTTCAGCAGGTCGAGAATCGTGAGGCTCGACTGTCCATAACGCTTGATCGCGATGCGGGAGATCGAATCGCCCGGCTGCACCGTAACGCGGTCGAACTGGCTCGTCGCCAGACGCATCGGCATCGATCCAACGCTGGGAACCGGCGGGGTCTCGTTCTTGGGAATCGAGGCGATGCGCTGCGGTGCGGGTTGCCGCGCCGCCGCTGCATCCGCATCCGTCCACACTGACGGTGGGGTGCGGGCGTTAACCGCCGCAAAGACAGGGGCCGGTTCCGCCGCAGCCGCCGGGGCGGCCATGCCAACACCAGCGCCGCCGTCGCGTGCCGAGGGCTCAGCTATCGTGTGTGTGGACCCAGACTCAGTCACTTTGTCCGGCTTTGGCTCCCGCGCTGGAGGTGCGACGGGCTGCTGGGCGGGATCGGCCGCGACAGCCGCCGGCGGCGGATCGTCGTGTTGCATCTTCACGGGAGCGGGTTCGGCGACCTGGGCCGCGGGCGCCGCGCCCGGCAACGCTGCCTCGGCGTCGACAGCCGCCGACGATCTCATCAGCGAGCCGGGACGAATGACGTCCGCAGCGCGCGGCGGTTCCGGCGCGGCCGCGACGCCTTTCGTCATCTGCCCCTCTTGCTCACCGCGTTGCCACATCGTCCGCCCCACCGACAGAAGACCAATCACAATTGCAACGAGCACAACCGCAATCAGCCCGAAGCGGGGTCGCGCCGTCGCGGCGGCCAGCGGAACCGAAACCGGCGGGGCTTCCCTGACCGGCTCAGGTTCGGTCGGCTCCTGCACCGGCATCAAGTCGGCCGCCGCCTCTTCGATCACGTCACCGCCGATCCGTTTCTTTCCCAGGGCGTAGCCGATGACGAGTGCGTTGTCGCACACGACGTTGATCAACCGCGGGATACCGCGCGAAAAGTGATAGATTTGGTCTTCGGCCTCGCGCGTGAAGAGCTTGAGGTCGTTGCAGCCGACGGCGTGCAACCGGTACTGAATGTATTCGCTGATTTCATCGCGAGAGAGCGGCAACAGACGACAACTGACCGCAATGCGCTGGCGCAACTGGCGCAGATTCGGATTGCTCAGCTTGTCGCCCAGCTCGGGCTGCCCGGAGAGCACGATTTGGAGAATCTTCTCCTTGGCGGTTTCAAGATTGGAGAGCAGGCGCAGGTCCTCCAGCACCGCGTGCTCAAGGTCTTGCGCCTCGTCGATCAGCAACGCGACATTGCCGCCGCCGCGCAACTCCTCCAACAGGAACGTGTTGAGGCGCTGCAGCATGTAAAGCTTCTTGCCGTTGTGTACCGGCAAGTCGAATTCGGCGAACAGGTACTCGAGAATCTCCTCGAAGCTGACGTGCGTGTTGAAGATGAAGACCGAGCGGGTCTTCGCATCGAAATCCTCCAGCAAGCGCTTCAGCAGCGTCGTTTTGCCGGTTCCCGCCTCGCCGATCAGCGTGATGAACCCTTTGCGCTGCGTGATCCCGTAGTGCAGCGCGGCCAGGGCTTCGCGGTAGCGGGCGTTGAGATACAAACATTTGGGGTCCGGCGTGACCGCAAACGGCCGTTCGGTCATCTGGTAGAAGTCACAGTACATCGATCACCCCCACGTGGTCGCGGCCGCAGCGCCCGCGTATGCATCGGCCAACTCTCACGCCCGTTCTCCGTTCGCTTCGCGGCGACCGTTGCCGCGAAATTCGCCGGTGCGCAGCCCATGCGATTTGATTTTGCGATGGAGCGTCGCTTGATCCACCATCGCGTGGCGCGCGCTCGGCCCGATTCCTCCGTGATATCGTTCGAGGACGTGCAACAGGTACTCGCGCTCGGCGCGGCGCAGGAATTCGCGCAGCGGCGCCTGAAAGTCCACGCCGGCACGCCGCGCCGCGTGGGCCGGCAGCTCGATCGGCACGTCGACTTCGCGAACGGTATCGGCCTTCGCGCGCAGTACGGCGCGTTCGAGGACGTTGAGCAACTCGCGGATGTTCCCGGGCCAACTGTAGGCCATCATCTGCGCCAGCGCACGCTCCGAAATGCGGTTGATGCCTTTTTCGCGCGCCAGCGGGTTGTTGCGGAGAAAATCGGCCACCAACAGCGCGATGTCTTCCAAGCGTTCGCGCAGCGGCGGCAGACTGACCGGCACCACGTTGATTCGATAAAAGAAGTCTTCGCGCATCTGACCGGCACTGACGAGCGCGGCGAGATCGCGATTGGTTGCCGCCACCACCCGCATATCGACCGGAACGGTACGGTTGCCGCCGAGCTTTTCGATCGCGCGTTCTTCCAGCACGCGCAGCAATTTCGCTTGCATCGCGAGCGGGATGCTCTCGACTTCGTCGAGAAACAGCGTTCCGCCGTTGGCCGACTCGATCTTGCCGATCCGGTCAACCACCGCGCCGGTGAACGCGCCGCGCTCGTACCCGAACAATTCGCTCTCCAACAGCGCCTCAGGAAGCGCGGCGCAGTTGATGGCGACGAACCGTCCGGCGCGGCGCTTCCCTTGAAAGTGGATGGCCCGCGCCACCAACTCCTTGCCCGTTCCCGACTCGCCCACGACCAACACCGTCACGTCGTTCTGGGCCAGCATTTCGATGGTCGAGAAGACTTCCACCATCGCCGGATTGCGGGTCACCATGTTCGCGAACGTGTAGCGATCCGACAGTTGCTTCCGGAGGTACTCGATTTCGTCGATCAGCCGGCGTCGCTCCAGCACCTTGTTGATCGCCAGCAAGATTTCGTCGGGCTCGAACGGTTTGGTGATGTAGTCGCTGGCGCCGTGCTTCATCGCTTCGACCGCGCCGCGAATGCTTCCGTAGCCGGTGATCATGACAACGTCGACGTGCGGCCAGCGTTCGCGAATTTCCCGCGTGAGCGCGATGCCGTCACTGCCTGGAATCTTCATGTCCACGACGGCCAGCGTAAACTCGCGCTCGGCCAAGCTCCGCAACGCCTCGCTCGCGTCCGGCGCGGCGGCCACCAGGCACGCATGACTCGCGAGCAGCGTCTGGAGCTGCTCGCGAATCAGCGGATCATCGTCAACAATCAGCACGTGGGGCGTCATGAAGTCGCCAGCGGCAATCGCAGCGTCCACTGCCGACCGCACGGTCCCACTCCTTCGCTCAACTCGCCGCCTTGTAGATCGACGAGCTTCTGCGCCAATACCCAGCGGAGTTCGTCCGCCGCGCTCCCTCGCCTCGCCGACAGCGTGCAGCTCAATTCGAGATGAGCCTGATCGGACGATAGGCCGGCGCGCCCGCCCAGTTGGCCGACACCCACGCTACCCGCCAGGGCCTGCGATAAGAGCTGGAAGGCCCGCGCCATTCGCGCCGGATCGGCCGGCACCCAGGTCGGATCGGCCGGCTCGTCCGCGGCAATCGAGACCCGGCTCGCTCCGATTTCCGCTTCGAGATGCCGGCGGAAGCTGCCGATGAGATCGGCCGCCCGCACCGGTCGGCTGTGAATGGATGTCGGCGCCACGTAATCCACGAACAACTCGAGCAGCGACTGTAACTCGTGAACTGATTCGTCGAGCGCCGCTATGGTCTGGTCGTTTCCGCTGCGCACGGTCCGGATTAGGTGATACACGCGCTGAAAGAGGTTGCCGAAGGCGTGATCGAGCGTGGCGAAGACGCTCGGATGAACCACCACCAATTGCCCGTCGCTCGTGTCGGTCTCCGGGCCTTCGCTCGCCGCCGACACTGAATGTGATTGACCACCCTCGTTCTGAATCACGCGTCTTCCCAGTGTTGCCGTTTATTGTTGACACGCCCTCGTACGATCGGACGTGCCGTGCGTTGCCTCAACCTCGTCTAGCACTCTACGGTTACCACGTGCGGTTAAACTTTTTCAAGCATATTCTGCGGTGGCACCGGCGGTGCTGCAAGTTTTCGGTCAGAGTCTTGCACCCCCGCAGTACCGCATCCGCGCTACGTGCGGGGCAATGCGCCGGAGCCGACGCTGCGTTTGGGTTGACATCTGCGACTCGAAGTCGATAAGAAACCGCCTGACATTTCGGCGCTGGTTCGTCGCCCAGAGCACGGTGGGGATGGGAAGGAGGCTCGGAAGTGGCGCTGCCCAGGATCTTCGTCATCGACGAGTCTGAAGCGGTGCGTGAAACGCTTTCGGTGGTGCTCGGGAATCTCGGCGAAGTCCGTGAGTTGGCCCCCAACGATTGTCGCCCGACCTTCCCGCTTCCGGACGCTGATCCGCAACTCCTGATCGTGGATGCGGAATCCGCTCCCGGTCCACTTTTGCAAGCAATCTCGCGCAACGTCTGCCCGGTGGTGTGGCTGCGGAGCGATCCGCGTTTGGGAGCACCGGTAGCGTCTGCGTTCCAGCCGTCGGTAGTTCTTGCGCGGCAGTTCGATGCCCACGCGTTGCGAGGGGAGGTCGAGCAACTCCTCCGCCGGCGCCACGCACCGCCCCAACCGCCCGCGCGACTTTCGGAGACGCTGGCGTTTCCCTACCTCACCCACGAGGCCGCGACCGTCGCGCACGAAGCGACCACGAACCATCTACCGGTATTGATCTGTGGCGAACCGGGCACCGGCCGCGCCCGAGTTGCCGCGGCGCTGCCTGGGGTGGTCGCTGGAACTCGCTTCGTTGCCATGTCACCGCAGAACTGCACTCGCGAGGCGGTGCAGCAGTTGGCACAGGGCGGGCCGCACGTCACCCTCTTTGTTGATGACGTCGGTACCGCCGCAGCCACTGCGCAAGACGTCCTGCTCGATTTGGCGGAAGCCGGTGGACTTTCCACGGTTGACGGATGGCTGGACGTCCGCCTCATTACCGCCACCCCGCTGTCGTTGTCCGGCCTAGCAACCGGCGGTCAACTCTCTCGCGAACTGTTTTATCGTTTGAGTGTGTTGCCGATCACCTTGCCACCGCTGCGGGATCGTTCCGAGGATATCCCGGCGCTGGCGAAGGCACTGGCCGCCGATCTCTGCAGCGCACTCGGCTGTCCGCCGGTTGCGTTTACGCCGCGCGCAATGCAGCGACTCAGGCGTTACCTGTGGTTCGGCAACACCGCCGAGCTCGAAGCGGTGCTGGCACGCAGCATTTCTTTGGCTCACAAAGAGGTTCTCGATGTCGACGATCTCCTGTTCGGCTTTGGCCGACTGACGCCGCAGCCGACCGCCGCGCCAAAAGTCGCCGAACCTGCCGCCGCTCCGCTCGCGACCAGCGCAGTGGATCTCATCATCGGTGAGCTGGCCCACGAGTTCAAAAATCCGCTCGTGACCATCAAAACCTTCGCGCAACACCTCGACCGGTTGCTTGATGAAGAGAGCGGCAACGGCCAGCTCGCTCGCCTGACCGGCGAAGCCGTCGACCGGATGGATCGGGCACTGGAAAACCTCCTCCAGTTCACGCGCTTCGAAACGCCGGTCGCCCGGTCGGTTGCGCTCGGCGCGCTGATCGGACCGGTGCTCGCCGAACTGGGCCCGCTGCTCAGCGAGCGACGCCTGGTGTTGGACTATCGGCCGTCGCACGCCGGCCTGCCGGTCGCCGTCGACCCGGAACAGATCGCCTACGCGTTGACCAATCTGTTGCGCGCGCTCATCCGCGGACTGCACGACGGGGCATCCATCGGGGTCAGCTGCCTCGAAGGCGGCACGCTCAGCATCACGCTGCCGGCGACCGAGGGTGACTTGATCGCAAAACTGCGCACGCTACTCTCCGATCGGTACACCGCCGCCGAGAGCGAGCCGGTGCTCCCACTCGGGGTAGCCCTGGCGCGCAGCCTGATCATTCGCAACGGCGGCCGATTTGACCTACGAGAAGGAACGGCGGGATCGACGGTGAGCGTCGGCTTGCCTGTGGCAGCGGAGCTGGGGAGGGTGACACGTGAGCACGGAACGACCACGAATTCTGATCGTTGACGACGAACTGGGTGTCCGCGAATCGCTGCGGATGATCTTGAAGGAGCGCTATGAGCCGGTGCTCGCCAGCAGCGGCGAAGACGCGCTGAGCATCTTGCGCGCCGGCCGCGTCGAGGTCGTGCTGCTCGATGTGCTGATGCCCGGGATGGACGGCTTGGAAACCCTCGAAGGTATCGCGGTGCTCAAGCCCGCGCCGCCGGTGATCATGCTGACCGCCACCAAGACCGTGAAGACCGCGGTCAACGCGATGAAACTCGGCGCCTTCGACTACATCACCAAACCGTTCGATATCGACGAGCTGCACTTGCAAATCGATCGCGCGGTCCAGTCGGCGGCGCTGCTGCACGAGGTCGAAGCCCTGCGCAGCGAAGTCGGCCGCCGCTACAGCTTCGACAATATCGTCGGACGATCCTCCAAGATGCAGGAAGTGCTCAAGACCGTCGGCATGGTGGCGCCGCTCAAAACCACCGTGCTGCTGACCGGCGAAAGCGGCACGGGCAAAGAGGTGATCGCCAAGGCGCTTCACTACAACAGCCCGCGCGCCGAGCAGCCGCTGGTGGTCCTCAACTGCAGCGCAATTCCCGACAACTTGCTCGAAAGCGAATTGTTCGGCCACGAGCGCGGCGCCTTCACCGACGCGTACAGCAAGAAGCTCGGGCAGTTCGAGCACGCGCATCGGGGGACCATCTTTCTGGACGAGATCGGCGAGATGAATCCCGCCACCCAAGCCAAAATCCTGCGGGTCTTGGAACAGGGCACCTTCACCCGCGTCGGCGGCGGACACGCCGTACAGGTCGACGTGCGGGTGATCGCCGCCACCAACCGCGATCTGCACCAGGGCATGCGCGAAGGCACGTTCCGTTCGGACCTCTACTACCGACTCAACGTCGTCGCGATTCACCTGCCGCCGTTGCGAGACCGCCCCGACGACCTCACCGCCCTCATCCGCCACTTTCTCAAGCTCAAGGTGCGCGAATTGGCGATTCCCGAGAAACCGTTCAGCAGCGAGGCCTTGGATCGCTTGATGGCCTACCGCTGGCCCGGCAACGTCCGCGAGCTCGAAAACGTCGTCGAACGCGCGCTGGTGCTGTCGCAAGGACCGGTCATGACGCTCGACGACCTTCCGCAATACGTGGTGGCCGGGGAAAACCCACCGCATCCGGTTCAACAGGCGGTGCTGCGCGGCGAGCGCCGGCTCAGCGACGCCGTCGATGCCTTCGAGCAGGACTTGATCCGCAACGCCCTGGCACAAGCGGATCAGAACCAGACCCGCGCCGCGGAGATTCTCGGAACCACGCGGCGGATCTTGAAGTACAAGATGGACAAGCTCGGCATCGTGTCGGCGGACAAGAGCACGTAGCGCCACCGCTCGTTACGTTTCTGTCCATCGGCTGTACAAATTTGTCGGCGAGGGCGTAATGCGCCCTCAGCGTAGGGCATCCAGATGCCCCAGATCCACGCTTCGATTGTCGCGCGTATCTGAATTTGTTCGAGCGAGCCTCGTGCAACACTTTAGATTTCTCGCCGCGTGGCATGCCGGGTGCTTTTCCGTGTACGCCTCCCGAGGAGGGAGCGTCGCATGGAAGAGTCGGCATCGCTCCTCATCATCGACGACGAACGGGGTCCCACCGAATCGCTGCGGATGATTTTCAAGCCCTCGTACAAGGTGTTCACCGCGGCGGGGGCGGAACAAGCACTATCGATCCTTCGCACCACGCCGATCGACGTGGTCACGCTCGATCTGCGGATGCCCGGGATGCCGGGCATCGAGTTGCTCGAACGAATCAAGGAGCACGACCCCGACATCGAGGTCATCATCGTGACCGGGTACGCGGCGCTGGACACGGCGATCCGCGGGTTGCGCCACCATGTGTTCGATTACATCACCAAACCGTTCGACGTCCCGCACATCGCCGACCTCGTGCGACGGGCGGTCGGCCGCCGCCGCGCCTCGGTGCGCATGCGCAACATCAAGGAAGACTTCCTGGCCAATCTGTCGCACGAACTGCGCACGCCGCTGAGCGCGATCATCGGCTACGGCGCCATCCTCGCCGAGGAGCTGCAGAGCGTCGTCAATACCGAGCAACGGACCGCGCTCGACCGCATCCAAGCCAACTCCCAGGAACTGCTCACCCTGATCGAAGGGGTGCTGCTGCTCAATTCGCTCGATGCCGGCGAGGTGCCGCTCACCGTACGGCCGTTCGATCTGGCCGAGACGGTTCGACGCGTCGGCCACCGCTATCGCGGGGTCGCCGGCGACAAGGGCCTCACCGTCGACATCGAAATCCGCGGCACCGATTTGATTGCCGTCAGTGACGAAGAGAAGCTCGAACGAATCTTGTCGGCGCTGCTCGACAACGCCGTCAAGTTCACCCCGCGCGGGGGCGTCACGCTGTCGGTTCGCAGCGCCCCGCAGCCGGGCGCGCTCGAAATCGAGGTGTCCGACACCGGCATCGGGATGGGCCGCGAGGAGATCGTGCATGCGTTGCAAGGTCTCGCGCAGACCGACTCGTCGTCGCGCCGGCGCTATCGCGGCCTCGGACTCGGATTGCGGATCGCGACCCGGCTCGTCGAGTTTCTCGGCGGCGACCTGCGCATTCGCAGCGAAGCCGGCCAAGGCACGCAGTGCATCGTCACCCTGCCCGCCGGACGGCTCGGCGGCAAGAGCCACTTGCCCCATCTCAATTGAGGTTCGTCATGACCGATGTGTATCTCCTGTGTCGCGACTGCCGTGTGATCCACCGCGTCTACGCCGCCACCGAGCTGGTCACGGGCGGAAGTGTGAGCGAGGAAGCCGCGATTGCGTACGGCCAGTTCCTCGTGCAGCACCGGCATCATCCGCTGGAGCGCCTCACGCGCGAGAGTCTGCTCGAATACCACGACGGTCCGCTCTGGGATCCGATGCGCAGCAGTTACATCGAGCTGACCAACGGGTGCGAGACCTTCACGGTGCGGACCGGACGCGGCGGCCTCGACGAGCCGGTGACGCGCGCCATCGTCACCGAGCGCATCGTCCCCGAGGCGCTAGAGGTGACCGTCGAGGAGAGCGAGGTCCGGCGCGCGCTCGACCATCACTTTCATCCCTACGCGTTGCGACAGACCAAGATCGACGGCTTTGTGCACGCGGTGCAGCAGATCCTGGCCACGTTGCCCGGCGATCAGGTGGAGACCAGCTTCGACGACGCCGACGACCCGGCAGTCAGCATCGCGCGACTCCCCGACGACGGCTGCGTCGCGCTGCTCGCCCGCTGCATGGACATCTTCGATTCGTGGGAACTCCCCCGCGTCGCCGCCTTCGTCAGCGCCAACCGCGACGAATACGGCGCCCTCGCCCTCCGCGTCCGCCGCGATACCAACATTCAGACGCACTGACTCGCGCATCGCCGGGCGCCAATCGCGGATCGCACGGAGAGAAAGAGCTGCGCGATCCGTCCGGCCCACTTGAGTTTCGCTGCGGGATTTAGTGAGTTGCGGGCGCTCGGTTGGAGGAGTGCCTGGAGAACTACAGCGGACCATTCGACCCGCGTTTTCGCATCGACGGACTATCACGCGCGGGGCTGGCGGTGTTGGCGCGGGAGTATCAACTCGCGGCGCATCTGCAGGATCGCGTCGGCATTCCACAGGTGCTGGCGCGCTTTGGTACGCACGCGATGCGCGAGATCGCGATCGCCGAATGGATGGGGGCCAGTCCGGTGTACACCCAACGGATGCAGCAAGCCCTCGGCTTCGCGGGCGACACGGTGGCGACCATCTTCAAGGGGCTGCAGCTCGACGTCGGCGCGCCGCACGGGTTTCTCGACTTCCGCTTTCATCTCGACGAGCGCAACCCACAGAGCGGCGAATTCTGGCTGCCCTACTGCGGTGCGCTGATGGACGTCGAACCGATGGGCGAGGAGATGGTGGTCGGCATGTGCCATCAGATCGAAGATCCGACCTTCGACGCCACCGCCGTGGCGACCAACCCGCGCGCCCGCGTGCGGCCGATTCATCGGCCGCCGCGCGTGCCGGCGGATCGGCTGCCGCACTGCCGCTGGCGCGTGCAGATCGACGCCGAGGCGGCGCCGCTGGAAGAAATTCCGCTCACCGCTCGCGTGCGCGCCTCGCGCCTCGCGCGCCTCGCGCTCTATCAGCACCCGGCGCAGCTCGACAGCGGCCTTCCCGACTACTCGGGCGCCTTCGATGCCGATCTCCACCTCGAGGATTTTTCGCGTCCGGCGCTCGGCTTCATCGCACAAGAGTTTTGCGTCCAAGGCCACTTGCTGGTGCGCTCATTCATGTTGGCCATCGCCGAGCGCTGGGGCGATGCGATGGCCGCCGAGATCGCCGCGCACCAGTTCGTCGGCATCGCCGGGCTCGCCGCCGAGCGGGTCGCCGCCGCGATGCAGATCGGAACCGGCCTCGACGCGATTGCCAAGCTGTTCCAACTCCACCCCGCGCTTCATCCGCGCAACTACGTCGACCTTCACGTCGAGCGTGACGAGCAGAGTGTGCGCTGCTGGATCGGCGACTGCGTCGCGTTTGCCGAAGGCGATCCGTACTCATGGTTTGCGTTGCTCGCCGCCAGCCCGGAGCCGCATCGCGCACTCGATGCCGTCGCGCGCACCATCGACCAACAGGCTCGCTGTCGGCCATTGCGGGTCGACGGCGCGCGCGTGGCCTGGTCGGTGGTGATCGACCCGAGCGCCGAACCATTGCCCGAGCCGCCCGAAGTCGGTTTGGCGAAACTCAGCAAAGGGGCGACGTTCCGCTTCACTGCGCGACGCGCCCCGCAACCGTAGGATTTCTCGCGACTCGGGTGGGCGGCAGGACTCCGCGCCTGCCACCGCGGCGGCTATTCGAGTCCAAGGAATTGCAAGAACGCGTCGGGCGTGCGAGCGAGATCGCGGCGACGGTTCCACCGTTCCACTCGCCGAATGTACGCATCGGCTTGCCGGTCGTTCCATTGGCGCGTGCGCGCCAACTCCCGGCGGGTGTGCGAGCCGTCCCACGTGTGCTCGCACGTGACGACGTTGCTGAGCGACAGGCGTTCCACCGCACCGGTCGCGGACAGGGTGACGTTGAATGGAAAATCGCGGCAGGTCACCGGCCGATGTTCGTAAATCGCGCAGCGCTCGTCGGCGTCCAAGAAGGCGCAGCGTTCGTCGGTCCAGCGCAACGTCATCACCGCGCGAGTCGACTCGAAGCGCACCCACCACGGGCTTCGCTTGTCGAGGAGAATCTCGCCCGGACGCGCGAACTGGACGAGTTCACCGACCGGACGCCCGGTGCCGTCGGCGATGCGGCGCACGTCGGCGTCGGTGATCATCACCTGCGTACCTTTGCAGCAGTTGCCGCAGCCGGTGCAGTGAAAGCGGAGCAGCGTCTGCCAGTCTCGGGTCGCCATCGCCGGTCGCGCCGTCGCGTACGCAATTCGAGCGCGATGACATACTCGCCGCTCGCCAATCTGTCTACATGGTCGGCGTGAATTTCGAGTCGTCGGACCGGAAGAGGAGGGCGCCGCCGATGAACGCGGATGAACACCGATTGCGAAGGGCCGATGTGGCGAGACGTCCATCGAGCTTCAGCCATCTGTGTCCATCAGTGTGCATCGGTGGTTTCAAATTCGAGAATCTCGTCGACCGGGTCGTCTTCCGAAACGTCATCGTGCTGCAGCGGCCACGGCACGCTCATCACCGCGGTCACCAATCCCGCGACCAGCCAGACCCACACCGAGCGCCATGCCGGTGCTAAACAGATCAACGTGTTCGAGTCTTCGCGCGCCATGAGCGTTACGGCTCGCCACTAGTGCGGGGAGCGGCGACTCTTCAACCGCCACGCGGTTGGAAGTTCGACGCTGGCTGGACACGGCGACACCTTTCCTTTCCGTTCCCTCCCAAGCGGGAGCGACCTCGGAACTGATGCTATCGTGAGGGCCTAACGAAGGAGAAGGAGGACTCGAATGCGCAAGAGCCGGCTCAGTGAGGAACAGATCATCAAGATCCTCAAGGAGAAGGAGGTTGGGGGCGAAACTCGCCGACGTCTGCCGTCGTCACGGGATCAGCGAACCGACGTACTACGCCTGGAAGGCGAAGTTCGGCGGGATGGACGTAAACGAGGCGCGGCGGCTCAAGCAGCTCGAGGACGAGAACCGGCGGTTGAAACACTTGGTGGCCGATCTCACCTTGGACAACCAGGCGCTCAAGGTGATCGTCGCAAAAAAGTCCCGCTGCTGAACGGAATCATGGCGGCCGCACTTTGCAGCGTAGTCGCAAGCGACCGCACTCATCTGTCGTACGGGCTTCCGACTTCGCGCTCCTTCCACAGGACTACCGCAGCACACACAAGAAAATGGTCGCTACATGCTCGGCAATGAATTCCCTGGCGATCCTGTCCCGTTTCGCGGTTTCCATGTGGAAGAGACTCGAGAGACATGACGCCAGACTACAGTACGTTTGCGATCGCCCGCACGCGCCGAAGCGCCGCGACTGCGCCCCAGCTAAGCGTCAGCACGGTCGCGAATACGATGACTCCCTTGGCGATCGGCGAAAGGCCGGAGGCCAAAAGTGCATATTGCAGCCAAACGACGAACAGATAGTGAATCAGATATATGCCGTACGCATTGTCGTTCAGGCTTTCGACTATCGCGAAGCGCCGGTTCGCGAAGCGTAGAAACAGCGCGAGGAAGGCGAAGCTAATCGCGGCGCACGCGATCACGAACCAGCGTCCGAAAGCTCCCAATGGGGGCGGCCAATGGCTGACGATCCAAACGAAGATCACAAATGAGACCAGGCCTGCGAGCGCCCAGAGCATCCATCGCCGCGCCAGAGGGCCCCGAGGTACGAATACACTGCGGTCGAGACCATAGGCGCTCACCGCGACCCCCGCGAAGAAGTACGCGGCGTAGTGCAATGCGCGGCTAGCCTGAACCGTAAACGGTCCAAATACGAACCAGAGTGTCGGTCCAAAACCGAGCAGCATCGGGAAGAATGCCGCCGCGGAGACCGTTACAAGGATGAGGAAGAACACCAGCGGCCGGCTGAACACGCCCAGCGTCGTCTCGCGAATCGCCTTGCCTCCCCCCGGTGCGGCCCAGTGAACAAGCGCCGCCACGCAATCGAAGGCGAGCAACACCGCGACGAACCAGGGTGGCCCGGCGGGCCATGGCCCAACCATGATCGTGTCGCGCCAGAAGGCGAGATAGCCGGGGTCCACTCCCGTCATCCGGAACGACGGATAGAACGCAAGCGGCATCACCAAGGTGACCACCACGGCAAACGGCAAGCCGAGCCGCAGCAGCCGGGCGCGGAGAAATGGCCCGGTACCCTTGCGCGTGAGACTCGGCCAGACGAACAAACCGGAAACGAAGAACATCAGCGACATCATGAAAATGTCGTTGAACACCACGATCAGGTCGAAGCCGACCCATCGCTGAGAGTCGACGATCGGCGCCGTCGACGACAGGTAGTGCACGCGATCGAATTGCCCAAAGCTGACGTAGGCAAGAACAGAATGATGCACCAGGACGAGCACGATGATGAACGTCCGCAGGTAGTCGATCGCCACCTTGCGCCCAGCCGATTCTGGCAGGTTGCTGAAAAACCCCGCCGCATGCTTCGACAAGCTCAGCATGGACGAAACCCCTCCTCGGCTCTATTACGCATTCCCGCTCACCCTGAGCTTGTCGAAGGGTGTCCGGAGCGTTTTTCAGCAGCCGCATCTCGGCGAGCGTGCTCTACTGATTCGAAGGGAGTGTGGGCTGGTTCCGCCATTCGGATTGTCGCCGCCGGAGTCCCGTCAGCGAAACGCAAGCCTGAGGCGCGATTCGCGTGGTACCCCTAGTTACATCGGGTCGTCCGCGACTACATCGAGCACTTCTACAACGGCCATCGCATGCAATCGAGTCTCGACTACCGCTCACCGGAGCAGTATGAGCAGCAACACTGTCTGATGATGTGTCCACTGAATCGGGGGAAGATCCCCTCCGGAATCGCGAGTACATAGAAACCGAAGTCCGAGCTGTACTGAGACGCCGGGGCCTCGCGGAGGAACCGCCCGAGCTTCTCATTGAAACGCGCAAATCGCTTCGGTATTGGCACAATGAATCCGTCGGTGACGCCGCGACGGCGCTTTACCTCCAGATATGCCTCGACATCACGATCAAGAACGCAGTCGACTGTGAACTCATCGCCCTCGCGGAAGTCCTGCTGCTTAGAGCCAGCAGCCCAGCCGCTGTCGAGGAAGCTGCTGTAGCCCTCTTCAATGAACGGTTCGGTCACCGGCATTTGCTGCAGGTAGTCGGAGAGGTCGGCGTGACAAACCGCACCTTTCTGCGCAAGTTCGCGTAAAAAGCGTTCGCCTTTCTCGATTGCACCTTTCTCAGCTTGATACGGCCGCTCGCTCTCGGGCTTGTATGCGTAGACGAGCCCCATCCGGCCCAGAAGCGGATCGGGCTCGCGACAACATCGGCCCATGCGCTGAATGAGCGAGGGCACCGGGGCGTACTCGGTGATCAGCACGTCGGCATCGAGATCCAAGCTCATCTCGCATACCTGCGTCGTGACGGCCAGCGCCGATTGCTTCTGATCTCGGCGAAAGACGCGGACGACTTCCTCGTGGCGGTCGCGACGATCGCTTCGAGAAAACCGGCTGTGGTAGCAGAAAAGAGATCCCCCAGCCGGCGCCGAACTCTGAACAAGCCGTCGAGCGATTGTCTGACAGCGACCAACGGTGTTCACGACCCACAGCACTTTCTTCCCACCGATCAAGGCGTCGACAGCGATCTGCTCTGCATGGGGCTCCTCGATTAGAGAGATCTGATACCGCTTATGAGCAGCTTGGCGACGAAGGTCAGGAAAGCTCTCCGGGTCGGAAGGATACATTTGGAGACTGCATGCCCGCACCAGCGTGTCGCGGCGGTCCATTGGCAGGCTGGCCGTCATGCAGAGAACGGGCACATCGAAAAACCGGAGAAATCTCTCGAGTGCACCGGTACAAAGATCCCGCAGCCCATTCGGCGGCGACCGCCGAT
>DATKMK010000095.1:0-35748 GCA_035541895.1 Binatia bacterium | reverse complement strand
ACCATCGGAACCTCGGCACCTGGAGCACACGAGGGGCCGCGGAGTTCCTCGACCACACCCGCTTGCAGACCGAGCTCGCCATAGGCTTCACGGGGCGCACCGACGGGGTACTCGCCCTCGCGCCTGATGCCCTCCTGGTTCGCTGCACCTATTTCGGCAGCGCTCGCGACAGCGGCGGGGCTTTCGAGAATGTGCTCCTCCAGCTGTTCGCTTTCGGAGCCGACGGTCTCATCGCGCGAGGCGAGCTTTGGGAACCCGACCTCGACGCCGAGGCACTGGCGCGCTTCGATGAGGTGAGCGGGCACGGCAGCGACTCTGTGGCCGACTGGTTCGAGAACGCCGCGGCGCGGTCAGATCGCGAGCTCTTCCGCTGCTTCAACGGGCGCGACTGGGAGGGGGTCCTCGCCTGCGTGGCGCCGGTGATGACGTTCGACGAACGCCGGCGCCTGGTGCGCAACACCTGCGCCCGCGACGTCTGGCTGGAGCAGTTCCGCTTCCTCTTCGACGTGCCCAACAGCCGCTTCATCTCACACCTGCGGGCGACGCGCGGCGAGCGGCTGGCGCTCAACTTCCACCGCTTCGAGGGCGAGGTCGCGGAGGGCGGCGGCCCGCTCGCAATGGAAGACCACCTGGCGCTGCACGAGGTCGACGGCGACGGGCGCATCGTCGGACTCGTGCTGTTCGACCTCGAAGACGAGGAAGCTGCCTACGCCGAGCTCGATGCACGCTTCGAGGCCGGCGAGGCGGCCGCGTACCCACGCTTGACCGGAGCGTTGGCGACGCATCGCCTCAGGCAGGCTCGCGACTGGCGAGCCTACGCTGCCAGGCTCGCTCCGGGCTTCGTCTATCGCGACCACCGACGCCTCGGCTGGGGCGACGCGGGGCACGACTCAGAGACGTTGTTCCGGATGGAGCAGTCGGCCTTCGATCTCTCGCCCGACGCCCGCTATCGCGCCGACCACATCCGTCTCTCCGCGCGCGGCATCTTGCGGCAGGTGACGCTGCTCGGCACGCGCGACGGAGGCGCGTTCGAGAACCCGTTTTTCGGCGTCGCGGAAGTGGACGAGCAAGGCAGGGTCGCGCGCAGGGACGCCTACGACATCGAGGACCGCGATGGCGCGCTGGCGCGCTTCGCCGAGCTGGCCGCCGACCCTCAACCGTTCATCCCGAGTAGCGGCCTGCCTGCACATTCACCGTCCCTCGATACGGCGCCGAAAGATGGCGCCTACTCGGGACGAACGGGCATGGTCCTGCGCTTCGACAGGGTTCAGGACAGGCGTATCGAGGGATTCGCCAACGCCGCCAGCGCGACGACTGATCCAGTGATCGCCTGCATGGTCGCTCACGATTGGCAGGCCTTCGAGCAGCTCTTCGCAGAGGACTTTCACTGCTCCGACCGCCGGCGCGTCGTGCAGCTCGAGCTCGACCGCGATCGATACGTGGCGTTCACCCGCGAGGTCGCGGATGGGCGCACGCTTCGCGGCGACTCTCAGATGCTAGCGACGCGCGGCCATCAACTAGCTCTCAACCGCTCCACCTTTGAGTTCACGGATACCGACCTCGGGCCCAGCGAGATCGCCTTTCTCATCCTGACACAGGTGGATGGTCGCGGCCGCATCGTTGCGTACGTGCGCTGGGACCTCGATGACCTCGACGCCGCCTACGCCGAACTCGACGCGCGCTGGGGAGCGGGCGAGGCAGCGGCGCACCCGCTCGCATCGAAGTGGCTCACCGACTATCTGCGCTTCTTCGCCGCTCGTGACTGGAACGCCATGGCCACTCTCTTGGCACCGGAACTGGTGGGGGAGAATCACCGCCTGGTCGGCTGGGGAACATTGCACGGCCCGGCGGCCGTGGTCTCGACCATGCAAGCGCAGATCGAGTTGGCGCCGGACACGCGGGAACGCGTGGATCACGTCCGCACCTGCGAACACGCGGTGCTGTTCGAGTACGCCTGGCGCGGCACGCGCGAGGGCGGTGCCTTCGAGAATCTGTGGATCGTGTTGGTCGAGCTCGATGTGGAAGGCCGCGCGCGACGTGCCGACGTGTGGGAGGCCGAGCATCTCGATCTGGCGCGGGCGCGCTTTGCAGAGGTCGAACTGGAGGGCGCCGTTTCATCGACGCCGAGAGAGATGGGGCGGTCCAAGGGCGGACGCGAGGAAGCGCGCCCCTCTAAAGCGTCGACATTCTCGAACCTGGCGGTGGCGTCCACGGAGCGCGCCTGGGCTGCGTTCGACGTGGTCGATCTCGCGGCCGCCACGGAGGCGCTCGCCACCGCGCGTGCGTTCCTTGCCCCGGACTTCGTGTGGGAGGATCGCCGGCCGATCGTCGGACTCTCCGGCGGTCTGGATCTGATGCTCGCCTCGGCACGCGAGCGCCTCGCTTCGGGCGCCCGTCACCAGCGCCGTGCGATCGTCGGCACCGCGGGCGACCGCGTCGCCGTTGGACGCATACTGTGGGCGGGCGGACCGCCGGATGGCCGCTTCGAGGTCGAGTTCCTCGCGGTGCACGAGGTGAACGAGGCCGGGCTCTGCACCGCGCAGATCTTCTTCGACCCCGACGACGAGCGCGCCGCGCAGCGCGAGGCGTGGACGCGCTGGGCGGCCATCGAACCCGTCGCGGCGCCGTGGGTCGAGCTCCTGAATAAGTTTACGGATGCATGGAACGGTCACGACCGAGCCAGGGTCCGCGCCCGCTTCGCCGACGACTTCGTCCTTGAGGATCATCGGCATACGGGACTCGGGCGCATCGAGGGCGCGGAAGCGTACGTCGACAGCATCGTCGTGCTCTGGGATCTCGCACCCGACCAGCGGCTCATGTTCGGCTGGTCGTGGCCCGTGGTCGAGCGCCACGGCATCGTGGTCACGATTCGGCGGCAAGGCCCGGTCCCCGACGGCGGCCCTTTCGAGACCGAGCATCTCGCGCTCGGCCTGGCCCGCAACGGCTGCTTCACCCGCCTGGAATTCTTCGAGATGGACGCACTCGACAGGGCGCTGGCGCGCTCCGAAGAGTTGCGCACTGAAGGGGCGCCGTGAGATGCCGTTCAACTCGCCCGACGGATCCAACCGAGCAGTGCGGCACGCATCGCCTGGTGCAGGTTGAGGTGCTTCGAACGAGCAGTTCGCTCCAGCTCCTTCCGGAGTACTTCGGGTAGCCGAACCAATCGAATCAGGGTCGTTCGATGCTTTTCCTTCCCCGGATGGCCGCGTCGCAGCAACACGGCGCCGTTCGCGAGCTGCGGCATTTCCCACAGAGAGAGCAGGGAAGGCCCCCTGGTTCGGCGGCATCAGCGAAGGCATTCCGCCTCATCGGTCCGGATCTAGTGAAGTCGACCGTACCGTCGAGGGGATCAGTCGTTCTCGTAGCGCGCTTTCTCATGTCTGGTGGCCTTTCGTGCGCTGATGATCCGGATGGCGTCCGGCGTCACCTCCGCATGCACGACGTAGAGCAGTCGTTGTTGACGCGAGTATCCGATCAGGATGAAACGGTCTTCATGCAGGCGGTCGGGATACTAGGCGCCCAGCTCATCATCGAAGGCAGTCGACGCTTCTTCGAACGATACCCGGTGCTTCTTGAGATTGGCCACTGCCCTTCGCGTGTTCCAGACGAAGCGCACGGGTCTTAATGTAAGACAATAGACTCTACCCTTTAAGTCGGCGATGGCCACGACCGGCGTGTTGCAGCGATGGATCGCGTCCCTGACTATCGCCGAGGGGGTGACGAGCATGCAGGCGGCAGTTGGGTCTCCACGGCCGTTCCGCTATACATCTCCCGCCGTGACCATCCAGACCACACGCGACGCCTCTCCTCGTACCTCGGCCATTCCGATCGCGCGCGAAGGCTATGGACTCATCGCCTTGGCGCTCGCGATTGCGTTGGGCCTGTGGTGGCTTGGCGGAACGATTGGCGGGCTGCTCGGCGCGCTGCTGTTGGGATTGGTGGTGAATTTCTTTCGCGATCCGGAGCGCCTCCCTCCGGCTGATGAGCGATTGATCGTGGCGCCGGCTGATGGGAAGGTGATCGTCGTCTCGCCGACGCACGAGGATCGGTTTCTCAAGGCCGACACCATCAAGATCAGCATCTTTATGTCGCCGCTCAATGTCCACGTGAACCGCAATCCGCTCAGCGGAACGGTGATCGGCACGCACTACAATCACGGCAAGTATCTTCGCGCCTTTGCCGAGAAGGCCTCGCTCGACAACGAACAGAACGCCATCGTGGTTGAAGACCCGCACGGGCGCCGGGTCTGCTTCGTGCAAATTGCGGGCTTTCTCGCGCGCCGGATTGTTTGCTATCTTCAACCCGGAATGAGCGTGCGACGCGGTGAGCGCTGCGGCATCATCAAGTTCGGATCGCGGTTGGACATCTACCTCCCGCCCGAGGTCGAAGTCCGGGTTCACGTGGGCGATCGAACGGCGGCGGGCGAAACGGTGATCGGCGCATGGCGGTGAAGGAACGCGTCCGGGTCATCCGGGGTGGGCGTGGTGTCCCGACCCCACTGCGCAAGGGCGTCTACATCCTGCCCAACTTGTTTACGACCGGCGGCCTGTTTGCCGGATTCTACTCGGTGATCGCCAGTCTGCACGGCGAGTTTCAGATCGCGGCGCTGTGCATTCTGTTAGCGCAGATCTTCGACATCCTCGACGGACGAGTTGCGCGCTTGACGCGTTCAACCAGCCGCTTCGGAATCGAGTACGACTCGCTGTCTGACTTGGTCGCGTTCGGTGTCGCTCCCGGGATCTTGGCCTACCGCTGGGCGCTCGAACCGTGGGAGTCGTGGGGATGGTTGGCCGCATCGTTGTACGTAACCTGCGGCGCGTTGCGGCTCGCTCGTTTCAACGTCCAGTACGACAACGTCGAGAAACGACATTTCATCGGTTTGCCGATTCCGGCGGCGGCCGACGTGGTCGCGTCGACTGTCCTGGTTTACTACAAGTTCGGCGGCACTGGCGCGACCCACAAGCATCTGCTCGTTCTGCTCGTCATCTATGCGCTTGCGGCATTGATGGTGAGCAACGTGAAGTATTTCAGCTTCAAGGAAGTGAACCTGCACCGGCGCCAACCGTTCTGGTTGCTGGTGGCGGGTATCTTCTTGCTCAAGCTGCTGATCGCGGAGCCGCAGCTCATGGTGTTCGCGGCGTCGACGCTGTTCGCGGCCGCGGGTCCGGCGCGCGCGGTGTTCGTGCGCGGAAAATGGTTGTTGCACGGACGCGGGCGGCGCCAACTCAAGGTCGTGGAGAATGCCGGCTTGACACCGCCGAGCGACTCCTCTACAGAAATAGCGAAATGAATTCGCCAATCGCTCACGACGTACTCGGTTCGTTGCTTCTAGGGCTGCTGCTGCGGCACCCGCCCGGTGCGTCTGGCGGAGCGTAGGCGACAACCTGCGACCCAAAGACGCCACGGGCGGGTGACCGTCCGTGGCGTTTCTGTTTCTGGAAGAAGGCCACGGGCGGCGCACCCCGTGGCCTTTCCTTTTGGTCGCCGAGCCGCACCGAGAATGGTGCGAGAAGGAGAGTGCGTCATGGAAGAGGCACACGCCGGCAGCTTGACACCGAGGTCGTTCGGGCGAGCGGTTCGGCTGCTGGGCATCGCGCGGACCGCAGCATTCAAGCGTTCGGAGATCAATGAAACGGCCATTTCGCCACCGGCCGATGCCGATGCTATAGGGAGTGCGCCATGGAACCAGCAGTAGTGCAGATTTTCGATACCACGCTCCGTGACGGCGAACAGTCGCCCGGAGCCACGATGAACGTCGAGGAGAAGGTCGTCATCGCCCGCCAGTTGGAGAAGCTCGGGGTCGATGTGATCGAAGCCGGGTTCGCAGTGTCGTCGCCGGGCGACTTTGATTCCGTTGCCCGGGTCGCGGAAGCGGTTGGCAAGCCGATCGTGCTCAGTCTCGCGCGCACCAAGGAAGCCGACATCCGCCAGGCGATCACGAGTGTGGAGAAGGCCAAGCGTCCCGGCATCCACATTTTCATCGCCACCTCCGATCTCCATCTCCAGCGCAAGTTGATGATGAGCCGACAGGAAGTCATCGATGCGGCATGCTGGGCGGTCGAGCTGGCGAAGAAGTCGGTCGACTACATCGAGTTCTCGGCCGAAGATGCGTCGCGGTCCGATCGCGACTACTTGATTCAGATCTTCGCCGAAGTGATTCGATGCGGCGCCGTGACCATCAACGTCCCGGACACGACCGGGTACGCGATTCCGGAAGAATTCGGTGCGTTGTTCAAGTACCTCATCGCCAATACGCCGGGCGGCGATCGCGTGCGCTGGAGTGCGCACTGCCACAACGACCTCGGGATGGCGGTCGCCAATTCCTTGGCCGCGGTGCGCAACGGCGCACGGCAGATCGAGTGCACCATCAACGGCATCGGCGAACGCGCGGGCAACACCTCGCTCGAGGAAGTGGTGATGGCGATCGCGACCCGCAAGGATTTCTTTCACAACGTGTGTACCAACATCGTCAGCGAGCAGATCTATCCAGCCAGCCGCTTGCTTTCGCAGGTCACCGGCCTCACCGTTCCCGCTAACAAGCCGATCGTCGGCGACAACGCGTTTGCCCATGAGGCGGGCATTCACCAGGACGGCGTGCTGAAAGACAAACAGACCTATGAGATCATGAAGCCGGAATCGGTCGGGCTGACCAGCAACAAGCTGGTACTCGGCAAGCACTCCGGGCGGCACGCATTCGCGGAACGGCTCAAACAACTCGGCGCCGAGCTGTACGACGTGGACATGAACAAGGCCTTCGATCGCTTCAAAGCGCTCGCCGACTTGAAGAAGAACGTCTACGACGACGATTTGATTGCGATCGTCACCGAAGAAACCGTTCGCGTGCCCGACCGATTCGAGTTGCTCGAACTCGATGTCAGCACGCGCAGCGGCGCGCTGCCGCACGCGCACGTGCGCTTGCGGGTCGACGGGCAGCAGCGTGAAGGCGAGGGCGACGGCGACGGGGTCGTCGACGCGTGCTACAAGGTGATCGCACAGATCACCGGGATCCATCCGGAACTCGACCGCTACGCGGTCAAGGCGATCACCGGCGGTACCGATGCCCTCGGCGAAGTGTCGTGTTTAGTCCATCTCGATGGGGTGAATGCGAGCGGGCAGGGCGCGCACAGCGACATCGTGCAGGCGAGCGCACTGGCCTATGTCAACGCGCTCAATAAGCTGGAATACCGTCGCCGGCACTATCAGCAGGTTCGAAGCGGTGGACCCTAGACGCCGCTCGCGACCAGTGTCGCTCTGGTCGGCGGCGGCCGATCGTGTCGTCCAGATCAGTTGAGGAGGAATTGTGGCGATCAAGGTCTGTGTATTGCCTGGTGACGGCATCGGCCCGGAAGTCACCAGGGAAGCCGTCGCGGTCTTGCTCGACTGCGCCGACCGGTTTGGATTTTCGGTGCAATGCGCCGACGCCGTGTTCGGCGGCTGCGCTATCGACGCGCATGGGACCGCACTGCCCGATGCGACTCGGCAACTGGCGGTATCCAGCGACGCCGTGTTGCTCGGCGCCGTCGGCGGACCGAAGTGGGACAATCCCAACGCGACCGTGCGGCCGGAGCAGGGACTGCTCGGCCTGCGCAAAGAACTCGGCGTGTTCGCGAATCTGCGTCCGGTGACAGTGTTTCCCGAACTGTTGGACGCCGCTCCGCTGAAGGCCGAGATTCTACGCGGCGTCGATCTGGTGATCGTGCGTGAATTGACCGGCGGTATCTACTTTGGAAAACCGAGTGAACGACGGCAGACCCCGAACGGGCGCGAAGCGGTCGACACCCTCATCTACACCGAAGGGGAAATCGCTCGCTTGATGCACCGCGCGTTCGCGCTCGCGCGCTCGCGACGCAAGAAGGTGACCTCAGTCGATAAGGCCAACGTGATGTCGTCGTCGCGACTGTGGCGCGAGGTCGCGCATGAAGTCGCCAAGGCGTATTCCGACGTGTCGTACGAAGACGTTTTGGTCGACGCGATGGCGATGCATCTGCTGCGCCGCCCGCGCGACTTCGACGTGATCGCAACCGAGAACCTGTTCGGCGACATCCTGACCGATGAAGCATCGATGTTGGCCGGATCCTTAGGGTTGCTGCCATCCGCCTCGCTCGGCGAGACACGCAACGCGTTTGGTCAACCGCGCGGATTGTACGAGCCGATTCACGGGAGTGCACCCGACATCGCGGGAGAGGGCAAGGCCAATCCGCTCGCGACGATTCTGTCGGTGGCGATGATGTTGCGGTACTCGCTGGCGCAGCCGAGTGCCGCCGGCGCGATCGAGTCGGCGGTGGCGGCGGTGCTGCGCGCCGGATATCGCACCCCGGACATTGCCGCGCCCGGTGGTCGCGCGGTGACGACGGGGGAAATGGCCGCGGCGGTTCGGGCGGAACTCACGCGCGGCGGATGATCGAAGCAACGGAGCCTGGCGAGTGACTGAACGCCGGTACACGGCGGCGATCGTAGGCGCAACCGGGTTGGTTGGGGCCGAGATCGTCAACGCGCTGCACGAGCGACAGTTCCCGCTTGCGGCACTCCAATGCTACGCCTCCGATCGCAGCGCGGGGGGCACCACCGGCGACCGCGCGGTCGAAGTCGAGCTACTTGATCGCGCCAACTTCGACGGGACGGACCTCGTATTTTTTGCCGCGACCGAACGCGTCGTTGCCGAATGGATCAGCCGGGCAACCAGCGCCGGCGCAACCGCGATCGACCTGAGTCAGCTCCATGCGGGCGACCCGGATGTTCCGCTGGTGATGCCTGCGGTGAACGCGGCGACATTGGCAGGCTACGCCGAACGAGGCATCGTTGCAGTTCCCAGTCCGATCGCACTGCAATTAGCCGGAGTGTTGGAATCGCTACGCGCGGCGGCTGGGCTCAAGCGCGTCGTGGTGTCCACGTATGAACCGGTCTCCGAAGCCGGGCGTGCCGGTGTCGAAGAACTGAGCCAGCAAGCGGTGGCGCTGCTGAGCGGCGGCGATGTCGAAGTCCAAACTTTCCCGCAGCGAATAGCCTTCAGCGTACTGCCGCAAGTCGGTGAATTTCTCGCCGGCGGCTACACCCGCGCCGAACAGCAACTCATCAATCAGACCCGCCGCGTGCTCAACGATCCGGATCTCGCGATCACCGCTACCTGTGTGCGAGTTCCGCTGTTCTACGGATCGAGTCAGTCGGTGAACGTGCAGACCGCGGAGCCGCTGAGCGCGGCCGATGCGCGGACCGTGCTCGGTCGGGCGCCGGGAATGTTGGTCGAGGACGACGTGAGCGCCGGGCTGTATCCGTCGCCGCTAACCGCGGTTGGCCGCGACGCGACCATCGTCGGGCGCATCCGCGACGACGAGTCTGCCGAGCACGCCATCAACCTGTGGCTCAGCGGCGACAATGTTCGATGCGCGGCGCTCACCGCGGTCGTCATCGCGGAGATGCTGATCCGCGACCATTTCTGACCACAGTCGACTCGAGCCCGCGCGACTCGGATGCACTGCAAGATCACACTGCAGTATGACGGGACCGAGTTTCTCGGCTGGCAGGTGCAACCGCAGGGCCCGACGATTCAAGGGGCGCTGGAAGACGCGCTCGCGAAGTTGTTCGGCGTACGGACGCGCGTCACCGCCGCCGGGCGAACCGACGCGGGAGTTCACGCGCTCGGCCAGGTGGCGTCGTTCCACTGTCCAAAGCTCATCGCTTTGGAGGATCTGCAGCGAGCCCTCAACGCGCTGACGCCCGCCGCGATCGCGGTGACGGAGGTTGCGGCGGTCGCCGACGATTTCGATCCCCGGCGACATGCGCGCCGTCGCACCTACTGTTACCGGTTGTGGCGGCCGCGCTGGCGCTCGCCGTTCTGGCATCGCTACGCGTGGCACGTGTGGGCACCCATCGATCTCGATCGCATGCAGACGGCTGCGGCGCTCCTGGTCGGGGAGCACGACTTCAGTTCGTTCCAGGCGGCCGACTGCGACGCGGTCAATCCGGTGCGGCGCGTCTTCCGCAGCGAGTTTGAAGCGTCGGCAGAGCAACTCGTGTATACGATCGAGGCGACCGCGTTTCTCCGTCACATGGTGCGCAACATCATCGGCACCCTCATCGAGGCCGGCACCGGCGAACGCTCAGTCGAGCAGGTTCGCGTGCTCTTGGCGCTGCGCGATCGGCGACATGCCGGCCCGACGGCTCCGGCGCACGGATTGTGTCTATTGCGGGTGGACTACGACTTCGGGCGCGAGGATTGACGAGGTCAGCGCGCTCGTCAGTCCTCGCGCATACTCACTCGCCGACGACGCGCAGTTCGACGCGGCGGTTTTGCGCGCGCCCCTCGTCGGTCTCGTTGCTCGCCACCGGCTTCGACTTGCCGAAGCCTTCGACGCTCATCCGCGAATCGCTGACGCCGTGACCGCCGAGGTACTCGCGCACCGCGTTGGCGCGACGCAGTGACAGCTTCTGGTTGTACTCGTCGCTCCCCATGCCGTCGGTGTGACCTTCGACAGCGATGTTGATGGTGCTCGCTTCCTTGAGGGTGCTGACCGCTTCATCGAGAACCGGGGCCGCGTCGCTGCGGATGTTCGACTTGTCGAAGTCGAAGTTGACCCCGCGCAGCACGATCTTCTTCTTCACCGGCGGGGCCGGTGCGGGCGCGGCCACCGGAGCTGGAGGCGGAGGCGGCGGCGCTGCCTGGGCCGTTGCAAAGGTCGGCAGCGAGAAGGTGTACGCGACGGCAGCGCCAACGCCCCAGTCGATCGCGCGGCCGGTGATCCCGGTCATGCCGGTCGGGCGGATTGTCAGATTGGGAGACAGGTTGAAGTCGATTCCGGGCATAGCAACGAGGTCGTGGTAGCGCTTAGCGTTCGCGTTGAACAGCCGGCCCGAGAGTTCGAAGTGGATGTTGTAGCTCGATGAGCCGCGAAAGTAGGTCTCGACGCTGTAGTTAAACACGTCGTCGACGTCGCCGGTATACATCTCGTAGCCGGCGTGTAGGCCCGCGCCGATCCGTCCATATTGATAGCGTGTCGACAGGAACGGGTTGACTCCCATCTCACCGGTACCGAAACCCTTGTGTTCGATGCCGGTCGGCAACGACAGCTCGACGCCCCCCGCTACCGAGCAGTGTTGCGCGACCGCGCGTTTGAACTTGCCGTAGAGTTGCACGTCGCCGACGTCGGTATCCGAGGTGGTTTTGGTGCCGCCGTTGGGGAGCTGGTACCGGGTGCTTTGAGTGAAGACCGGCACGTCCGCACCGACCTCGCCGGTGTTTCCGAGGCCGACGGCGCTGAGGAGATCGATGATGCCGCCCTCTTCCCTGGTGACGTTGCTGACCGGGAACCCGTTGAAGTTGAGCCGAGTGTTGTTGTCGTCCTCCATCGTCATGCCGCGGAGTTCGATCCGCGCTTGCCCAGCCCCGACCGTCGCCGCCTCGCGAGAGAAGTTGCGATAGACACGGTCGGCGTCGGTGACATTGCTCGACTCGTCCGCACGCGCAGCGCCGAGTTCCGCAGCCACCACGGCCATCACCAGGATCAATCCGCACGCTACACCCTTCATCGCCTCCTCCTTCGGGTGCCGGATTTCCAGCCCCGCCCAGTGCTGAAAGCCACAGAAAACCGGCGCGGATGCTATGCCGAGCGTCGCGAAAATGTCAAGGAAAAAACCCCACCTACGTCGACGCTGCGGGGCGCCGTCACTTTTGCGCTTCAGCCATGAGGCGGCGCGCGTAGCGCTCGGCTTCACGGCTCACGACTGCGCCGCCCAGCATGCGCGACAGCTCGACGATTCGTTCGGTTTCCGATAGCGGCTTGGCGCTGGTGACCGTTCGCCCCTTGGTCAGCCGCTTCTCGACCGAGAAGTGGTGATCGGCGTGAACCGCAATTTGCGGGAGGTGCGTGATGCACAAGATTTGGCGACCCTGAGCGAGGAGTTTCAAGCGGCGGCCAACGGCTTCCGCAACCGTACCGCCAATGCCGGCGTCGACTTCGTCGAAGATCAAGGTTCCGGCCTCGCCGGCCCCGGCGGTCAGTACCTTGAGCGCGAGCATGATGCGGGAGAGCTCGCCACCGGACGCGACCCGCGCGAGTGGCCGCACCTGTTCGCCCGGGTTGGCACTGAGTTGGAATTCGACGCGGTCGTAGCCGCGGTCGGTCAAGCGGTTCCGGTCGCGAACGAACGGGTCTTCCGCTGCCCAATCTCTCGCGCCGTCGTTGTCTTCGAATGGAACGACGAACTGCGCACCGGCCAACCCGAGGCGAGGGAGTTCGGCGCGAATTCGCTCCTCCAACTCGCGTGCGGCGCGACGCCGCGCGGCCGACAGCAGCTTCGCTTCCTTCCATGCGTGGTCGGCGGCCTCTGTCCTTGCTCGGTGAGCGCCCTCGACGTCGGTGCCAGCGCGTTCCAGTTGATCGAGATCGGCACGTTGGGTCGCTAGCTGGGCGGCCAGTTCGTCGCCGGAACAGCCGTACTTCCGGGCGAGGCGGCGCATGAGCGCCAGCCGCTCGTCGATCTCGGCGAGGCGCTCGGGGTCGGCGTGGACCCGATCGGCGTAGCGACGCAGTTGCCCGGCGGCTTCGTCGACATGCGTGCGCGCCGAATCAATCAACGCGGCGATGTCGCCAAGCTGAGGATCAACGCGCTCCAGGTCGCGCAGTTGCTGGTACACTCGACGCAACAGCGAGCTGACGGCGCCGTCGTCGGAATACAGTGCCGCTTCTCCGTCGTGGCAGGCACGCGCCAGTTGCTCGGCGTGCCGCAATACCTCGCGCTCCTGCGCGAGCCGGGTCTCTTCGCCGGTCTCAAATGCAGCGGCTTCGAGTTCGGCGATTTGGAAGCCAAGCAGCTCCGCCCGTTCGCGCGCGGCTTGTCCGCTGCGGCGCAATTCGAGCCAATGCTGGTGCCGTTCAGCGGCTTGCTGGAATGCCGTGCCAACACGCTCCCGCAGTGGCTGCAACCGACCGAAATCGTCGAGCAGATCGAGGTGGGTGTCGGGATGCAACAACAACGCGTGTTCGTGCTGGCCGTAGATGTGCAGCAACTGCATGCCGAGTTGACCCAACACCGCCACCGTCGCCGGACTCCCGTCGAGATGGACACGTCCCTTGCCGGTGCGGCTGATCGATCGCCGAATACTGATTTCATCCGTGTCGGCCAGCCCCATGGCAACTGCCGCGCGCCGCTCGCCTTCGCTCAGCTCGAAGACGGCCTCGATCGCGGCCTCGGCGGCGCCGGTGCGGATCAGATCGGCGGCGCCGCGCGTTCCGCACAACAGTCCGAGCGCCTGCATGATGATGCTCTTGCCCGCACCGGTCTCGCCCGTCAGCACATTGAGCCCACCCGCGAACTCCAAGGTGAGTTCGTCGATGATGGCAAAGTTGGTGATGCGGACGGAGTGCAGCATATGGCCTATCGCGTATCGCCGATTGCGTGACGCCGGTCAGTTGGTCCGACGATCGGCGATCGGCGATCGGCCATTCGCGTCCGCATCACCGTTCGCCCCAGCGGAGCTTTTGACGCAAGACATCGAAGTAACGTCGCGCCGGCGACTGAATCAGCGGGACGATGCTTGCGCCTTTTCGAATCTCGATCTCATCGTCGGGCAGTAGTTGAGAGTTATCCTGGCCGTCAATGGTCAGCACGACATCCTGCTGGCCGTGCGATCTGACGGTGACGCGCACCACCGAGGTCTCCGGCAGGACCATCGGACGGTTGGTCAGGGTGTGCGGACAGATCGGCGACAGCACCATGACGCCGAGCGACGGGTATACGATCGGCCCGCCTGCAGACATGGCGTATGCGGTCGATCCGGTCGGGGTCGACACGATCAGTCCATCCGCCTTGTAGGTCGCGACGTGATCGCCATCGACGCAGGTTTCCAAATCGATGATGCGGGCGAGTGCGCCTTTCGTGATGACCACGTCGTTGAGCGCTTGAAACGTCGCGAGGCAGTTCCCGCCGCGTCGCAGTGACGCCGTCAGCGTCATGCGCCGGTCGACGGTGAATTTGCCGTCGAGTACGTCGGCCAGAACCGCAAACAGTTCGTCGGAAGTGACGGCGGTGAGAAAGCCGAGACCGCCAAGATTCACGCCCAGCACCGGCACCGGCCGCTCCTGGATGCACCGCGCGATGCTCAATAGCGTCCCGTCGCCACCGAGCACGACGATCAAATCGGCGGTGGCCGTCATCTCGCGCTTGCTGACGCCCGTGCCGTTGTGCAACTCGACGGCGACGTCGGCATCGATCAATGGGCTGAGACCGCGTTGGGTGAGCCACGCGATCAATTCGCGGCCGCGCGCCAGCGCCTTCGGCTGATCACGTTTCACCACCACGCCGACTCTACGGATCGATTGCGCCGCAGCCACGCGCGGAAACTACCACAGGGTCGCGGTGGCTGCCACGTGATGGCAGGAGGGGGCGCGGTCCAACGTCCAAGGTTCCGGCCGCGGTTCGCGGCCCGCGGCTGTCGAGCTTTGGATGTTGGACTTTGGACTCGTGACGCGGGACGGTCTAAGACAGGGTCGTGCCGAAACGGTCCACAGCGCGCGGGGGGATGTCGGACGATCTGTTCGCGGCCGAGGCCGAACGCGTGCGGCAGCGCGGGGCGCCGCTCGCCGACCGCATGCGGCCGCGGACGCTCGACGAGGTCGTCGGCCAAACGCAGCTCATTGCACCGGGACGATTGCTGCGCGAGATGATCGACGGCCAGCGATTGCACTCGCTGATCCTGTGGGGGCCGCCGGGCAGCGGCAAGACGACCCTGGCGTTGTTGATCGCGCACTCGACGCAGTGCCACTTCGTGCACTTCTCCGCCGTCCTGTCCGGAGTCAAAGAGCTTCGCCAAGTCATTGAAGAGGCGCGCGAGGAGCTTCGCCTGCACGGCCGCCGCACCATCTTGTTCGTCGACGAGATCCACCGATTCAACAAGGCTCAACAGGATGCGTTTCTGCCGCACGTCGAGGACGGGTCGGTGATTCTGATCGGCGCGACGACCGAGAACCCGTCGTTCGAGGTGATTGCGCCATTACTGTCGCGCTGCTCGGTTTTGGTGCTCGAACCGTTGTCCGAGGGGGCGATTGCGGGATTGATCGATCGGGCGCTCGCCGATCGCGAGCGCGGATTGGGTGCGCGTGATCTCGCGATCGAGCCGAGCGCGCGGGCATTCATCGCGTCGCAGGCGCATGGCGATGCCCGGTCGGCGCTCAACGTGCTCGAAGCCGCCGCCGATCTCGCGCTGCGCGCCGGCAATCACGTCATCAACCTCGCGCAGAGTGAGGAGGCCGCCCAGCACCGCGCGCTGCTCTACGACAAGGCGGGCGAGGAGCACTACAACGTCATTTCGGCGTTCATCAAAAGCCTGCGCGGCAGCGATCCCGACGCCGCCGTGTACTGGCTGATGCGCATGATCGAAGCCGGCGAAGATCCGCTGTTCATCGCCCGCCGGATGGTGATCTTCGCCGCCGAGGACATCGGCAATGCCGACCCACGCGCGCTCCAGATTGCGGTGGCGGCGAAGGATGCGTTCCACTTCGTCGGTCTGCCCGAAGGGCGCATCCCGCTGGCGCAGGCGGTCACCTATCTAGCGACCGCCCCGAAGTCGAACGCGTCCTACAAAGCAATGCTGGCGGCCGCCGCCGACGTCAAGGAGTACGGCGCGTTGCCGGTGCCGCTGCATTTGCGTAACGCGCCGACCCCGCTGATGAAGCATTTGGGATATGGTCGCGACTACAAGTACGCGCACGACTACCAGGAACACGTCGTCGCCCAACAGCATTTGCCGGAGCGGTTACAGGGCCGACACTATTACGAACCGACCGACATCGGGGAAGAGCACGTGATCAACGAGCGACTCAGACGCTGGCGGGAAACCATCAATGCAAACTCCCCCGTCCGGGGTCCAAAGTCCGAGACCAAGAAATGAAGATTCACGCGCCATTTTGCGGCGTGCTGTACCTTTGACTTTGAGCAGCGGATCGCTATTTTTTCCGTCGCCGAGGAGGTGGAGGATGTGGATCGATCAACGTCGAATCATTGCAATCGCGATCGTGGTTGCACTGTTGATGGGCGCGGCTCCCAATGCGGCACGCGCGGAAAGCGGCGGCGATGAGGGGCACAATCCGATGGTGTATGTGGGCGTTGTGCTGACCAACATCGTCTACTTTCCGACCAAGGTGGTGTTCTCCGTGCTCGGTGGCATCACCGGGACGCTCGCCTATGCGGTGACCATTGGCGACGTCCAAACCACGCAGGCGATCTGGGATTCTGCCTGTCGCGGGACCTACGTTGTGAACCCCGCGATGCTCGAAGGCAAAGAGGAGATTCACTTCCGCGGTCCGTGACGTTGTGACGACTCGTAGTGGTGCTGGCCGCGTTCTTGCCCTCGTTGGAGGATTCCGTTAGAACCAACGCACCTACCGATCGTGGGGCTGTAGCTCAGTTGGGAGAGCGCCTGAATGGCATTCAGGAGGTCGACGGTTCGACTCCGTTCAGCTCCACTCTTCTTTTACCCGCGCCGCTCGTCAAGCATTTGACTCAGTGCGGCCGGGAACAAAACGGTCCGAGCCGGTGTTTCTAGTCTTGAGCGGTGCGATGTGTCTAGGTGCGGCGTACGAAATCCGCGGGACTCTGATCGAGACCTGTGGTAGCAGGCTCGTGGCAAACTAGCGAGGGGGTGCGTATGCAACGGCGCCGATTGGCGATCGTTCTCGTCGCGATGCTCCAACTCAGCGCGAAAGCTCGGCGTACTCGCGCCGACATTTGCGATGGCGTACCGCAGGTCGCGGGAACGTCGATTAAGGCGAATCTCGTCGCAAGTGGTTTCGACTCCGCGTTGTACGTGACCGCGCCGCCGGGCGACACCGACCGAATCTTCGTTGTGCAGCAGAGCGGCGTCATTCGGGTCATCAAGTCGGGTATGCTCCTGCCGACGCCATTCCTTGATCTGAGCGCGAAGGTTACCTTCAGTGGCGAGCAGGGTCTTCTGAGCATGGCCTTTCACCCCAATTACGCCACCAACGGACAGTTCTTCGTCGACTACATCGATACCACCGGGATCGGAAACACCGTCGTTTCCCGCTTCCATGTTTCGGCAGATCCAGACGTCGCCGACGACACCAGTGAAGAAATCATTCTTCAACAAGTCCAGCCATTCACGAACCACAATGGAGGACTCCTCGTCTTCGGTCCGGAGGCGCAACACTATCTCTACGTTGGCTTGGGCGACGGGGGCAGCGGCGGCGACCCGGACGGAAACGGCCAGAACACCAACACGTGGCTGGGCAAAATTCTGCGCATCGACGTCGACGGAGGCACACCTTACGCCGTTCCGCCGTCGAACCCGTTTGTCGGCCAGATGAATCATCTCCCCGAGATTTGGGCGTACGGACTACGGAACCCGTGGCGCTTCAGCTTCGATCGGCAGACCGGCGACCTGTACATCGCCGACGTGGGGCAAGATAAATATGAGGAAGTGGATTTCCAATCCGCGACCAGTACGGGCGGCGAGAACTACGGCTGGAACACTATGGAGGGTAAGCACTGCTTCAACCCGTCCTCCGGGTGCAACACCACGGGCCTGACACCACCGATATTGGAATATTCGCACGGTACGAACGACAGCAACGGTTGTGCGGTGATCGGCGGCTATGTGTACCGCGGCTGCGCGATGCCCAACTTGCACGGACGATACTTCTACGGGGACCTGTGCAAGGCCTTCGTCCGTAGCTTTAGCGTGGTCGGTGGAGTTGCCGCGGCCATGCAAGACGACACCAGCCAGCTCGCGATGGGCGCGATCAGCATGACTTCGTTCGGCGAGGATGCCCGCGGTGAACTGTACGTTGTCAGCAGCGATTCGGTTTTCAAGATCGTTCCCGGCCCGGCCCCGCCCCCTGGGCCGATTCCAACGATGCCGAGATGGACCGTGGCACTGTTGGGAGTCTTGTTTGTCGCCGCGTTCGGCTGGTTGGTTTCGCACAGACTTCTGGCCGCGTAGCTCCCCCCGCGATCGTGCCGACTTCGCCGCGCGCGATGTCAGCGATCGGTCAAACGCATTTCGATGCGTCGGTTGCGGCCGTTGGCCGCTGCGCCTTTGCCGGCGTCGATCGGTTGAAATTCGCCGAAGCCGGTGGCGGCGAGTGACTTCGGCGCCACGCCTTGTGTGATCAGATATTTGACCACCGACAGCGCACGGTCCGCCGACAATTCCCAATTCGACGGGTAGCGTCCCGACGAAATCGGCACGCGATCGGTGTGCCCATCGACGCGCAACACCCAGGGAAGGTCGGGCGGAATCTTCTTGGTGATTTCGTTGAGCGTGCGCGCAAACGATGCCAGCGTGTTCTTTCCTTCCGCCGTCAGCTCGGCCGAGCCTGACGGAAACAGCACTTCCGATTGGAAGACGAATCGGTCGCCGACCACCCGAATTTCGGGTCGATCACCCAAGACCTCACGCAGCCGCCCGAAGAACTCCGAGCGATAGCGCGCCATCTCCGCGACTTTCTGCGCCAGCGCGACTTCGAGGCGCTTGCCGAGGTCGGCGATCACCACCTGACTGTCACGATTCTTTTTCTCTGATGTGTCGAGCGCCGCGGCGATGTCGCCGAGTTGCTTCCGCAGATCGGCGATCTGCTGATTGAGCGTGCCGATCTGCGACAGCGCGTCGGTGGCTGCGCGCTTTTGGTCCGCGAGCTGGATCGCTAGGCCTTCACCCTCGGCCTTGGTCGACGCGACCAGTGCGTTGAGCCGGTCAATCTCGCTCTGCAGCGGCGCCAAGCGCTGCTCGCTCGCGGCCCGCGCGTCGTTTGCCGCCTGCACGGCGCTCGACAAGCGCGCGGTTTCGCCTTCGAGCGCTTGCTTGGCTTTGCGCTCGCCGGTGAGTTGCTCGGTGAGCGCCGCGATTTCTTCGCTCAGGTGCTTGAGCGCCTTCTCGCGGCCGCTCAATACTTGGCTCAAGAAGAACTGTGCGAGGATGTAGACGGTCAGCAGGAAGGTGATCATCAAGAGCAGGGTCGTGAGCGCATCGACGTAGCCGGGCCAGACGTCGGGCGTGCGATACGAACGGATGCGGACCCGTGCCATGACTCAGCGCTCTTGATCGGCGATCACGGACAGCGTGCGGGCGAGTAGACGGATCTCGCCGCGGATTTCGTCGATCAGCCGTTCGCGCCCGTGGGTGCTGTCGGTGAGGAGCCGCCCGACGGCGCCATCGAGGCTTCGGAGGTGCGCACGCATGGCTTCGTCAAAGCCGTCGGATCGCCGTTCGAGCGCACGTGCGATGCGCGTGAGCAGTGCGCGAGTTTCATCCTGCACATCAGTTGTGCGCGCGTTCTCGGGCTGCGTCTGCAATGCATCGGTCAATCGTGCGAGCCGCTCCGCCAGCGTGCGCAGCGAGGCGTCGACACTGGTTTGCTCATCGATCGACCGCGTCATGCGCTGTTTGAGGTCGTCGAAACTCTCGGTCGTGCGTTCGAGGAGCGCGTACACGTAGGATGGGGCCGGCCCGTCTTCGTGCATCGACCCGGCGCCATCGAAACCGGTGAGGCTGGTGAGCCACGTCTCCAGTTCGTTGGCGAAGCGATTCTGTGCTTGCGACGCTTGCAGATCGAGGAAGCCGAGCACCAGTGAGCTCGCCAGCCCGAACAGCGACGTCGAAAACGCCGTGCCCATTCCCGATAACGGCGCCTCGAGGCCCGCGCGCAACGTTTGAAACATCTCGGCCGGGTCCGAGCTGGCGACGTTCAGCTCGCGAATGGTTTGCCCGACCGAGGTGGCGGTCATGAGCAGTCCCCAGAACGTGCCGAGCAGGCCGAGAAAGATCAGCAACGCGATCAGGTAGCGCGACGTTTCGCGCCGCTCGTCGAGGCGGCTGTCGACGCCGTCGAGCACGCTGCGTAACGCACTCGGTCCCAGCCGTTGCCGGGCCCGTGGGTCCCGTAACATGGCGGCCAGCAGGGCGAGCAGCGGCGGCGGGCCCTCGGTCAAAACCCCGGGATCGCCTTGACGCAAGCGTTGGACCCAGTCGACCTCAGGATCGAGACTCAGGACCGCGCGAAACGAGAGCCCGATGCCGAGCACCAACACCGACACGATCAGCGAATTGAGCGGCGGATTGCGCAGGAAGAATCGATAGGCGGCCTCATGCAACAACGCGGCAAGCGTCCCCACGACGACGAGGAACGCGATCATTCGCCATGCATAGCGATGCGGGCGAGTGACGACGGGAACCACGAACGTATCGGCCGGCCGACTCGGTCGATCACCTCGTTCAACCGTGAGCTGCGCCCTCGCGGATTTCATCCCTGGGTACCTCCCGACTCGTTGGGTGTCGGATCACGCGCCGGTCCCACTGATCCCGGAAAGGACGAACGCCGGACCTCGTCGACCTTCATGGCGCCGCTCCGCTTACTGTCCGGTGTAGCATCGACCCGCACAGCGGGCTACCGAGGACGTGCGAAAGTCAGAGGCGCGATCGATCCTTGCCGCAGATTCTAGGCCGCCGGTCGGGGGACTAGTGCTTCTTCCGCCGCGGTGTACTGGTTGGGGGCGGCGCGGTCCGTGTTGCGGTCGGAGTCGGCGTTGAGGTCGGCGCTCGCGTCGCTGTCGCGGTTGGGGTGCGCGTCACCGTCTTGGTCGTTGTGCGGGTTGGCGTCGACGTTAGGGACTTGGTGAGCGTTGTGGTCGATGTCGCGGTTGCGGCCCGGGTGAAGGTCGCCGTACTCGTTGCCGTCGATGTAACACTGCGCGCCGCAGTCGCCGTCGGGGATGAAGGAGGCGCGACGGTCGCCGTCGCTTGCGCCGTTGCCGATGGGGTGGGTACCGCTGCAGTTGCGGTCAACGTGGGTTGGGGCGGGCTTGCGCCTGGCGTGTTCGTGGGTGTCGCGGTCGACGCGACCATCAAAGACAGTTCGTTGGACCGGCTGCTTTCCGCACCGCCGGCGGCGTAGCTGGTGACCGCAAAATAGTTGACCTGGTCCGGCACCATCCCACCCGCAGTGTAGTGGATCAGACCGTCGCCGCCGGGCGGCAGCGATCCCAGATCGTTGCCAGCGCCGTAGCTCTGCGCGCCGATGCGGACGTAGAGTTTGTAGCCGGCCGCGTTCGATACGTTCGACCAAGCCAGTTGCGCGTTGTACGCGACGGCCGGGCGCACAGATAACAGTGCCAGCGCGATTGAGGCCAGAGGCGCTGCCGCGATCGATGAGGGAAGCGTGCGGGAGGAGTGCTGACATGTCGTGCGTCTCACGGTGCGACGCAAAACCAAAGAGCGTGCCGCCGCTGACGCGCGCGATTGAAAGTGGTGATCGCCGCCCCATGATTACGTCAGCCCGCAGCCGCGATTGCCGCTGCGTTGGGAACCTGACACACAACGCAACGCGGATGATTCTCGCAACGGGTTGCAATTCTGCCGCGGTCGCAAACGAAACCGCATGCAATCCATCATGCGTTCGGGGATCGCACTACGCGCGGACCGCGAGCGGTGAGGCGATCGATCACGATCCGCCGCGGACGGCGCGAACCGGCAGCAGATTGAGCCCCTTGTTGTTGTACCCGGCGCTGCCGACGCTGAAGTACACACCCCACGCATTGGTCGAGTCGGGCGCGTAGGTGCTGGATGACCAGTAGAGCAGGGCGGTCGTGCAACTGCACGCGGCGGTCGCGAGGTCGCTGCACTCCGTTCCGCAACTCGTCCCGTTGAAGGCCGTGCTCACCGACGGCCGCGCGTGCTCGTAGTCGACAATGCTTTCGAGTTCCTTCACGTTCGGCACCCGCCAGTCATTGTAGCCGGCGAAGCGCGCAGCATTGACTGCCGCGACCCACTGAAAGATCGTCATTCCGTCGGGCGAGCTGACCTGGCAGTCGCCCGCTTGGCAAGACCCGCCGGCAGTCGCGCAGTCGGCGGTCGTGCCGCAGGGCGTGGCGTGATTGCCCGAGCACACGCCGGCCCAACGATAACAGTTGTCGGCATCGTGCAGATTGCTCGCGTCGGTGCTGCCATCTCGTCGGACTTTCTTCTCCCACATCAGTCCGGTGTTGAGGTCGGTGATCGTGCCGTCGCCGTTGTCTTGGTAGTGCAAAGCTGCTCCCGCTCGGACGGCGCCGTCGTCGGTCGCGGCATACGAGGTAAGCTGGCCGGTTGCCGGCAGCCGTTGGCCGCTGGGCTGCGACTGGCAGCTCGCCAGCGCGCTCTGGCATTGCGTCAACTGGCCCGTACAGGCGGCGATGCTGACGGTGCACGCGCCATCGTCGCGACATCCGCCGAGTCCACGGTTGACCGCAGTTACCAATTCATCGACCGTTACTCGCCCATCCTGATTGCAGTCGCCGCAGCATTGCGCCGCGCTGCCGGCCGGCAGCACGAGCAGCCGCATACTGGCCAGCGATGCCCAGACCATCACTCCCACTCGACGGCACGCCATTTCGCCCTCATCTCCGACCAGCTCGGCTGCAGCATCGTTTGGTCGACGGGCAAAAGTCAATGCGATGCGCGGAGGCTTGCGGCCGAAACGCGGACCAGCTAGCCACCGGGAGCCAGGAGGAATGAAGGTGCCGCTGCCGAAGACCGGAATGCCGCGGGATCGGATCGTCGCTCAACTCGACGCGCTGCAGGCGCGCGATGTCGGATGGAAGTCGGGCCGCGCGTTCAGCTTGGCGTATCACGCCGGCGACGATGTGCTCGAACTGGCGACGCTCGCCAATTCGCGTTTCTTGTCGGCCAACGCGCTCAACACCGAGGCCTTTCCGAGCCTGCGGGTCATGCAATCGGAGGTTGTCGCGATGGTGGCGGATCTGCTGCATGGCGGATCCGATGCGGCTGGATTCATGACCAGCGGCGGCACCGAAAGCATCTTGCTGGCGGTGAAGGCGGCGCGCGGCCGTGGCCGCGAGCGCGGCATCACCGCGCCCGAGATGGTCTTGCCGACCAGCGCGCACGCCGCGTTCGAGAAGGCGGCGTACTACTTCGACGTCAAGTCGATCCGTGTGCCGGTGCGCGACGATTTCCGCGCCGACGTGGACGCTATGCGTGCTCTGATGACTTCCAACACGGTGTTGCTCGTCGGCTCGGCACCGCAGTATCCGCAGGGCGTTGTCGATCCCATCACCCCCATCGCGCAACTGGCGGCCGCCGCCGACATCAACTGTCACGTCGACGCGTGCATGGGCGGCATCACCCTGCCGATGCTGGAGCGACTCGGCTACGCCATTCCGCCCTTCGACTTTCGCGTGCCCGGCGTGACGTCGATCTCCGTCGATCTGCACAAGTACGGCTACACGGCGAAAGGGGCGTCGGTGCTCGTGCATCGCAACAAAGACTTGCGGCGCCACCAAACCTTCGTGACCGACAATTGGCTTGGCGGCCGCTACGGCAGCTCGGGCGTGCTCGGCACCAAGAGCGGTGGACCGATCGCGGCAGCGTGGGCTGTGCTGCACTACCTCGGCGAAGACGGCTACCTGCGGTTGACCAAATCGGCGCGTGCCGCCACCGAAGCCCTCCTCGCCGGCCTGCGTGCGATCCCCGGCGTGCGAGTTCTCGGTGAGCCCGACGCGACGCACGCGGCGTTTGCGTTCGACGATATCGATGCATTTGCGGTCGGTACGGCACTGCGGCAGCGCGGTTGGGTGGTCGATCATCAGAAACCGCCGCCCAGCCTCCATTGCACGGTCAACGCGGTGCACGAACCGGTGATCCGCGATTTTCTGACCGAGTTGACCGTCGCAATCGACGAAGTCAGGGCGACGCACGCACGCGCGAAGCAGGCGGCTTACGGAGCCGTCGAATGACCGCAGTGACTACTCATGATCCGCGCGTGCGCTCACGCGCGGACGGAGGGCGCGGCGAACCACAACGACGAGGAGGCTGATACCGATCAAGGCGACGACGACGCGGTGCTCGACGCGCTTGACTTGCCCGATGAGCACGGCGGCGCTGCCGCTGAATCCGAACCCGAGTGCGACAAATCCCGACGCCCACAGCGTGCAACCGGCCAGGTCGAACAGCGCAAACCGCACGAACGGGAGTCGCTTCATTCCCCATAGCATCATGCTTGCGACGCGCGTGCCGAAGACGAAGCGAGCCGCGACGATCTCCCAGTCGCCGACGCGGGCCACGAGTTGTTCAACAAACGGACCAACGCGCCGATAGACGCGGGTGCTCCGAATCGCTTCTGCTTGCACCCGTCCGATTCCGTAACAGACGCAATCCACCAACATCCCGCCCGCAGCCACCGTGGCAATCGCGGCGGTCAGCGAGAAGAATCCGAGATGCGCCACCACGCCGGCAAGCAGCGCGGTGCCGTCACCTTCCAGCGCTGCCCCGAGGAAGGCGGCCAACAATCCGAAGCGGATGAGAAACTCCTCCATGCGCGGTCAAACGACGCTGCCAGGTATGCGGCGAGTGCAAACTGCCCTGGCGCATCCTCCAATCGTTACTCCGCTCCGGGTGTTGGGACGACGGTGATTGGCATGTTGTCGGGCTCGAGGCCGAGCGCAATCAGCAACTTCGAGAGCGCGTGGAACAATCCCACCGCGAGCGCCAGTTCCACGATTTCCGGATCGCTGAAATGCCGCTGAAGTTGATCGGAGAGATCGGGACCGACGCCCGTCGGAACGCAGAGGAGCGCGTCGGTAAAGCGCAACGTGACTTTGTCCCGCTCGCTCAGCGGCGATCTTTCGTAGTGATCATCGATGTGGTCAACCTGCTGCTCCGTCAATCCCTGCTCACGCGCCACGGCGAAGCGAACGTTGCGTCACAAGCCGCAATTGGTGACGCGCGCGTTGCGAATGCGCGCAATCTCCTTGGCGCGATGGTCGAGCACGCCGCGATTCCACAGCGCGCCGTACAACTTCCAAAATGCGTCGTTGAGTGCCGGCTGATGAGCCAAGGCCGAGCCGGACACCACCGGGGTGATGCGTGGTCGGTTCGACATCGGTCCCTCAGTCGAGCGTGCCCAGAGCGGCGTTGGTTGCTTCGGCGGTCTCCGGCGGCTCGACCCCGAGGCCGTGGCGCAGCCGGCAGTGCATGTCGAAGAGCGTCAGCGCCAGCATGACAGCGACGACTTGCGGATCGGCCAGGTGCCGGCGTAGCGCCGCGACGGTCTCATCGTCGATGTCCCCTACCTGCCACGGCACCTGGTCGGCGAGTCGCAATGCGGCACGTTCACAATCGCTGAAGCGCTCGGAGCGGTGCCAATCCGCGAGCGCACCCCTATCCGCATCGCTAACGCCGGCGGCGGGATGGCGAATCAAAAGCTCGCTCCGGCAGTCGTGCCGCCATGCGACGCGGAGGCGGCACAACTCAAGGAGTCTCGGCGGTACTCCGGAGGCGTTCCACAGTTTGTTGTAGAAGTCGCGGTGCAGATCGAGCAGCTCGGGCCGCAGTGCCAACAGGCTGCCGAGCGAAGCGGGTGCGGTGGTGCGACCGAGCCAGGTCATAGTTTACTGTTGCGCAACGGCGGGCAATCAGTCAATCGAGAGAGACCGGCGTGGCGCAGCGCGGTCCGGGTACGAGGCCGTACGCTGGGTCATGTTCGGAGCCGTCGCGACTTGCGCATCACGACGATCCGCGACGCCCGCGGGCGTCCCTGCGGCCGGTTGGTGGCGACGCAGAACATCACCGAGCGCAAGCGGGCGGAAGAGTTGCGCCACGACCTCATCCATACCATGGTGCACGACCTGCGCGGACCGCTGACCAGCATTTTCGCCTCGCTCCAGATGATGCGCGAAGCGGGCGCATCTGGTTCGAACCCAATCCCGCCGGCGGTTCGCTGTTTCGCTTCACGCTTCCGCGCCAGCTAGGTGCGGCGTAGAGCGGTCTTGATGCGACGGACGAGGGCGTCGCGTTCGCGAGCGGTGGTGGCCGGAAATCGTTGATAGTCGCCGTCGATCTTGAGATCGGCGAACAAGCCGGCAGGGTCTTCGTGAAAATGAAGAAAGCCGCTCGACTTCCGGTAGAAAACCCCGCGCTTCTTTTCCTGCAAACCGTCGACGCGGCGGATTTCCGCGAGCAACGGCTCCAGCGCCTCCAACGCTTGCTCTCCCGCATGCTTCATTGAGGGTCTCCTCGACGCGCGAAACGCGACTATAGCCGAGGCGTCGCCGCGAGCGAAGCCGCGCGCAATCGGTCTCGCTCATTGCGGCGGACTGAGCGGCGGGGCTTCGATCGCGCGGAGCGCCTGCGCCCGCGTTTCGAGCGCGTCGGCTTCGGCATTGCGACCCGTGTCGTGCAGCAGCGCGGCGTAGTTGCTCAGCACGCGGCGCAACCCGTCCGGCTCGGACGTGCCCGACTTCTCCATCGCGGCGAGCGCCTCCTGATAGAGCGGCTCCGCTGCGGCGGCGTTGCCTTGCGCGGCATACAGGAGCGCGAGGTTGTTCATGCTCTCGGCGGTTTGCACCGCCTCGCTGCCCAGCGCCGCGCGACGGATGGTCAGCGCCCGTTCGAGCAACGGCTGTGCGGCGTCGTAGTGTTCCTGCACGGCCTCCGCGGCGGCCAAGTTGTTGAGCGTGGTCGCGACATCGGGATGGTTCGGCCCTTCCACGCGCTCGCGGATCGCCAGCGCGCGTCGATACAGTTGCGTCGCTTGCGGAAGATCGCCTTGCTGACGACGCAAGATCGCCAAGCTGTAGAGCGTCGCGGCGAGCGCGAGGTTGTCCTCGCCCTTGTGCTCCGACTCGTGCAATTCGGTCAGCAACTGTTGTTCGGTGTCCCGCTCGACCTCGATGCGACGCGATTCGGCCGCCGCGTCATCAGTCGAGTGCCAGATCAAAGCCGGCCGCCCGAGCCCTTCCATGCCGATCTTCTGCTGCGTCCCGCAACCCGAGCCAAGCAGCAGGGCCCACAGTGCGGCCACTACATGAGCCTTCCGGTGCATCCGTTGCTTCATCGCGGTCCGCTGCCTCATGGATCGAGAGTGACCCGAACGATGGCCGCACGCCGCGCGAGTTGCTCGACTTGCGCGTTCGAGAGCCCGCCTCGCGGGTCGAAGTCGATGCCGAAGATTCGCGCGATGAACCGCGAGCGGCGAAATCCCGCGTCCGCGCGCGCGCGAAACTCCGGCGACGTTGGTTGCACCAACAGCGCCCGCCCCCCGCGACGTCGGCCGCGTAACAACACCTCGATTGGGCCCTCGTCGCGGTAGTTGCGCCACCACATTTTGCTGGGTGCTTCGGAGATCAGGATGATGATGGCGTCGGCGGTCTGAAGATAGCCGACGGGGATGGTGTAGCGGCGGCCGCTCTTGCGTCCGGTGACCGTGATCAACATCAATCCCGGACTCAGCAGCCAGTGCACTCGCGAACGAAGGATCGCGCTGACGAGGGGATTGAGCCGGGTCGACCATTCGACCAGTCGGCGACTCATGCGCTGCGGTCGGTCGCCGGAATCTGAGAAAAATCGGGTTGCCGTTTGGCGAAGAACGCAGAGACCGCCTCGATATTCTCGGGCGAACCGACGCGATGCATGAAGGCGTCATCCTCGCGCCGGCGCGCGGCGGCCACTTGATCCTGCCGCGCGGCTAAGACCAATCGTTTGGTCCAGCGCAGCGAGCCGAGCGGCTTGGCGGCGAGACGGTTGGCGCGGCCAAGCGCAATGGAATGCAATTCGCGCGGGTCGCAGAGTTGCGTCGCGATACCCAACTCGACGGCGCGCTCCGCCGAGATGAAATCGGACTCGAACAGCAGGTCGATGGCGTTGCGGTATCCGATCAGCGCCGGCAGCAGGTAACTACTGGCTGCCTCCGGCACCACACCGAGGGTGATGAACGGCGCCCGGAGGCGCGCGCCGCGCGCGATGTACACGTACTCGCAATGCAGCAGCAGCGTGAGACCGATGCCGACGCCGACGCCGTTCACCGCGGCGATCAACGGCTTGTCGAACAGGCACAGCCGATCCATGAACGACACGAAACCGTGCTCGGCGCCGGAGTCGACCGGGCTGCCGCCCATCATCTCACTGAGATCTTGCCCGGCGGAGAACGCGTCGCCGGCGCCGGTGACCACCGCGACCCGCACCGCGTCGCTGGCCTGCGCGTCCGCTAACGCATCGCGAAACTCGCACCACATTTGATGCGTGAACGCGTTCTTACGCTCGGGCCGATTGAGCGTGATGAGCAGCACGCCGCCCGAGAGTTCTTCGATCACGGTTGTTCGCGCCATCAGCGACTCCTTGCAGCACGCAACTATAGCTGGCGTGGTGGGCCGGAACTAGTGCGGTCGACAAGCGGACGAAAGCTCGATTACACTCGTAATCATGACGGAAGATGCCCGACGCAACCGCATCGCATGGGATCGCATGAGCGGCGACTTCGCGGTCAGCGGCCGCCGCAATTGGCAGAAGACCGATCCAAGCTGGGGCATCTGGGGCGTACGGGAGAGCGAGGTGCAAGTGCTGGGCGAGGTGTCGGGAAAGGCCGTGTTGGAGCACGGTTGTGGCAACGCGTATTTTTCATCCTGGCTGGCGCGGCGTGGCGCTCGCGTCGTCGGCCTCGACAATTCGCCGCGTCAGCTCGGGCACGCACGCGCGTTTCAGGACGAGTTTGGCGTCGCGTTTCCTCTCGTTCTTGCCGACGGTGCACACGTGCCGCTGGCCGACGAGAGCTTCGACATCGTTTTCAGTGAATACGGTGCCGGACTGTGGGTGGACCCGGAGTGCATGATCGCCGAAGCGAGCCGGCTCCTGCGGCCCGGTGGCTTGCTGGCGTTCTTGACCAACGGCGCGATCCTGCAACTGTGTTGGCCGATGGAAGAGGAGCGTGCCGGTACCACGTTGGTCCGCGACTACTTCGGGATGCGTCGGGATTCCAACCCAGCCGACGGTTCGGTGGAGTTTCACCTCCCGCACGGCGAGTGGATTCGTTTGTTGCGGCGCCACCGCTTCGCGATCGAGGATCTGATCGAGGTTCGTCCGCCCGAGGGCGCGACGTCACGGTGGCAGTTCGTCTCGCTCGAATGGGCGCGGCGCTGGCCCTGCGAGGAAATCTGGAAGGCGCGCAAGATCGGCGACTAGAGCCTCGCCGGTGCAACCGTGCGTCTCAGCGTTCCGCGATCACGACGCGAGCTGGGGACGGTTGCAGCTCGCGGAGCGTGACGCGATGGAACCCTGCGTGACCCAGCATCGTTTGATACTCGGAGAAGGTGTACGCATCTCCACCCGGGGTGCCGGCGAGCATGACCAGTCCGAAGCGAACGGCGTCGGGCGGGCCGAGTCGATCATCGTCGGGAACGAATTCGACGATCACCACGCGCCCGCCGGGAGCGAGCGCGGCGCGGGCTTTCGCCAGCAGTTGCTCGCACATGGTCGGATTGAAATGGTGAAGGAAGTTCGGCATCAGCACCAGGTCGTAACCCTCGCCGAACGGCACGTCGAACGCACTGCCGGTGATCGTGCGAAAGCGCTCTTCGATTCCGGCGTCGCGGGCGTGTTGTTGGGCAACCGCGAGCACGTTTTGCCAGTCGACGGCGGTGACGTGGACGCCGGAGTTCAGCCGAGCCAGGGTGATGCCGAACATGCCGTGGCCGGCGGCGACGTCGAGCAGCTTGCACTCTTTCACTTGCTCGATGTCGAGGAGGTTCCCCAAGAGCTGCGCGGTCATGCCGGCAAGCGGCGCCATCGCACGCGCAAATTGCACCCACACCGGGTGCTCGGGCGCGAGCACGCCGCGTTCCGGAATCGCCGTGCCGCCGCGACACACCGCATCGGTGAGGCGGGTGAATCCGTCGACGATCATCGGCGCGGCGATGAACGTGACCGCCGAGCCGAGGTAGGTCGGCGAGTTGCGGTCGAGAAACGCCGCCGCGGTGGCACGCAACGCGTAGCGGTCGCCATCGCGACGGAGGAACCCATCGACCACCAGGTGATTGAGCAGCGCGCGCAGGCCGCGCGCCGCCGCGTGACAGCGCTCCGCGAGCGCGTCGATGGTTACCGCGCCCGCTGCGATGTGCGTGAAAAGGTCCAGCTCGATGCCCGCCTTGAGGGCGGCGGTCCGCTGATAGCCGGTGAAAGTGTCCCACACCAGCGCGAGTGACGGTTCGTCGTGTTCCATGGGCGCCTCTTAGCCAATGCGCACGCCGCGAACAATCGCGGCGCATCGATTCACGGATGCAGCACGACCTTTCCAAAATTCTTGCGTTGTTCGAGATAGCGATGCGCCATCGCCGCGTCGCGCAACGGATAGCGCCGATCGATCGCCACGGCGAGCTGGCCGCGGGCGACCAGTTCGATGAGGTCCGTGAGGATCGGCCACGCCGCGCCGCTCACGACCCACGGCAGTAGATAGAGCCCGTGGATGGAGAGATTGCTGCGGAACAACGCGGTCGGATCGAGGTTCGCCGTCTTCCCAACCGTATTGCCGATGCAGATGAGTCGGCCGTTGGCGCGCAGCACACCCAGGCTCTCTCCGAACGTCTCGCCGCCGACCGACTCGTAGACCACGCCGACTCCCGCGTTGTCGGTGATGCGCCAGGCCTCTTCGACGAAGTCCTGCTCCTCGTAGTTGATCACCGCGTCGGCGCCGTGGCGGCGCGCGAAGTCGAGTTTCTCGTGCGAGCTGGCGGTGGCGATGACGCGCGCGCCCTGGTGTTTCGCAATCTGGATCGCGGCCAGCCCGGTGCCGCCGGCGCCGGCCTGCACCAGCACCCACTCGCCCGGTTGCAGCTTGGCGGTGACGACGAGCCCGTACCAGGCCGATAGAAACACCACCGGAATCGACGCACCGGCATCGTCGTTGATGGCGTCCGGCAGCGGCGCGGCCGCCCGCGCGAGGGTCACCAACTGCTCCGCGTAGCCACCCTGCGGGCCCAGCGCAACGACGCGCTGGCCCATTCGTGACCGGTCGATGCCGTCTCCGACCGCGTCGATGACGCCGGCGACTTCGAATCCGAGCGTTGCCGGGAACGTGACGTCGCCGGGATAGGTGCCTTGACGGCGTGCGAGGTCGCCGCGGTTGACGGACGCGGCTTTGACCGCGACCCGCACCTCGCCCGGACCCGGCGTCAAATCGGGGATGGCTTCGTAGCGCAGGACGCTCTCATCGCCGAATCGATGAATTCGCACGGCATGCATGACCACCTCCGTGTTCGGTTGCCACGCCGCTCCACCGCTGCCGCTTCGAGACGACTTGTACTCCAACTCGATGGGGGAGACTACTCTCGATGCGTTCTCGCGGTGGTTTCAGCCAGCGATTTCAGGTTGAGCAGTTGCCGTCGCAAGGGAAACTCCGTGCCCGTTCGCCGGGGGTTGTCCCCCAAGTGTGCGCGACCGACATGGCGGAATCATCGCGGATTGCCGAGGGTCGGGCAATCTTGCTTTTGGGCGCTCCTCGTGGGAGAAAATCGGGCGAACATTCCATGAAGTTTACTTCCTTTGACGGCCGCGGCACGCAGGCGAATCCGGAGAATCGCTACGAGCAGATCCACGTCGATCTCGACGCCGATGCCGAGGAGTTCGAACGAGACGGGCGCGAGCCGACGGTCTTCTATCGCGACAGCAGCAAGTCGGCGCTGGCGAAGAACGACAGCCCGGACGTTGGGTTCACCTTCAGCTTGAATCCTTACCGCGGCTGCGAGCACGGCTGCATCTATTGCTACGCGCGGCCCTCGCACGAATATCTCAGCTTCAGCGCCGGCCTCGATTTCGAGCGGCGCATCATGGTCAAGGAAGACGCGCCTGAACTGCTGCGCCAGACGTTGCTCTCGCCGAAGTGGCAGCCGCAGGTGGTCGCGTTGTCGGGCAACACCGACTGCTATCAACCGGTCGAACGGCGGCTGGGCATTACCCGCCGTTGCCTCGAAGTGTTCCGCGAGTTTTGCAATCCCGTCGGCATCGTCACCAAGAGCGCGCTGGTGACGCGCGACCTCGATGTGCTGGCCGACCTCGCGAGCTACGACGCGGCGCATGTGACGGTGTCGATCACCAGCCTCGATCCGGAGCTGGCGCGTCGCATGGAGCCGCGCGCGGCGACGCCGGAACGGCGACTGGAAGCCGTGGCGGCGTTGAGCGCCGCCGGCATTCCGGTGAACATCAACGTGGCGCCGATCGTGCCCGGGCTGAACGACAGCGAGATCCCGGCGATTCTGCAACGCGGAGCCGCCGCGGGTGCGCGCGGTGCCGCGTGGATTCTGTTGCGATTGCCGGCGCCGGTGGATCGACTGTTCGACGAATGGATTCAGCGCAATTTCCCGGATCGCTACCAACGGATCATCGGTCGCATTCGCGAGTGTCGCGACGGACGACTCAGTGATTCTCGCTTCGGTGTCCGCATGCGCGGACACGGCGTCTACGCCGGGCACATCGCGGCACTGTTTCGCACCGCGGCGCGCCGCGCCGGACTTGATCGGCCGTTGCCGCCGCTCAGCACCGCCGCTTTTCGCCGCCCGCCGCAGGCGGGCGAGCAACTGCGGTTGTATTGACGCCGCCGCGGCGCCGGCTGCTCGCCGACGCCGATTCGTTGCGGCGCGGCGCCTGCGCCCCTATAGTGGCCGCCTATGCTCGATGCGAAAGCGGAGCAGACGGTTGCCGAAGTCGTCGGGCACTTGCGCGCGCGCTTCGGCGCGCGGCTGGTGGCCATGTCATTGTATGGGAGCGGGGTCGGCTCCGACTTCATCCCGGGAGCCTCGGACATCAACCTGGTGGTCGTGCTCGACGAGGTCGGTGCGGGAGATCTGCGGGTGCTGCATCCCGACCTCGTGCGCTGGCGCAAACGCGGGATCGCGACGCCGCTGCTGATCGATCAGGAATTCTTGCGCGACGCGGTGGATGTCTTTCCGATGGAGCTCGAAGACATCCGCGATCATCACCGGCCGCTGTTCGGGCCGGACGTTTTCGCGGCGTTGGTCATCCACCGCGATCATCTGCGCTACCAGTGCGAGCACGAGGCGCGCGGCAAGTTGTTGCGCTTGCACGGCCTCGCGCTCGAAATCGGCGACGATCGCCGCGCGCTGCAGCAGCTCGTCCTCGACTCGCTGAAGACGTTTTTGATCGTGATGCGCAACGTCAACCGTCTCGTCGGTGTTCACGAGCCCGGATCGTACGCCACGGTGATATCCGCGTTTTGTCGCCATTTCGATTGCGCGCTGCCGGCCATGACGCGGCTGCTCCGCATCAAGCTATCGCAGGAGCCCTGGGGCGACGATTTCGATGCGCTGTTCCGCGCCTATGTCGGCGAAGTGCGGGAGCTCGTGCGGCGCATCGATCAATTGCCGGCCGACGGGCACCCGATCAACTCGTGATTCGCGCACCATCCTCCCTACGCCGTCTCGTTGCACTCGGCGTATTCGCACTCGGAGGCGTCGGCATCGCCGGTGCGCAAGAGCCGCGCATTCCGCCGCCGCGTGGATTCGTGAACGACTTCGCCCGCGTGTTGGATGCCGGCACAGTGCAACATCTCGACGCTTTGATCCGCGAATTGCGCGATCGGACCGGCGCGGAGATCGCGGTCGTTACAGTCGACTCGACCGAGCCGTTGTCGGTGTTCGACTACGCCATGAAGGTCGCCGAGACCTGGAAGCCCGGCGCGAAGGACAAGGACAACGGGGTGGTGTTTCTCGTTGCCGTCAAGGATCGCAAACTCCACATCGTCACCGGCTACGGCATCGAAGGCGCGCTGCCCGACGGACGCGTCGGCGAGATTCGCGACCGACTGATCGTGCCCCGCTTCAAGCAAGGTGACTACGCCGGGGGCATTCGCGCCGGCACCGAGGCGATGGCGGCGATCCTTGCGGACGAGTACCACGTCACGCTGAGTGGTGCCGCACCGCCCCATCTCGACCACCGGACGGACGCGAATGGATTGCCCGCGCCATTGGTGCTGGTGTTCGTGATCGTGATGCTGATCATCGTCGTGCGCAGCGGCATGTGGCCGCTGTTGTTTCTGCCCGGCGGCGGCCGTGGCGGATACTACGGCGGCAGTTTCGGCGGTGGCGGATTCGGGGGCAGCGGCGGCGGGTTCGGTGGTTTTGGTGGTGGCCGCTTCGGCGGCGGCGGTGCCGGCGGAAGCTGGTAGATGCTTCCGTCGAGTTCGCAGGAGAACGGGATGAGTCATTCGACGCCGCGGGTGCTGACGTTGAATTGTTGGAACGTCTCGGAGCCGTTCGCCGAACGATCGAGATTGATCCGAGAAGGGATTGCGGCGGTGCAGCCGGACCTCATCGGGTTGCAAGAATCATCGTGCGACGCGACGGCTTCGATCAAGGTGCCGTGCTACTGGAGGGCCTCGGATATCACTCGGTCTTCGGGCCGGCGTTTCGCTGGAACGACAGTGGGATTGTCCCGCTCGATGCTGACGGCGACTGGCGTTAGACCAGCCTCATGGCGACGCGTTCCCGAGCGATCGGCCTGCTGGCCGAGATTCGCATCTGACACGCGATTTGTCGCAATTTTCATGGACAAATGATCGGGCCGTGACCATCCCGTGACACGGTTTGCGCTAGCATTCGACTGCTCAAATGAAGCGTGGCGGTCGGATGGATTTGCGGACCGGCCGGCCTGCGGGAGGACTGATGACGACGAACGTTCAAGCGGCGCGCCTCAATCGATCGGGTAGCTCATCGATTGGCTTCTGGTTGGTACATGCGGCCTGTGCGCTGGTGCTCTTCACGGGTGTGAGCTGGAGCGCCGTCGCGGTGTGTCTGGCGACGTATTGGCTACGGATGTTCAGCGTCACCGCCGGCTATCATCGCTACTTTGCGCATCGAAGTTTCAAAACCGGCCGCGTGTTCCAGTTCATTCTCGCGCTGCTCGGCACCACGGCCGTGCAGAAGGGTGTACTGTGGTGGGCGGCCAATCATCGCAATCATCACAAATACTCCGATCAGCCCGAAGATCTGCATTCGCCCGTGCAGCGTGGTTTCTGGTGGGCGCATGTCGGGTGGATTCTCAGCCCGGACTACGACGAGACGCACTACAGCCGCATCCCTGACATGGCGAAGTATCCTGAGTTGGTATGGCTCAACGAGCACTTCCTGGTGCCGCCGGTGGCGTTGGCGGTCGGGCTCTCCCTCGTCGGCGGCCTGAGTTGGCTGGTGTGGGGATTCTTCATCAGCACCGTGCTGCTGTGGCACTCGACCTTCTTCATCAACTCGCTGGCGCACGTCTACGGCAGCCGGCGCTTCGAGACGACGGACACGAGCCGCAACAATCTGTGGCTGGCCCTGCTCACGATGGGCGAAGGCTGGCACAACAACCACCACTACTACATGAACTCGGTGCGGCAGGGGTTCTTCTGGTGGGAGATCGACGCCACGTACTACATTCTCACTGCGCTGTCCTGGATCGGCGTGACCTGGGACTTGGCGGCGCCGCCGGCTCGGATCTACGCCGACGCCGAGGCGCGCGCGGCGGCGCGGCCCGAACTCCGCGCCGCGTAGTGCCACGTCGCCGCATCAGCAGGCGGCGCATCGTAGCTTGAAGCGCTATCGACCGTGTGGTAGCAGCCTGAACTTCCGGTTGCGACCCACCGGAACATCGTGATCCCCGGTAGCTCAGTCGGTAGAGCGATCGGCTGTTAACCGATTGGTCGCTGGTTCGAGTCCGGCCCGGGGAGCTGTGAAATCAAGGGGTTGACTCCGTGAGGAGTCAGCCCCTTGGTGTTTGGTCCGTGTTTGGTCCGTATGTTTGGGGCGGGTGCTCATCCCTGAGCCGTCCGAAGGGGTGTCACTTTGGACGGCTGGGGTGCGGATGCGACACGTTGCCGGCGTAGCTCGGCGGTGCGTTGCAGCGCGTCGCGTTGGTCCTTGCCGTCCGTGATGTTGTATCGGAGGAACATGCTCACGGTCTTGTGCCCGGTGATGCTCATCGCCACG